>JAQBQH010000351.1 GCA_028287105.1 Myxococcales bacterium
CCTCGATCGAGATCTCGAGGCTGTCGTCCTTGCGCGAAGGCGGCGGCGGCACGGGCGCAGGCGCGGCGGCCACGGGCGCGGCGGCCACGGGCGACGCAGCGCGTCCGCCCTTTCTATTGATGGCGTCGGCGACCTTGTCGATCAAAGCCTGGGTCTCGAACGGCTTGACCACGTAGCCGTCGGCGCCGGCCTTCGTCCCGCGACCCTCGTCGTAGGGCGAGAAGTTGCCGGTCAGGATCAAAATCGGAGTCGAAGCCAGGCCACCGTCGGCGCGCAGCGTGGCGCAGAGATCGTAGCCGGTTTTGCCCTGCATGCCGGCGTCGGCCAGGATGATGTCCGGCTTCAGGTCGCGCGCCTTCGCCAGACCTTCATCGTGGCTCTTCGCGGCAATGACCTTGTAATCGGTTTCGTGAGCAAACGTCAGCTCGACCACACGCTGAATCGTGACGCTGTCGTCCACCAGCAGGATCTGCTTGGGCATCGGATCTCCTTGATATCACGGGTGGAGCGGCAAATCAAACATCGCCGTCAGCGACCCTCGGCGGCTTCAGTCGCTCTTTCCCAGCGCGCGTGGAGCCTGCGCGCGCCCGATGAAGCCTGCCAGCGTGATCATCGTCAATACGTACGGAAGCATCTGCACCGCCCATGCGGGCACGCCTACGCCCGACGCCTGCAGTACGATCTGTAGGGCTTCGGCGAGCCCGAACAACAGGCAAGCGGCGGCGGCCCACGCCGGTCGCCACTTTCCGAAGATCATCGCCGCGAGCGCGATGTAGCCGCGGCCGTTCGACATGCCGGCGACGAACTGCCGCTGATCGGCGGCGAGCCAGGCGCCGCCGAGCCCCGCCACCGCGCCGGCGAGGACGAGCGCAGCCCAGCGGATGCGCGCCGGATGAACGCCGAGCGAGGCGGCCGCCTCGGGATGCTCACCGACGGCCCGCAGGCGCAGGCCGAACGGCGTCCAATAGAGGACGACGTGGAACAGCGCCACGAGCGCGACGGTGACGAGGATGAGCGTGGTGCCGATGTGGCCCCAGGCGTCGATGCGCGGCGAGTTCGACGACGAGTCGAAGGTAGCCTTGAGGAGGAAGCGCGTGATGCCGTCGGCGAAGAGGTTGAGCGCCACGCCGCAGACGATCTGATCGCCCTTGAGCGTGACGACGAGGAGCGCGTAGAGGGCGCCGAGCGCGGCGCCGCCGAGGACTCCACCGAGGACGCCGGCGACGGGGCCGTGGCCGAACCAGGCGCCGATGGTCGACGAGAAGGCGCCGAACAGGAGCAGCCCCTCGAGCGCGATGTTGATGACGCCCGACCGCTCCGACAAGGTGCCGCCGAGCGCGGCGAGCGCGTAGGGCACGGTGATGCGCACCACCGCGGCAAAGAATCCGAGCGACAGGAGTGTAGCGATCATTGCGCCGGCTCCTTGCCGACGAGCATGCGGCGCACCGTCGGCTGGGCGGCGGCGACGGCGAAGATGATGACGGCGGTGAGGACGTCGACGATCTCCTTCGGCACGACGGCGTTGACGGCGAGGCCGCCCTGCGACAGCGTGCCGAAGACCAGCGCCGCCAGGACGACGCCGAGCGGGCGCGCGCGACCGAGGACGGCGACGGCGATGCCGATGTAGCCGATGCCGCCCGAGAAGCCGTCCTCGTAATAATATTTGTAGCCGAGGACGAAGTTGGCGCCGACGAGGCCGGCGATCGCGCCCGACAGCGCCATGGTCCCGAGCTGCACGCGCGGCACCGAGATGCCCGCGGCGGCGGCGGCGGCAGGCGACAGGCCGACGGCGCGGATGCGGAAGCCGATGCGCGTGCGCGCGAAGAGCCAGGCGACGAAGAGCGCGACGGCGACCGCGAGGAAGAGCGAGGCGTTGGCCGCCGAGCCGTGGAGCGCGGAGAGCCAGCTCGACAGGCGGGGCAAGCGCGCGCTCAGCGCGATGGGCGCGGTGTGGATCTGCTCGCGCTCGAAGAGGCGCGCGCCGAGGCCCACCATGAGCGCGCGCACGATGAAGTTGAGCATGATGGTGTTGATGACCTCGTGCGCGCCGCGCCACGCCTTGAGCGCGCCGGCGATGGCAGCGACGAAGGCGCCACCGGCGGCGCCGGCGACGAGCGCCAGCGGGATGGCCACGACCGGCGGCAGCGAAGCCGCGTGCGCGCCAACGAACGCGGTGAGAAACGCACCGACGGTGAGCTGCCCTTCGGCGCCGATGTTGAAGAGCCCGCCGCGCAGGGCGACCGCGACGCTGAGGCCGGTGAGGATGAGCGGCGTGGTCTTGAACAGCACCTGGCCGATGCCGTAGCCGTTGCCCCAGGTGCCGGCGGCGAGCAGGCGGTAGACCGCGAGCGGCGAGCCACCGACGGCGAGGATGAGCGCGGAGGCCGCGGCCATCGCGATGAGGAAGGCCCACAGCGGCGGGAGGAGCGCGCGGCCGAGCTTCACGTGCCGGCTCCCAGCATCAGCGACGCGACCTCGGCGCGCACCTCGGCGCGACGCGCGAACTCGTTGTCGACGCAGCCGGCGACGCGGCCGCGGTAGAGGACGCCGATGCGGTCGCACAGCGCCAGGAGCTCGTCGAGATCGGCGGAGATGAGCAGCACCGCCTTGCCGGCGACGCGGGCGTGCGCAAGCTCGGCGTGGATGCGCTCGATGGCGCCGACGTCGACGCCGCGGGTCGGCTGCGCCGCGACGAGCACCGAGAGCGGCTCGCGCAAGAGCTCGCGACCGACGACGACCTTCTGCTGATTGCCGCCCGAGAGCGCCGCCATCGGCACGCTCTTGTCGGCGGGGCGCACGTCGAAGCGCTCGAGGATGCGCTTGCAGGCCAGCGCCAGCGCGGAGTCGTCGGCCTCCTGGCGGCCGAGGCGCACGTTCTCCTCGACGGTCATCTCGAGGATGGCGCCGCGCGCGTGGCGATCCTCGGGGACGTGGCCGAGGCCGAGCTCCTGGCGAACGCGGACGCTCTGGTGCGCGACGTCATGCCCGTCGACGAGGACGCGCGCCCGCGCGCCGGTCGCCACCAGGCCGGCCAGCGCCAGCGCGAGCTCCGACTGGCCGTTGCCTTCGACGCCGGCGACGCCGAGGATCTCGCCGCCGCGCACCGAGAGGCTGACGTCGTCGAGCGCCAGCGAGCCGTCGTCGCGCGCGACGGTCAGGTGCTCGACGCGCAGCCGCTCGCGCGATTCGCCGGTGAAGAGCGGGCGCGGCGGCGCAGCGGCCAGGTCGCGGCCGACCATCGCCCGCGCCAGCTCGGGCGCGGTTGTGGCGCGCGGATCGAGCGACGCCACCAGCTCGCCGCGGCGCATGACCGTGACGCGCGTGGCGAGCGCCAGCACCTCGTCGAGCTTGTGCGTGACGACGATGACGGTCTTGCCGTCGGCGACGAGGCCGCGGAGGACGTCGAAGAGCTCGGCCACCTCGGGCGGCGTCAGGACGGCGGTGGGCTCGTCGAGGATGAGGACGTCGGCGCCGCGCCACAGCACCTTCAAGATCTCGACGCGCTGCTGCTCGCCGACCGAGAGCTGCGAGACGAGGCGTCGCGCATCGACGCGCAGCCCGAAGCGCTCGGAGAGCTCGGCGACCTCGCGCTCGGCGCGCCGCCGGTTGACGAACGGCCCCAGCCACGGCTCCTTGCCGAGGACGACGTTCTCGGCTGCCGTCAGCGTCGGCACGAGCATGAAGTGCTGATGGACCATGCCGACCTTGCGCGCGATCGCCGCCGCCACCGACGGGCGCGCGACGATCTCGCCGCCGATGCGCACGGAGCCGGCGTCGGGCGGCTCGATGCCGTAGAGCGCGCGCATGAGCGTCGACTTACCGGCGCCGTTCTCGCCGATGACGGCGTGCACTTCGCCGCGCATCACGGACAGGGAGACGTCGCGGTTGGCGACGACCTGGCCGAAGCGCTTCCATAGATGCGCGCAGCCGATGGCCTCGGCTGGCGGCGCCAGGTCGGTCATCGCGTCGATCCTCTGGCGCTCATCGCTCGGGCACCTTGATCTTGCCGTCGATGATCTCTTTGCGCAGCGCCTCGACGCGGTCGCGCACGGCGGAGCCGATGAGCGCGACGTTGTGCTCGTCGTAGACGTAGTCGACCGCCTTTTCGCGCAGGCCGAACTGCTGCACCCCGCCCTGCCAGCCGCCGTCGCGCACGCGGCGCGCGGTCTCGAAGACGCTGACGTCGACCTGCTTGGTCATCGAGGTGAGCACGCGGCCGGGCGCTTCGTTCCACTGATCGGCGTCGACGCCGATGGCGTACTTCGTCGTCTCGCGCGCGGCCTCGAACACGCCGAGCCCCGTCGTGCCCGCGGCATGGAAGATGACGTCGGCGCCGGCCGCATATTGCGCGAGCGCCAGCTCTTTGCCCTTCGCCGGGTTCTTGAATGCGTCCCCGGTGACGCCGGCGTAGCCGACCATCACGCGGCAGTCGGGGCAGACACGCCTGGCGCCCGCGCGAAACCCCGCTTCGAACTTATGGATGAGCGGAATGTCCATGCCGCCCACGAATCCGACGGCCTTCGTCTTCGAGACGAGCGCCGCCAGCGCCCCGACGAGGAACGACCCCTCCTCCTCGCGAAACTTGATGGCCACCATGTTGGGCGGCGGCACGACGAACCCCTTCTCGTCGAACTTCGCATAATCGACGCACGCGAAATGTGTGCGCGGATATTCCTTCGCGATGTTGTAGAGGTCGTCCGAAAAGATGAACCCCACGCCGATGATGAGGTCGAACCCTCCCGCGGCGAGCAGCCGAATCCCGCTCTCGCGATCCGACCCCTCCCCCGGCTCGATGTACTCCGCCTCGACCCCGAGCTCCCTAACCGCCCGGTCGAGCCCGCGATATGCCGAGTCGTTGAACGACTTGTCCCCCCGCCCCCCGACGTCGAACACAATGCCGCCGCGAACCGGATGCACGCCCCCGACCTTGCGCTCGCCCCCAGCCCGCACCGCCAGCAGCACCACGTTCAGCGCAACCAACAGCGCGGTATAAATTACGACCCGCCGCACGATGCCGCGATATATCACGGATCGTCGCGACGCCCTGTGACTAGCGCCGCAGCTCCCCCCCGTCCTCGCCGCCCGCATCTCCCCGCGTAGCCCGTGCCTACCTACACCACTTGCCGCATCAACCACGTCCGCGCCTCACACACCGCCACCCTCGACGCAAACGGATCCGGCCCCACGATCCGATAATGTTTGAACGCGTTCGTCAGTAGGTAATTCCGCGCCCTCTTCACCATCGTCGGGTTCAACAAAAACTTCGCGTGATAGCGATCGCTGACGACGTTCCCC
>JAQBQH010000355.1 GCA_028287105.1 Myxococcales bacterium
CTCGTCGCGCGCAGCGCGACGTAAGGCCGAACGATGGAGGAGCACGCCGCGAAGCGGCGACTGCGACGGATTCCGACGGCGGGAGCGGCCCCACTGCGTGCCGCCGACGATGGCACAACCACTTGCCGCCGGCAGACCGCGAAACAGATTAGGGACAGCCCGACAGCCCTAGTCGAGGGTGAGGGGCTCGCCGGTCAGGATGCTCGCCCAGAACTTTGCGCGCATGGGATCGCCGAAGCCGCCGCCGCCGGGGGTGGCGATGCTGATGCGATCGCCGGCGCGCGCCGCGAAGGTGATCTTGCCGGGGAGGCGGACGACGCGGCCGTCGCGGGAGAGCGTGTCTTCGGCGGGGGTACCGGGGCCTCCGCCGGAGAGGCCGTAGGCGGGGCGGCGCCGGCGCTCGCCGATGAGCGTGACGGTCGTGTCGGCGAGCAGCTCGAATTCGCGGACGATGCCGTCGCCGCCGTGGTGGATGCCGCCGCCGCCGGAGCCGCGACGACGGGCGTAGCGGGTGATGCGCACCGGCAGGGTGTGCTCGAGGAGCTCGATCGGCGTGTTGCGCGTGTTGGTCATGTGCGTCTGCACGGCGCTCACGCCGGCGCTGGTGGGGCTGGCACCGGCGCCGCCGCCGATGGTCTCGTAGTAAGCGAACTGATCGTCGCCGAAGAGCACGTTGCTCATCGTGCCGGCGCTGGCGGCCGGGATGCGCGCCGGGAGCGCCTGCGCCAGCGCGCCGAGGACGACGTCGACGATGCGCTGAGAGGTCTCGACGTTGCCGGCAGCGACGGCGCGCGGAGGCAGCGCGTTGACGATCGAGCCCTCGGGCGCGATCACGTCGAGCGGAAGATAGAGCCCGTGATTCGTCGGCGCGTCCTCGGGGAGCAGCAGGCGAAAGGCGTAGACGACCGCCGAGAGCGTGACCGCGTAGACGGCGTTGAGTGGCCCCGGCACTTCTTCGTCGGAGTCGCTGAAGTCGATGCTGGCGCGGCTGCCGGAGATGGTCAGCAGCACGCGGATGGCGACGTCGCGGCGGCCGGCGCCGTCGTCGTCGAGCGAATCGGCGAAGGCGTAGACGCCGTCGGGGATCTCGGCGATGGCGGCGCCGAGGAGCGCCTCGGTGTAGCCGATGAGCGCGTCGCCGCGCGCGGCGAGCGTATCGGCGCCGTAGCGTTCGGCGAGCGCGACGAGCCGCCGGCAGCCAATTTCGAGCGCCGCGCGCTGCGCCTCCAGATCGCCGCGCCGCTCGTCGGGGGCGCGCGCGACGGCGCACAGCTGCGCGATGACCGTCTCGTCGAGGCGCGTGGGTGGGATGCGCAGCCCCTCTTCGTCGATGGTCACCGCGCGCGTCGTCAACGAGGCGCTCGATCCGGTGGCGTAGCGCGGCGACATGGCCGCCGGCAGCTCGTCGGCTTCCGGCAGCTCGTCGCCGCGCGCGCGTACGCCGACCGGCATCGAGCCGGGCGCGCTGCCACCGACGTCGGCGTGATGGGCGCGGTTGGCGACAAAACCGAGCAGCCGCTCGCCCGCGTAGACCGCGCGCACCAGCGTGATGTCGGGCAGGTGCGTGCCGCCCGCGTACGGGTCGTTGACGATGGCCACCTCACCGTCGGCGAGCGTGAGGCGCGAGAGCACCGCCGCGACCGAGAGCGCCGTCGATCCGAGATGCACCGGGATATGCGCCGCCTGAGCGATGAGCCGCCCCCCGGGATCGAAGAGCGCGCACGAGTAGTCGCGCCGCTCCTTGATGTTTGCCGACAGGGCGGCGCGGCCGAGCGCCACGCCCATCTCCTCGGCCACCTCGGCCAGGCGATGGTTCCAGATCTCGAGCTCCGCCGGCGCGCTCACGGGTAGTACGACAGGCCGGCGAAGAGCTGCGCGGAGGCGAGTGGCTCGAAGACGGCGCGGTTGTCGAGGTTCACTTCGGGCGTGAACATCATGCGCGCCAGGAGGCGCAGCGCGACGCCGCCCCGCTTCGGTCCGCCGTAGATCGGCACGTCGACGCCGAGCGCCGCGTGGAGCCCCGCGGTGGTGGCGTTGTCGTCGCTGGTGCGCAGGTGCTCGATGGTGACGCCGAGCTGCACGTCGATCCCCGAGACCAGGCGCGCCCACCAGGCGTCGTTGTCGATGGTCAAGGGCGCGAACGGGCGGGCCGCCAGGCCGAAGGGAACCGAGATGCGATCGGCGAAGCCCGGCTGCTGCGTTCCGTTGACGCTGGGGGCGATGATGGGCGTGCCTTCCGAGGCGTACAGCGCCGCGAAGCCGCCGATGCGCGCGCGCCACAAGAGCTCGGCGCCGGCGCCGAAGGCGATCGGGTTGCCGCGGTCGTGCGGCTCGACGCCGATGAGCGCGTGGACGTCGAACATGAGCGGCCAGGCGACGGCGCGACTCTCGGCCACCGACGGTGCGGGGGCCGGCTCGGGCATGCCGCCCTGCGCCGGCCCAGGCTGCGCGTGCAGCGCCGCGGGCAGGAGGAGGGCGCCGGTCAGGGCAGCGGCTAGGATGAAAGTGCGAGCCGATGGAGCGGCGCTGACGGAGCGAAGCACGGCCGACAGTCTACATCGGGCGGGTACGTTCTTGCCGCCATTCGTCGCCCTTCATGCCGACGACGTTATAGACCTGCTGCTCGTTCTCCTTGCCCTTGAGACGCACGGGCGCCATCGTGACGGCGTCGACGTGATCGGCCACGCGCCGCATCGTCGACTCCGACAGGATGATCTCGCCCTGCTTGGCGATCGAGCACAGCCGCGACGCGGTGTTCACGGCGTCGCCGATGGCGGTGTACTGCAAGGTTCGCGAGGAGCCGATGGCGCCGCAGATGACGCGGCCGGTGTTGATGCCGATGCCGATCTTGATCGGGTCGAGCCCCTCGGCGATGCGCGTGCGGTTGAACTCGCGCAGCGCCTTTTGCATGTCGACCGCGCAGCGCACGGCGTGGACCGGCGCATCGGGCATGTCGACCGGCGCGCCGAAGAGCGCCATGATCTCGTCGCCGACGTACTTGTCGAGCGTGCCCTGGGCGCGGAACAGAATTTCGACCATGACCTCGAAGTACTCGTTCAGCATCTGAACGATCTCGGCCGGCTCCTTCTTCTCCGACATCGACGTGAAGCCGCGAATGTCGGAGATGAGGATGGTGACCTCGCGCAGCTCGCCGCCCTTTTCCAGGTGGAGCTTGCCCGAGACCAGCTGCTCGACGAGGTTGGGCGACAGGAGCCGCTGGAACTGCGCGCGGGTGCGCGTCTCGGACTCGATCTTCTTGGCCAGGCGCGCGTTCTGGATGGCGACGCCGGCCTGCGCGGCGATGCCGGTGAAGATCTGCAGGTCCTTCTCGGTGAACGCGTTGGTCGCGATCTGCGAGTCCATGTGCATGATGCCGAGCAGCTCGTCACCGTGGAGCAAGGGCACGCACATGGTCGAGCGGATGCCCTGCATGATGATGGAGTGTGCGCCGGAGAAGCGCGAGTCCATGGTCGCATCGGACGAGAGCACGGCCTTCTTCTGCTGCTCGACCTCGGCGATGATCGACTTGGAGATGACGATCTGATCGTCCTCGCGCCCTGTGCGGTGCTTCACATAGCGCGGCGTGAGCTTGCCGTCCTGATCGTAGAGCAGGATGACGCCGCGATCGGCGAGCAGCAGGTCGAACGCCTTGTCGAGGATGCGCGGCAGGAGCTGCTCGAGGTCGAGGACGCCGACGATGGCGCGCCCGAGCTCATGGCCGATGCGCAGCTTTTCGTAGTCGCGCCGCAGGACCTCGATGTCGAAGACCTGCTTCTCGGGCAAAAAGTCGCGCTGGGCGGCGGCGTCGACCTTGTGGCGGACGATGCTCTCGAGCGAGGAGGGCGCAATCGTGACGCGATTGAGCGACTCCTCGGTCTCGGTGTGCTCCACGAACATGAGGTGCGTCGAGCCGAGGACCAGCTCGTCGCCGTGCTTGAGATTGACCTCGGAGACCCGCGAGCCGGCGACGTACGTGCCGTTCAACGAACCGAGATCACGGAGCAAAAAGCGACCGTCGCCACCCTTGAGGATCTGGGCGTGCTCCTTCGAGATGATGCGGTCGAGGATTTGGATCGAATTGTCGGGATGCCGGCCAATGGTGTTGATGGCAGCCAGCTCGAACTCCTGACGCTGCTCTCCCGATGTGAGGATCAGCTTCGCCATCCTCGGAGATTTTAACCCAAACCTTTGGCGTACGTAAAGGCGATTTACGCGGCGAGAAAAGCGCCGGCAAGTCCTAAAGAGCTTGACGATCAGCGGCTTGGCGCGTTCAGAGCGCCCGGAGCCGCCGCTAGTGCGAAGGCGTCTCGGCCGCGGCCACGGCCGCCTCGCCGAGCAAGGTCTCCTTGAGCGCGCGCTCGGAGTCCTTCACGACCAGCGTCAGCACCACGTCACCATGCTTGAACAGGGTGTCGCCGCGCGGCACGACCGGCCGCCCGCCGCGGATGATCGCGACCACGTTCGACTCCTTGGGCAACACGATGTCGCGGAGCGGGTGATCGATCACCGGCGCATCGGGCGGCAGCGTCAGCTCGAGCAGGTTCATGTTGCCGCCCTGCAGCGACAAGACGGTCTTGATGCGCAGCGTCGGCAGCTCGCGCTCGATGACGTTCTGGATGAGCGACGTCGCCGAGATGGTCGAGTCGACGCCGAGCGCGCGGTAGAGGTCCTCGTTGTGCGGATCCGACACGCGTGCGATGCACTTGGGCGGCGAGCTCCCGCCGCTGGTCATCGCCTTCACGGTCTGACAGGCGATGAGGTTGTCCTCGTCGCGTCCGGTCACCGCCGCGAACACGCGACAACGCGCCGCACCGGCCTCCTCGAGGACCGGCGTCATCGAGCCGTCACCGACGATGACCGGGCAGTCGAGGCGCGCCGTCAGCTCGGTGGCGATGCGCTGCTCGCGCTCGATCAGCACGACCTCGTGTCCTGCCGCGAGGAGTGATCGCGCGAGATGGAACCCCACGCGTCCGCCGCCGGCGATGACCACGAACTTCGATTCGTCGACGATCTTGACGGCGTCGATGCGCGGCCGGGTCACGCGCCTGGTCGGCGGCGAATGCGGCATGGCGTCGCTGGCCGCCTCGCGCAGCTTCTCGCGGATGGTCTCGACCGTGTAGCGCGTGGGGCAGACGCTGACGATACCGCGGCTGGCCGTGACGTCGGCGCGCGACGGCGCATAGACGCGCGCGATGACGTTCGTGACCTGGAACACTTCGATGGCGATCTGCGACGCCACCAGGTTGACGTTGTCATTGGAGGTCACCGCCAAAAAGACGTCGGCGCCGGCGACGTTGGCCTCGCGCTGAACCTGCACGTCGACCGCGTTGCCGGCGACGACGCGCGCGCCCTGAAGCCGCACCGCCCGCTGCACCCGCTCCGAGCGGTTGTCGATGATGGTGACCGAGTGCCCATCATTGATGAGGTCGCGCGCCAACGTCGACCCGACGCGACCGTAGCCGACCACGACGATGTTCATCCGCTCACGTCCTCGCTGACCTCGGGGTGCATGTCCACGATCACCTCGATGTGCGATTTCCGCAACAGCTGCTCGGTGGTCTTGCCGACCGATTCGCCGGCGGCGAGGTTCTTCGGATTGATGCCCAGCACCACCATGCCGACGTCCTGCTCCTGCGCGACGCGGAGGATGCCGCGCGCCACGTCACGCTCGCGCCGCACCTCGGTGCGCGCCGGCAGCCCGTGATGCTCGATGATCTCGCGCGCGCGCGCGAGCACCTCCTGGGCGCGTTTCTCTTCTGCTGGCAGCGGCGTCGAGAGCGGTAGCGCCAGCGGGACCTCGATCACGTAGGCGGCGATGATCTCCGCCTCCTGATCGCTGCCGAGGCGGCAGGCCAGCTCGACGGCCCGCTCGTTGTAGCTCGAGCCGCGCACGGGGACGAGGATGCGGTGGACGGCGGAGACGCCGTGCATGGCCTTGGCCACCGACGCCTGCATCTCCGCGGGCGGATGCAGCATCCACCACATGAGGCCGCCCATCGACAGGGCGAAGACGCCGGCGATGAGGATGCCGAGCGGATGCAGCGTCAGCGTCGCGGCGGCCTCGCCCATCAGCGACGCGCTCCGAGCGCGCGGCGGATGAGCGCGAGGCGATAGCCGCCGAAGACGACGAAGAGGAGGCCCATCACCAACAGCATCGGCGTGCGCGTGCCGGCGATGAACTGCCAGATCATGGTGCCGCCGATGACGACGTGGAACGGCGCCATGGCGATGCGCGCCTTGTCACCCGCGCGGAGCGGCGTCACGTGCGCTTCCGATCGCGCGCGGCGAGCGCGTGCTTGTATTGCTCGAGGAGGTCGAACTCCTCGGCGGAGGTGAGCACCTCGATCTGCTCCTTCTCCCAGTCGTGCGGAACCGAGCCGAAGATGGGCAGCTTCTGCGAGCGACGGTAGAGCGCGTAGTAGACGAGGCACAGGAGCACCCACGTCGGGCCGGCGATGCGGCCGATGCGGTGGGTGTAGACGACCTCGAAGAAGATCATCGAGACGCCGAGGAGGCCGATGAAGCCGAGGATCGGGAGGCTGACGCGGGTCCCGTCCTTGCGCGTCCACGGCAGGTTGAGCGGCACGCGGTAGGGGCGCGGCGTGACTGGATCGCTGAAGCGTAGCTTGATGAGCGAGATGAAGACGAGGATGTAGCCGAGCGTGGCGCCGAAGGCGTACAGGTTGCCGAGGGTGTCGAGGATCTGCGGCGTGAAGGCGGAGAGCAGCACCTGCAGGGCGCCGATCATGGAGAACAGCACGATGGTGCGCACCGGCGTGCGACGGCGCGGATGGACCTTGTCGAGCCACGACGTCACCAGGCGCAGGCGCGACATCGAGAACGTGAGGCGCGAGGCCGACATGATGCCGGAGTTGGCGCTGATGGCGAGGATGGTCACGCCGAGGAACGCCGCGAAGGGACCGGCTACCATGCCGATGCGCGGGATGTGGTGCGCCAGCACCGCGACAGGATCATGGATGTTGTCGCGGAAGGTCTGCCACGGCATGACGCCGAGGCCGAGCGTCGAGAACGCCATCGCGAAGATGAAGACGGTGAAGATGAGCGTGATCGAGGTGCGCGGGATGATCGTCGCCGGGCGGCGGGTCACCTGCGCGGCCTGCGAGATCGACTCCAGCCCCACGAAGCTGATGATGGCCAGCGACGATCCGTAGGCGAAGTCGTGGAACGAAAAGTGGCTCATGGTGGCGTGCCACTGCGCGGCCAGGAGCGACGGCTTCCAGGCGAACAGGAAGCCGAAGATGATGATCGAGGACTCGGTGGCGATGTCGACGCCGCCGAGGATCGCGTTGAACCACGACGATTCCTTGATGCCGCGGATGTTGAGCCAGATGAGCGCGGCGATGAGCGCGAGCGCCTCGAAGGCCAGCACCGGATCGTGCAGGGTCAAGGGGCCGAGCGCGATCGGGTGCTTCACGTAGGCGTGACCGACGAGGTAGGGCCAGAAGAAGTTGAGATAGCCGACCGACGCCACCGAGAAGAGCGCGATGTCGATGGTGTAGTCGAGGAGGAGCGCCGCGCCGGCGACGAAGCCCCAGAAGTCGCCGAGGCCGCGCAGCGCGAAGTACTGCCCGCCGCCGGCGACCGGATAGGCCGAGGCCAGCTCGGTGTAGCCGAAGCCGATCAGGATGTAGACCAGCCCCGCGAGGCCGAAGGCGAGCGAGGTCGCGCCCTGCGCCGCCGCCATCACCAGACCGAGCGCGACGTAGATGTCGGCGCCGACGTCGGCGTAGCCCCACATGAACGAGCCCCACACCGTGACGTCGCGACGGCGCTCGGTGCCTTTCCCGCCGCCGTCGGGCAGTGCCGGCGCGGGAGCCCCGGAGGGCGGATCGCTCATGACCGGCAAGCTCTATCGAGGCAGACGCGGCGTGTCAAGCGACGCCGCCGACCGTCGGTCACTGCGGCAGAGCGACGCGAAGAATTGACTTCAGAGCTTGAGGATCTTGCGAACCTCTTCGACCACCTTCTTCGGCGAGATCGGCTTGGCGAGATAGTGGTCGCAGCCGGCGGCGCGGGCGCGCTCCTCGTCGCCGCGCATGGCGTGCGCCGTCAGCGCGATGATCGGCACCGGCTGCGTGCGCGCATCGGCCTTGAGGCGGCGCGTCACCTCCCAGCCGTCGACGCCCGGAATCGAGAGATCCATGAGGATGACGTCGGGGAGCGCCTTGGCGACGGCGTCGAGCGCCTGCTGTCCATCTTCGGCCTCGATGACTTCGAAGCCGGAGTGCGTGAGCATGCCGCTGAAGATCTTTCGGTTGTGCGGGTTGTCCTCGACGAGGAGCACCGTCTTTTGCAGGCTCGCGGCAGTCACACTCACTTGATCCTCCCGGGTCCGCCTGGAGGCGGCGGCACCGATTTCATTGTGGCACTGATTCGACTCGATTTCGCCGCTGCCGGTGGTGGCGGGGCCGGCGGTCGGGCGCGCGGCTCGGGAGGCAGCGTCAGCGTGAAGGTCGAGCCGACGCCCACCTGGCTCTCGAGCGTGATGATGCCGCCCAGGATGTGCGCGAACCGTCGCGCGATCGCCAGCCCGAGGCCGGTGCCGGAGTAGCGGCGCGTCGAGGAGCCGTCGACCTGGCGGAACTCCTCGAAGATGAGGTGCTGATCTTCGCGGCGGATGCCGATGCCGGTGTCCTTGACGGCGACGGCGCAGCCGCCCTCGCGCGTCGGGCTCACCTCGATCGTGACCGAGCCGGTGTCGGTGAACTTGATGGCGTTGGACACCAGGTTGGTGACGATCTGCTGCACCTTGACCGAGTCGGTCTTGACGACGACGCGGCTGGGCGCGACGACCTTGAGCGCGAGCGGCTTTTCGCGCAGGAGCACCTGCGCCTCGGCGGCGACGTGCTGTGCGATGTCGTGCAGCGCCACCTCGGTGACGTAGACCTCGACCTTGCCCGACTCGACCTTGGAGAGATCGAGGATCTGATTGATGAGCGTCAGGAGGTTGCGCGACGACTCCTCGACGCCGTTGAGCGCCTCGCGCTGCTCGCCGGTCGTGGGGCCGTAGATCCCTTCGTGGATGAGCTCGGTGTAGCCGAGGATGGCGTTGAGCGGCGTGCGCAGCTCGTGCGACACGTTGGCGAGGAACTCGGACTTGAGCCGGTTCATCTCCTGCAGCTGATCGCGCTGCTTGATGAGCGCCGCGTTGCGCTCGGTCAGCTCGCGGGCGAGGTGCTGCAGCGCGGTGTAGGCGCGCGCGTTGGAGACGGCGATGGCGAGCTGCCCGGCGGCGCGCGCCGCGAAGTCGACCGCCTCGGGCGTCGGCGAGACGAGGACGATGGCGCCCTCGGGCTGGCCGCGGAACAGGACCGGCACGACGGCGCGGGTCGCTTCGACGATCGGCACGCCCGAGGCCAGCTGCGTGTGCGCCGGCAGCGCCCCGTACTCCGCGTCGGGCGGGCCCTTCTTGGCGGCGACGTGCAGCTCGAACTCGAGCGCCTCCTCGTTGGTCAAGAGGATCGCGGCCGCGCCCACCGACGTCGCGGCCAGGAGCGACGCCAGCGCGTCCTCGAGGAGGCGCTTGAGCTCTTCGCCCTCGTGGGCGGCGTTGAGGACGGCGGTGAACTCGGCCGAGCGGCGAATCTCGTCGGTGCGGCGCGACACCTCGGCCTCGAGGTTCTTGTTGAGCGCCTCGAGCTTGGTCAGGGTCTCGCGCAGCTCGGCGGCCATGGCGTTGAACGACGCGGCCAGAAGGCCGATCTCGTCCTCGCTGCCGACGGCGATGCGGACGTCGAGGTTGCCGGCGCGAATGGCGTCGGCGCCGGCGGCGAGCGCCAGGATCGGACCCGAGATGCGCCGCGCGATGAGGAGCGCGGCGAGCGCGCCGAGGAAGGCCAGCATCGCCGCCAGGTAGAGGCCGGTGCGCAAGACCTCGGCCAGCTGCTCGCGACCGGGCGTGAGCGACAGGCCGACGCGCGCCAGGCCCACCACCTCGCGTCGCGGCGGCTCGCCGCCCGGCTCCGACGCCATGGCGACGGCGGCCGGACGCGCCGAGGTCACGATGGGCGCCCAGAGATCGTCGTAGCCCTCGGCGTTGATGCGCACCGGCGGCGCGTCGGGATCGACGAGCAGCACGCGCAGTCGCGCCAGCGGCGGCGGCGGCGGCGTGCCGAGCGCCGGGATCGACAGGCGCAGGATCTCGCGGCCGCCCGGATCGTAGACGCCGGCCAGCACGACGTCGTCCTCGCGGAAGGTGCGGCGCGCCGGCAGATCGCACAACGAAGCGTCGCCGGCGTAGGCGCCGAGCTCCGCCTGCGTCGCCAGGCTGGTGAGCAGCGTCGCGGCACGGCGCGAGCGATCTTTCTCGATGAACTCGAGCTGCAGGCGATAGAAGATCGCGCCCGACACCGCCGACGTCATGATCGACAGCGCCAGGAGCGACACGAAGACGCGGGTGCGAAAGCGCCGCCGCGGCCGCAGCTTGCCGTCGAGCTTGAGGCTCATTCGAAGCGCGCTCCCATGCGCATGAGCGCCTCGACGTCGGCGCGCATCCGGCGGGCGACGACGGCGTTCACCGTCACGCGCGCGCCGGAGAAGAGGTCGATCTCCGGCGATTCACCGGTGGTGTGGCCGTCGAGATATCGATTGGCCAGATCGGCTGCGATGCGCCCGGCCGCGCGCGGGCTGAAGTCGGCGGCCACGAGCGCGCCCGAGTGGACCTGCTGGCGCGTCGCCGCCGCCAGCGGCAGGCCGCGCTCGAGCTGCAGGCGCAGCGCGTACTGAAAGACCTGCGTCGTCACGACGTCGCTGTCGCCGGGGAGCCAGAGCGCGTCGACCTTGTCGGCGAGCGTGTGGAGCGCGCGCACCGCCTCGGGGCCGCTCTTGACGGGCGACGCGACCAGGGTCAGCCCGAGACGCTCGGCCGCCTTGGTCGCGTGGGCGATCACGCCCGCGGTGCGCGGTCCGTAGACCACGCCGACGGTGCGAATCTTGGCGCCGCGCGCGACGGCCAGCACCTTCAAGATCAGCTCGGGATGCGGCGACGCGGGCGGACCGACGAGCCCCTCGGGCGCGAAGAAGGCCAGCGTCGGGATCACGCGCGCACGCGAGCCGCGCACGGCGTCGAGCGCCTCCTGCCCGACGGTGACCACGACGTCGTCGACGCCGAAGCGCAGCCCGCGCAGGCCGTCGTCGCCGAGCGAGACCACGCGCGCGCGCACGCGGCAGCGCTCGCCGAACTCCTCCGCCACCTCCTCGTAGGACATGACACCCGCACGCTTGACCACCACCACCTGCATCGGCTCGGCGTGCGCTGCCGTCGTCGCGACGACGAGCGCCAGCGTGGCCGCGCGCGAGGTCACTCCCACTGCACCTTCTTGACGTCGGCGATCTCGACCTTGTGAAAATGCAGCATCGTCGTCTTGTTGATGACCGGGTGCGTGATGGGAACGGTGTAGTCGGCGCTGACCGTGACGTTGACGCCCTCGAGATCGAGGTTCACCGTCAGCTCGGGATCGGTGACGTTGCCGAGCTTGATGATGTCGATGCGCGCCTTGTCGAGCAGGATCTTGAGCTGCTTGGAGCGCTCGGGCTCGCCCAGTCGCGACAGCTTGTAGGTCGCCGACGCGGTCTCGCGCAAGACGTGGTCGACGGTGAAGCCGTCGAAGTAGGCGGGAAAGAAGCGCCACATCCAGTAGCCGGCGGCGAGGCCGCACAGGATCATGACGGCCGTGAGCGCGTTGAGCCTGCGTGGTTGTCCGTAGCTCGCCATCAGCCTGCCGCTGCCTCCGCGACCGCTTCGACGGGCTCGGCTTTCAACCCGCGCGCGGTCGCCCAGCGCAGGCACACGAGCCCCAGGACCACTTGCAAGAGGATGGAGATGCCCGACGTCGCCAGGCTGTAGGCGGTCACGGCCGCCTTCTGGAACTCGATCGGATCGGTCGTTCCGGCGGGCACGTGAACGTAGGGCATGAAGAAGAAGAGCGCGACCAGCTGCGCTACGCCGATGCCGTTGACGTTGACCGGCAGCGACGAGATGGCGAAGTAGGCGGGCAGGTAGAGGAGCGCCGCGCCCGGCGTCACCTGCACGCCGAACATGCGCAGCGACGCGAAGTGCCAGACCAGAAGGACGAAGATGTGCGGCAGGCGCACGAGGACGCCGTACGCGTGGCCGGTGATGCCCATCTCGAACAGCGGATTGAGGATGCGCCGCTCGGCGAGGAAGCGCGGCTTGATGGTGAGGATCATGGCGTAGACCACGATGCCGATGCCGCAGACGAGCGGGATCCAGCGCATGATCTGGAGCTCACCGCTGGTGCGCGCGGCCCCGGCGGAGGCGAGGATGAAGAGCGTGCCGACGTTGATCCCGATGATGAAGAGGATCCAGCCGCCGGCGCGCATGAGCGGCACGCGCTTGACGCGGTAGAGATAGCCGACGATGGCGGCCTGCCCGACGTGATAGTTGACGACGGCGAGCAGGTAGGTCGACGCGCGCACCAGATAGAGATCTTTGTAGGGCACGCGCGTGCCGAAGCGCCGGAACACCGCGGACATCGCGAAGGTGTCGGCGGCGCAGTTGAGCACCAGCATGAACGCCGACATGGCGATGAACCAGCCCATCGGCGCTTGATGCAGAACCGTGAGCAGCTTCTTGTGGTCGATGTGCCGGAGGACCCAGCCGAGCGCCAGCGCGGCGATCAGATAGGGGCCGATGTTTTTTGCAATGGCGACGGCGCTCCAACGCCGTCCGCCCGTCGAGGACATGGGCCTAACCATAGCAGACCCTCGGCGCTACTGCGAGCCGGTCCGGGCCAGTAACGCCTGGCAGCGCGCGTCGCCCGGGCGGAGTCGCAGGCAGCTGCGCGCAGCGACGGCGGCGCCGGCGCGGTCGCCGCTGGCGAGTGACAGACGCGCTATTTCGGCGTGCAGATCGGCGGCGTTCGGGTTGAGCGCGGCGGCGCGGCGCCAGGCGGCCAACGCGTCGGCGCGCGCGCCGCGGACCTCGGCGAGGTGGGCGCTGAGGGTCCAGGCCGAGGCGAGATCGGGGTTGAGCGTGCGGGCGCGCTCCGCCTCGCCGGCGGCGCCTTCGAGGTCGCCGCGCTTGGCGAGGATGCCGCCGAGGAGCGCGTGCAGCCGGGCGTCGCTGTCGTCGCTGGCGAGGGCCGCGCGCGCGGCGGCTTCGGCGTCGGCGGCGCGGCCGAGCTGGTCGTACGCGGTGGCGATGCCGAGGCGCACCTCGGGCTTGTCGCCGTCGATGGCGCGCGCGATCTCGAAGTGGGGCAGGGCGTCGGCGGGGCGGCGGTCGCGCAAGAGCGCCAGGCCCAGGTTGGCGTGCGCGAGGGCGGCGCGTGGCTGGGCGTCGACGGCGGCTTGCCACAGCGTGCGATCGTCGCGCCACGCGCGCGCCTGCACGGCGGTGGCGATCAGGTAGCCGGCGCACAGCGGCACCGCGAGCGCCAGGGCGCAGGCGCGCGTCCGTCCGCGCAGCGCCGCCAGGCCGACGGCGAGCGCCAGCGCCAGCCCCACCGACGGCACCAGCGCGAAACGGTCGGCGTAGTAGGAGTGCAGCGGCACGAGGTGGAGCACCGGGATGAGCGCGACCACGAACCAGCCGAGCGCGAAGCGCAGCGTCGGCTGCCGCGCGCGCCACGTGGCGACCGCGACGGCGACGACGCCGAGCCAGGAGACGGCCAGCTTCCACGCCGGCGACGAGAGGTCGGCGTAGGCGGCGGCGTGTCCCGTCGGCGCCACGATGGTCGCGACGTAGGCCCACAGATAGACCGGCGCGCGCAGGAGGCCGGAGCCGATCGTGTGCGCGCTGATGGCGCCCTGTCCGACGGCGCCGATGATGTGGTGATGGAGCGCGAAGTAGGCGACGGTGACGAGCGCGTGACCGGCCAGGGTCAGGATCGCGCGACGGCGCGCGGCGGGGTCGAGACGTGACCAGGCCGACGCGATGCCGACGAACAGGATGCCGCCCTCGGTGAGCGCCATCTCCTTGGCGCCCATCGCCAGGAGCGCCAGCGCCAGGGATGCGACGCCGAAGAGGGCCGCGCGCGACGGGCGGCCGATGGCGCGCGCAGCACACGACAGCGCGCCGAGCTCCAGCGCCAGCGACAGCACGTCGCCGAGCGCCGAGTAATACGAGACCGGCTCGACGTGCACCGGCAGCGCCGCCCACAGCGCGGTCGCCGCCAGCGCCGCCGCGCGGTCGCCGCCGCTGACCTGGAGCGCCATCCCGGCGACGAGGATGGCGCACAGCGCGTAGAGGGCGAGGTTGGTGACGCCGTAGCTGACCGGGCGCACACCGCCGAGGGCGGCGACGGCGCGGAAGCCGACGGTGCGGATGGGGCGGTACCAGACGCGATAGTCGGCGCGGCTGGCGATGGTCGCTTTGTCGAGGAAGTAGGCGGAGAGCGGCGCGCTCTGGGTCACCGCGGGGTTCTTGGTGATCTGCACGCCGTCGTCCATGACGAAGTCGTGGCCGAGCGTCGGCAGGTACGGCACCGTCGCCACCGCCGCCACCAGGGCGACGGCGGCTATGAACGCGCGCGCGGACAGGCCTTGCGAGTGTACTCCTTCGGAGGGCGGCGACTACTTCGGTGCGTCGGGCGGCGGCGCGAGCGTCACATCCTCGAGCGGCGCGGGCGGCGCAGGTGGCGTGGCGGGCGGGGCCGGGCGCTCGACGATGATCGAGAATCCGGTGGCCATCGCCGCCATCGCCCCGACCGCGGCCCACACCGGGGCGAGGAGCGCGCCGACGAGGCCGATGGCGAGCGGGATCTCGAGCAGCGTGTGCCCCTCTTCGTTGCGGATGGCGATGCGGCGGACGTTGCCTTCGTGGACGAGGTGGCGCACCTCCTTGAGCAGGTTTTCACCCGCGACCTTGAACTCTTCGGTGAATTTGCGCGCCGCTTCGACGGGCTTGGGCGTGTGCGGCGGTGGTGGCGTCGTGGTCTCCATGCGTCCTCCGAGGGTAGGTAACGGCCGGCGCGCTCCACTCATTCCCGGCGGTGCAGCACGATCTTCGCGGCCAGGGCGGCCGGTAGCTTGGCGGCGGCGATTTCGGGCACGCAGTCGTGATCGCGGTCGCCCTCGTCGAGGAAGTGCGAGAGCTCGCCGGTGAGCAGGCGCTCGGCCATCTGCAGGCCGGCGCCGGTGCACTCGTCGGGATATTGGACGAGGCCGTCGCCGTTGGCGTCGTCCCAGCCGTTGGCGACCAGCTTGTTCAAGCGGCCGATGCGCGCCAGGATCTCGTCGCCGCTGCCGCCATTGCCGGGACGGCGGCCGACCAGCTTCCAATATTGGCGCAGCGCGCCCTGCACGGTGCCAAAGGCGAGCGGGGTCCAAACGGCTTCCGCGTCGACGTTGGCGGTGGTGCGCATGGCGCGCACGTCGCGCATCCAGAAGCGACGATCGAAGTCGGCGAAGACGATGGCGGCGGCGGCGCGATAGCGGACGTCGCTCGTCGCCAGCCAGGCGTCGAGGAGGCCGCGCACGGCGGCCGCCTCGGATTCGACGCGCGTCGGCGACGGATCGGCGCGATCGGTCGCCAGATCCCAGCCGTTGGCGACGCCGCCGAGGTCGCCGACCAGCTTGCCGGCGAGGAAGTCGGCCTCGGCGCGGATGAGCTGAAGGATGCGCTCGCCGACGGGCGCCGGTGCGCCCGCGAACGGCGCGCCGTCGAGCGCGGTCGGCCCGCCCTGCGTGTCGGGCGTGTCGTTGGAGTAGAGCGTCAACGACGAGGAGAGCGCGCGATAGGCGGTGCGCAGCGCCACGATCGTGTAGGCCGCGTCGACGGTGGTGACGGTGGTGCCGCGTGCGTCGGCGGTCGCGTCGTCGACGAGGACGCCGTGGGCGGCGTCGAAGTGGAGCCGGTCGAGGTCGACGAGCGCGACCTTGAGATTGGCGAGCGCGCGGTCGTGCGGCGACTCCTCGCCGTCGGGGAGCCCGTTGTCGGCGGGGAAGGGATCGCCGTCGAAGGTGGCGCGCGGCCCGGCGCCGCCGCCGACCTCGGCGTTGCGCGCGTCGGTGAGCGCGAAGAGCTCGGCCCAGCCGGCGGCGAGCGCGGCCAGCCCGCGCAGGCGGCTGCGCCCATCGGTGACGGCGAACGCGGTCGGCTGCGGAAACTGCTTCCACGACGAGCCAGCGGGTGGGGCGGCGCCGCCGCTCTCGGTCACCGCGATGGCGGCGGGCCACCAGCGCAGCGGCGACGTGTAGTCGTAGGCGAGCGCCGCCTTCGTCGACGCGAACCCGCCCAGCGTCGTGCCGTCGCTGGTGAGGAGGCGCGTCAGCATCAGCGCCGCCTTGTTGTCCATCTCGTCGAGCATGGTGAGCCCCTGCCAGCCTTCGAGGGCGACGTCGCCGAGGAAGATGCCGCTGCCGGGCTGCCCGACGTTGGGCAGCTCTGCGTCGGCCACGTCGGTGACGCGATTTCCGGCGGCGTCGTGCAGCGACTGCCAGTAGTTGATGACCCACAGCGCCTGCTTCCACAGCGCGAACCCGAGCGCGGCCGGCTCGAGGATCTTCTCGACCTGCGTCTCGCGCAGCGGCAGGTTGAGCGAGTTGTAGCCGCACTCGTAGTCACCGACGGTCTGCAGCCCCATGGTCGAGGCCGCGTAGCCACCGACGACGGAGCAGCCGCGCGTGGCGCCGCCCGTCGGTGCGATGTCGGGATCGAAGCTGCGGAACTCCGCGAAGACCGGCCAGTAGCCGGGCCAGCCGTAGACGTTGAGCGGATTGGCCGTCGGTGCCGGCGCGATGACCCAGTTGCTCCCCGCGGGCCCGGCGGCGCCGGCCTGCTGGGCGAGATGCTGCAAGCGGTCACGCAGGAGCGCGAACGCGTCGTCGCCGCCGAGCTTCTGAGGGTTCAAGATCGGCCCGTACGCCAGCGACAGGCCGGCGCCCGATTCGAACGACGTGTTGTTCATCGGCTGCTTCGAGTACTCGTACGACTCTACCGCCATCGAGTAGCTCACCGGGTCGACGCCGGTGACGCCGCTGTCGTCGGTGTAGAGGTCGGGAAAGCGCGAGAAGCGGTTGTAGCCGGCGAGGTTCTTGCCGAGCAGCTGCGCCAGCGGCTCCCCCGAGATCTGCATCTCGATCGATGCCAGAAAGTGATCGGCGACGAGGAAGCGGTGATCGTCCATGCGCGCGTCGAACACGCGCGGGGCCGCCGGCACCGATTTCTTGCACGACGGCGACGCCGCCAATGCGACGACGGCGAGCGCGATCCGCGCACCCAGCCTCATCGGCTGGGATGATACGCGATCACGGGTGCCGGGCGATCGCCGCCAGCGCCGTCGTGATGGCGGCGACGGTCGAGGCGGGATCGGCGACGTCGACGACGATGCGGTCGTACTTCTCGTGCGTGATGCGGATGGTGACGGCGCTCTTGCCGCTGCGGATGTCCCAGAACATCCAGCGCCCATGCTCGGCGTAGCTGCCGGCGGTGATGATGCCGGGCAGGTGCGTGCCGGGGAGGCGCAGGCTGTGGCTCAGTCGCTCGCGCACCTCGTCGGTGACGCCGACCTCGGCGCCGAGCACGTGCGTCAGCGGAATCTCGAGGCGGTGCTTGAGCGCGAGGATGATGTCGAAGCCCTGGACGGTGAGCAGCAGCTTGTCGTGTGTCGTCTCGACGGTCGTCACGCCAGAAGAGTACCGCCTTCTCGGCGCGAAGGCAGGTGGCGCACGCGCGGCTATTCGGCGACGCGGTAGACGCGCACGCCGTTGGCGCCGTTGCCGGTGACGAGGTAGAGGTTGTCGCGCGCGTTGAACGTGGCGGCGACGCCGGCGAAGATGCGCGTGTTGGCGGTCGGATTGCCGAGGCCGGGGCTGCCGAACGGGGCGCAGCCGGTCGCGTGCAGGTTGCCGGGGCAGCCGTTGGCGCCCTCGAAGTCGGCCGCCTGGGTCGGCAGGTTCACCGTCGAGCGCCAGACCTCGACCCCGCCGCCGTTGTTGAAGCCGACGTACAGGTGATCGGCGGTGGCGACCAGGAGGGTGATGGATGCGTTGCCCGCGTCGTTGAACTGGCTCAGTCGCGTGTCGCCGAGCGTGTTGCGCGCGATCAACGACCAATCGCCGGGATCGCAGCCGCTGACGTTGTCGTTGAGCGCGGGGTTGCACATCCAGAGCTGCGGGCCGGAGGTGGTGTTGCGCGCGGCGTAGTAGCGGCCCTTGAAGGAAGCCATCTGCGGCACGGCGCGGTCAGCCGGTTCGTAGTCGGCGACCTTGGTGGTGACGACCGAGGGCCTGGCCGAGTAGTCGGTCGACGACGGCGTGATCGAGACCCAGTCGCTAAACCAGAAGCTGTAGGGGCGCGGATTCGTCGACGTCGAGCGCATCCAGCCGCCGGCGTTGGCCAGGTAGAGCCGGTCGTTGAAGTCGTCGATGACGTCGATCATCGACAAGGCCGACGACTTGAGGTTGGGCATCCTGTCGGCGTCGAGATTGGTGTAGTCGACCCCGCTGAGATTGAGGCCCGGCGGTGTCGGCAGCGTCTCGAGGCGCACCAGCGCCGGACGCGCGCTGCCGGAGCCGGCGTAGCCGGTGTAGACCTTGTCGTTGAAGATGTGCGCGGCGGTGAGCGCGCGCGTCGAGCTGTCGACGACGCCACTGAAGTCGACCCACGAGAGCGACAGCGACGTCGTCGTGCCGTTGGTCATGTACGCGTACGATTCGCCGCCGCCCGAGCGACCGCCGCCGAGCATCAGCCACGGTACGCCGCCGACGAGGCCGGTGGCGAACACTCCGCGGCCGTTCTCGTTGTCGGGTCCGCACTGCGCACTGTTGAGGGTGCAGCCGGTGTACCCGATCGACGTGTAGGGCGGCGCCGACGTGTTGCTCATCGTGTAGCCGCTCGAGTCGCGTTGGACGGCGAACGACACCGGCTGCGGCGACGAGCCGTCTGGGTTCATGCGCATCGCGCCGGCGCCGTTGCCGCGCGGGCCGAGGAACACGTAGCCGTTATAGGGGAAGACGAAGGCGAAGGCGGTGCCGTCGCCGAACGGATCGGTGGCGATGGGATCGAGATCGGCGACGACGGCGCTGTTCGACGTGGCCGAGGCCGAGACCGGCTGGCCGGTCATGGCGTCGGTGCCGGCGGCGCTGCCGCCGAGCTGGAAGCTGCCGTTGGCGGTGGCGACGTAGCTCCAGGTAAAGGTGGCGTTGCCGCCCGCGGCGATGTTGCTCGACGGCGGCGTCGGTCCGCTGACGCGCGCGACGGTGGCGCCGCCCGTCTTGGCCAGCGTCGAGGGCGCGACGGCGTTGGCCGTGTTGCCGCCGCCGTTGGTCACCACCATCGTGACGGTGAAGGGGGCGCTGCGGGTGATCGATGCCGGGATCGTCAGCGTGGCCGAGAGCAATGCCGGGTTGCCGACGGTGATGGTCGACGAGGTGCGCGGGGTGGCGCTGACGGCGGTGGAGTCGGTGGCGTCCTGACCGCTGGCGCCGCCGCTGAAGCTCAGCGTGCCGGGGGGGCCGGCGGTGTAGGCGAAGGTGAAGGTCGTGGTGCCGGCGGGGGCGATGGGGCCGGCGGTCGAGGCCGGCGTCGGCCCCGACACCAGCGCCGCCGAGCTGGTGCCAGCGACGGTGAGCGCGGTCGGCGCGAGGTTGATGGCGGCGTCGCCGCCCGTGTTGGTCACGGTCATGACGACGTCGAACGTCTGGCCGGCGGCGACCACCGCCGGCACGGTGAACGCGACGGCGAGGGCGGCGTGCTTGACCACGGTGACGGTGCTCTGCGCGGTCGGCGCGCTCACCGCGGCGCCGCTGTTGGCATCCTGGCCGCCGGCGCTGGCGGTGAAGGTGACGGTGCCCGGGTTGGCGGCCAGGTACTGCCAGGTGTAGCTCTGCATCGCGCCGCCGGCGAGGTCGGCCGAGGCGGGCGCCGGCCCCGAGAGCAGCGTCGCGCTACCGGTGCCGCCGAGCGCCAGGGCGGCGATGGTGTTGGTCGCGGTGGCCTGGCCGCCGTTGGTGACGGTGACGGTGACATCGATGGTCTTGCCCTCCAGCACGCTCGACGGCGTGGCCGACACCGTCAGCGTCAGCGATGGCGGCGTCTGGATGGTGAGGAGGTTCGAGACGGCGCTCGCGCTCGTGATCGTCGCGCCGCTGTTGGCGTCGGTGCCGCTGCCCGACGCGCTGAAGGTGGTCGTGCCCTGGCCGCTGGCTTTGAAGATCCAGGTGAAGGTGCGCGATTCGCCGCCGGGGATGTCCTGCGCCGTCGGGCTCGACTGTAACGTCCCGAGGCCCGGGCCGCTCGACAGCGGCAGCGTCGACGAGACGTTGGTGGCGGTGGCGCCTCCGCTGTTCTGGATGGTGACGTTGACCGCGAAGACCTGATTGACCGTCACACTGGCCGGCATGGCCACGACCGTCGCGACGAGCGACGCGGCGCTTTGAATGACGACGTCGTTCGAGAGCGCCGCCGCCGACATGACGACGGCGCCCGAGTTCGCGTCGCTGCCTTTGGCCGTCGAGGTGAAGGCGACGATGCCGGCGCCGGTGGCGGTATAGGTCCACTGGAAGGTGGTCATCGCGCCGGGGAGAAGGTCGGCGGGCGCGCCCGGCGCCGTGACCAGGCTGACCCTGCCGGTCCCCGACACCGACGGCAGCGTCGGCATCACGCCCTTGGCCGTGACCCCGCCCGTGTTGGCGACGGTCATGGTCACGGTGATCGTCTGGCCGATCGACAGCGGCGTCGGCGCCGCGCCCAGCGTCGCCGACAGCATCGGCGCCGCCTGGATCGCGAGCGGACCGGCCGACACCGTCGGCGTCGAGACCGCGTTGCCGCCGGCGTCGGTGCCCGCGGCGTCGAACGACCACGACAGCGTGCCCGCGCCCGTGGCGGCGTAGGTCCAGGTGAAGCTCTTTTGCGCGCCGGGGCCGATGGTCTGCGGCGCCGGCGTCGAGCTCTGGGTCGTCGCGCCGGAGCCGCTCGCGACCGGGTCGGCGGGCGTCACCGCCATCGCCGCCGACTGGCCGGCATTGGCGACGGTGAGCGTGAGCGTGAACGATTGTCCGACCGACACGAGGGCGGGCGTGACGGTGGCGCTCGCCGTCAGCACCGGCGCCGTCGAAATCTGCGTCGCCGCGGTGGCCCGATTGGACACGAAGGGATGGCCGCCGCCGTCGGCGCCGGCGGCGTCGGCGGTGAGCGCGAGGTCACCGGCGGCGAGCGCGTGATAGTGGAACGTGAAGCTGGCGCTGGCGCCGCCGGCGAGATCGGCGTCGGGCGGCATGCCGGTCAGGATCACCGCCGCCGATCCGGTCGCCACCGGCAGCGACGGCGCGACGGCGACCGCGGTGGCGTCGCCGCCGTTGGTCACCGCCAGCACGAAGTCGAAGTCCTGGCCGGCGGCGATGGCCGACGGCAAGAGCGACGCGGCGGCCGTGAGCGCGGGCGGCGCCTGCACGCGCAGCGCCCCGGCGAGCGCGGCGCGATCGCCGTCGGGCGCCGTGAGCGTGAGGTCGTAGAGGCCCGGCGCGAGGCCGGCCGGGACGGTAGCCGTAAGGGTCTGATCGTCGACGCGGGCGATGGTCGATGGATCGATCGCGCTGTCGCCGAAGCGCAGGCCGAAGGTGGTGTCGATCGCCGCTGCGCGATGGTCGTCGACGGAGGCTTGCACCATGGCGCGGAATCCGCGGCCGCGCACGGTGATCGGCGTGGCATCGAGCGTCGAGGCCACGGCGGGATCGACCGCCTCGACCTGTAGCGCGCGCTCGCTGCAGCCGGCCAGCGCCAGCAGCATCAAACCGGCCAGGTGGGCGCGACGGCTCAGAGTCCCACCCGATAGCCGGCGGTGACGGCGAGGCCGCCGAAGTTGCCGGTGATGGCGCCGCTGCTGTCGGGCGCGTACAGAAAGTCGGCTTCGACGACGAGGCGCCCGAAGCCGACGCCGACGTCGCCGCCGAGGTGGGCCTCGAACGCGCCGAGCACCGACGTCGTCGCGTCGCTGCCGCCGACGGTGGAACGGGTGGCGACGTAGGCCACCAGGAGCCCCACGCCGGCGCCGGCGTACAGGCCGAAGCGTCCGAGCGGTAGCGCGTAGCCGAGCCGCGCCAGGATCGGCAGGCCGGTCACCGTCAGCGTCAGGCTGCCGCTGGTGGCGGCGTCGCTCTCGCGATGCGACGCCTGGTAGAAGCCGGCGGCGAGGCCGAGCGCCAGCCGGCGGCGCAGCCAGCGCGGATGCCAGTCGGCGTCGACGAGGACGAGCGGCGCCGAGATCTTGCCGAAGTTGGCGAGATAGCCGAGCCGTGCGCCGAGGCTGAAGGGGCGCGGCGGTGGCTGCAGCCGCATCGCCAGGCTCGCCGTGGCGCCGCTCTCGGGATCGCGCACCGTCACCTGGTCGTCGACGGCACGTCCGGCCGGCGGCGCCACGTAGTCGACGGAGGCGCTGCCGTCGGCGGTGACGGTCACGGGCAGCGCGGCGTCGTGCGCCGCGGCGGCGAGCGTCTCGGCGCGCGCGGGATTGCCGAAGGCATCCTCGACGGCGATGGCGATGCGGGTGCGGCTCTTGCCGTCGGCGACGAGCGCGCCGCGACCGCGGGCCAGGCGGACGTGGGCGACCGGCCCGGCCGCGAGCGGCACGGTGAGCTCGGCGGTCAGCGACGGTGAAGTAGTGCGCGCGTGGACGGTGGCGTGGGTGCGCCCGGCGAGCTGATCGGCCAGGCGCCAGCGCGCGGTCGTGCCCGGCACGCCGCCGGCAGCTTCGACAGCTTCGACCGTCTCGATGGCGCCGTCGTCGCTGGTGAGCACGATCGCGGCCGCGCGTCCGCCGCGCGCGTCCGGATGGCGCAGCCGCGCGGTGACCACGAGCGGCCCCGAGCCGGCGACGAAGCTCGGGCGATCGATCTCGAGGGCGATGCCGATCGGATCGGCCTCCGGCACCCGCGCGCTGCAGCGCCCCTGCGAGGCGGTTTCGCCCTGCAAGCCGACACGCACCTCGGCGTGGTCTTCACCGGCGCGCGGCCGCCAGCGCGCGCGATAGTGGCCCGCCGCCAGCCGCTCCGGACCGCTCACGGTGCCGTCGCTGGCGCGCCAATCGAGCTTTTCGTCGGCGGGCGACGGCGCGCCGTGCTCGTCGCTGACGAAGACGTGCACCGCGTCGCCGGCGCACATCACGAGCAGCCGCGAGAAGGGCGGGGTGCCGAGATCGAACGGCGTCTCCTTGGCGTTGCCCAGCGGATCGACGGCTCGGGTGGTGCCGTGATGCACGCCTGGCGGCGCGACCACCGGCGTCGAAGCCACGCCGCTCGCGTCGGTGCGGAAGGGGCCGAAGCTCATCGCGCCGATGCTCAGCGTGATCTGGGCGCGCGCCTTGGTGCGGGTCTCGACGCGACCGACGCCGTGGAGCGGCACGGTCAGCCAATCGATCGTCCCGTCGCTGCCCAGCGCCGCCACGACGGCCACCTGCGGGAAGCGCTGCGCGGGCGGTGTATAGGCGACGCGCCAGCGGCCGGCACCCTCCCGCACCGGTGTGCCCAGCGTGCCGACGTTGACCGAGAGCGCCGGCGTCCCCGGCGAGCGCAGCGTCAGCGTCGTCCCGCCTCCCTGCCCGAGCACCAGCGCCGACGGCGCCGTGAGCCCCAGCGCTCCCGGCAAGGTGCGCGGCGTCGCGGCGCGCGGCGGCGGCGAAACGCGGATGGCCACCGGCGCCGAGCGCACCACGCCGTCGACGGCGATGGCGACGTGTACGTCGCGCTCGGCCGCCACGTGCGGCGGCACGTAGTCGATCTCGACGGCGCCGACGACGACGCGGCGGGCGCCGATTCGACCGGCGTCGACGTCGAGCGTCATGTCGATGAGGTCGTTGGCGTCGCCGGCGGTCTCGAGCCGCAGCACGGCGCGCGTCTCGCCGTCGCCGACGATGGCGGGCGGCGTCACCAGCCGCACGTGCGCCTGCGCCGCCGCCGGGCCGCACAGCGCGGCCGCAGCGCCGGAGGCGACCAGCGTGAGGAGCGCGCGGCCTACCACTCGACCTTCGTCTTCGTCTCCGGCGCGCTGGTGTCGACGGTGACGCGCGGCCAGGCGGCTCGCTGCCGCCGTCCCAGCGCGTCGCTGCTCTCGACCATGAGCGTGTTGGCGCCCTCGTGCAGCGGCACCGTGGCGCTGAATTCGCCGTGGGCGTCGGCCGTGAGCTTGATTCCGTTGATGCTGACGACGGCGCCGGGCCCGGTAGTGCCGCGCACGGTCGTATTTTTCCCGCGCTGCGTCACCGCACGCGCGGCGCCCAGCTTCAAGATCAGGGCCGGCGGCAGCACCTGCGGCGCCGTCGGCGGCTGGTCATGCTCGACGATCGAGAGCTGCCCGGAGCCGATGCGCACCGAGCGGCCGCGCGCCGACAGCGTCACCTGGCCCGACCGGGTGGCCACCGTCACCTGCGAGCCCGTCGACAACATGGAGAACTCGCCGCTCGAGGCGCTGGCCACCGCGCTCGACCCCGGCACGTCGACCTGCAAGACGCGCCGCGCGTCGCCGTGCACCACCGCGCCGATGCGGCCGTCGCGCAGCCGCACCTTGGAGAGCGTGTCGGTCAGCTCGCCGATCGACACGCGCGTCTGCGCCGCGACCTCGACATCGGCCACGCCGCCGACGTCGAGATTGGCGGTGCCGTCGTCGGTCGCGAGCGAATCGTCGGCCGCGAGCTGATCGCCCGCCTTGACCGACAGCGACGTGCCGTCGGGGAGTTGGCGCATCACGCTGCCGCGCACGCGGGTCACGCGCACCGTGCGCACCAGCTTCGCCTGTCCGGCATCGACCGCCGCCGCGGGCGCCACCACGTCGCGATGGCAGCCCGCCGCCAAAAGCACCGTCAACGAGAGCTGGAGCGCGAAGCGGCGCATGCTACCCGGCAATCCCAGGCAGCCGCAGCGAGAAGATGGCGCCGCGTCCGGGCGCGCTGTCGAGCGTGAGGGTACCGCCGTGCTCCTCGATGATGCCACGGCTCACCGCCAGCCCCATGCCGGTGCCCTCGCCGTCGGGCTTCGTGGTGAAGAATGGCTCGAAGATCTGCGCCGCCACCTCGGGCGGCACGCCGGGACCGTCGTCACGCACCTGCACCTCGGCGCCGCCGTCGCTGGTGCGCCGTCCCATCACCTGCACGCGCCCGCCCGAGCCCTTCAGCGCCTGCATGGCGTTGATCATGAGGTTGAGCACCACCTGCTTCAGCGCGCCTGCGTCGGCCATCACCAGCGGCACGTCCTCGGCCAGCTCCACCTCCAGCTTGACGCGGTTCATGTTGAGCTGGTGATTCATGAGCCGCGCCACGCTGACGACGACGTCGGACAGATCGAGCGGCGCGCGCTCCCGTTTGCGCGGCCGCGTGAAGCTGAGGTACTGCGTCAGGATCTCGACGCAGCGCTGCGCCTCCTTCTCGATCAGCTCGAGCAGCTCCGCCGCCGCCTCCGGCTTGGCGTGCACGCGCTTGAGCGCCACCTGCGTGAAGCCGAGGATGCCGGTCATCACGTTGCGCACTTCGTGCGTGACGCCGGCGCCGACCTGGCCCAGCGCCGCCAGAGCCTCCATGCGCGCCTGCGCGTCATCCTTCTTTGCATCGCCTGCCATATGTCTCCCTATGCCAGATGCGCGCGCCGGCTCGCTGCCGGCAGTGTCAAGGTGAAGGTGGCGCCCGCGCCCGCTTGGCTCGACGCGCGTACGCGGCCGTGGTGCTGCTCGACGATGCGATGCACGATCGTCAAGCCCAGCCCCTCGCCGCGCCAATCGTCCTTGGTGGTGAAGAAGGGATCGAAGATCTTCGGCAGCACCTCGGGCGCGATGCCCCTGCCGGTGTCGGCCACTTCGAGCTTGATGACCCCGTCGGCGGTGGCGCTGCGCACGGTCAATTGCCCGCGCCCCTTCATCGACGTGACCGCGTTCTTGTAGAGCTGGACCATCGCCTCTTGGAGCTGCGCCGGATTGCCGACCATGCGCGGCAGCGCGGCGTCGAGCTCACGAACGATCTGGATCTCGCCGAGCGGCACCTGCGCGAGCGCCAGCTCCATCACCTGGTTGGCGTCGAGCTCCGTGAAGCTCTCGCCGGCGTAGCCCTCGGAGAAGGTGAGCAGCGTCTGCACGATGCGCTTGATGCGCTGCGCTTCGCTTTCGACCAGCTCCAGCACCTCGGCGTCCTTCGGCCGTTGCTCCTTGACCGCGCGCGCCCGCAGGATCTGCGCGAAGCCGAGCACGCTGGTGAGCGGATTGTTGATCTCGTGCGCGATGCCGGCCCCGAGCGAGCTGACGGCCGCGATCTTCTGCGACTGCAACAGCTGCGCTTGCGCCTCGCGCAGCTCGCGCGTGCGCTCGTCGACGCGTGCCTGCAGCTCGGCGTTGAAGACGTTGATGGCCGCCTCGCGCTGCTCGATCTCGGCGGCCATCTGATCGAAGGCGCCGGCCAGCTGTCCCAGCTCGTCCTTGCCGGCCAGACCGACGCGATGGCCGAACTGGCCCTGCGCCAGCTTGCGCGCGCCGTCGGCCAGTTGCGCCAGCGGTTGGTTGATCCGGCGCGCCAGGAGGAGGCCGGCCAACAGCGCCGCGATCAGAGACGCGGCCAGAAGGACGCCGCTCTGCAGCTGGAGCGCGTGGCTGGCGGCGAAGGCGGCGGAGCGCGGCTGCTGCGTCACGACGTGCCAACCGCCGGGCAGCGCTGCCGAGGCGGTGAAGACGAGCGGCGACTCGACGAGCTTTTCGCCGGCATGCTCGCCGCACAGGATGCGGCCCTCGCGATCGACGAGGAGCGAGCGGATCTCCTGGCCCGGCTCCGCCAGCGTCGTGCAGATCGATCGGAACGACAGCCCGACCGCGACCACCCAACGCTGTCCCTTGGGCCCGTCGGTGGCGAAGGCGAGCGAGACCAGCGGCGTGGTGGAGCCGCCGACGAAGAAGGGCTCGCCCACGGCGCGCTCGCGACGATGGGCCGCCTCGAACGGGATGTGCTGCGCGAAGGCCGACAGGGTGGTCATCGAGGCCACCGGATGGTCGTGGAAATCGTTGCTGTCGTCGTGGCGGAAGATCGCTTCGCCGACGCCGGCGCCCTGGCCGTCGAGCAGCGTCACCATCGCCAGGTCCGACTGCATGCGATACACCAGCGCCAGCGCGCCCTGGCGCTCGCTGGGCGAGAGGTCGGGAAAATGGATGGTGCGCGTGACCAGGAGCTGCAGGCTTTCGAGCGCGCGTTCGATCGACGCCTCGACCCGGGCGGCGCCGGTCTCGGCGCGGCTGTGGTGGAGCTGGCTGAGCTGCGCATCGAAGGCGCGCTGATGCACCTGCATCGCCAGCAGGCCCGACAGCGACAACGGCGCCAGCGCCACGGCGGCGATGATCAAGATGAGGCGCGTGCGGACCGTCATCGGCTCAAGCTGCTGCGGCGTCGAGGACGCGGCGGATCATGACGCCCAGCTCGCGCTCGCCGAACGGCTTGGCCAAGACCGGCGTCACCAGCGCGCCGGCCGCCTCGATCGGCGCATGGTCGGCGTGGCCCGAGATGTACACGGTCTTGAGCGCGGGCTGCTCGCGCGACAACAGCGCGGCCAGCTCGCTACCGGAACGGTGCGGCATCTCCATGTCGGTGATGAGCAGATCGAACGCACCGCCGCGCGCGGCAAAGCGCTCGAGCGCATCCTCGCCGTCGCGGGCGGTGGTGACGAGGTAGCCGGCGCGCAGGAACATGCGCTCGAGCACCTCGCGCAGGGCGTCGTCGTCCTCGACGATGAGGACGCGCTGGCCGCGGCTCTGCGGCAGCGGCTCGGCGCTCGGCTCGCTCGCGGCCAGCGGCACCTCGTCGACGCACGGCAGGCTGATGCAGAAGCTGGTGCCGATGCCGAGCTGCGACTCGACGCTGATCTCGCCGCCCGCCTCGTCGACGATGGTGCGCACCATGGCCAGACCGAGGCCGGTGCCCTGACCGACCGCCTTGGTGGTGAAGAACGGCTCGAAGATGCGCGCCGAGACCTCGGGCGGCATCCCCGAGCCGGTGTCGCGCACCGTCAGCCCGAGCTTCTCGTCGAGCGCCATGGTCTCGATGGTGAGCGTGCCGCGGCGGGCGATGGCGTCGCGCGCGTTGACTACCAGGTTGGCCAGCACCTGCTCGAGATGGGTTCGCGACATGCGCACGCGGCCGGCGCCGGCGTCGAGGGCCAGCAGCAGCTCGATGTCGCTGCCGAGGAGGCGCGACAACATCGAGCGCATCTCGCGCACGACTTCGTTGACGTCGAGCAGCTCCACCTTGCCTGCCGGGCGGCGGGAGAATGCGAGGAGCTGGCGCGTCAGGCGCGTGGCGCTGTCGACGGCGCGCAAGATGTCGTCGAGCGCCTCGGCGGTGTGCGGGCCCGTCTCGCCGGCCGTGACGTCGGCGAGCGCCTCGGTGGTGCAGTTCAGGACGACGCACAAGAGGTTGTTGAAGTCGTGGGCGACGCCGCCGGCGAGTCGGCCCAGCGCCTCCATCTTCTGCATGTGGCGGAGCTGACCCTCGAGCCGCAGCAGGCGCGACTTGTCGGCGGCGTTGCGCACCTTGAGCAAGAGGCCGGGGAGGTGCTCGAACGGTTTGACCACGTAATCGAACGCGCCCACCTCGATGGCTTCGATGGCCGACTCGAGCGTGGCGTAGGCGGTGATGAGGATGGCCTGCACGTGCGGATCGTTGGCCTTGAGCTCGCGGATGAGCTCCAGCCCCGAGCCGTCGGGAAGGTTCTTGTCGACCAGCACCACGTCGGGGAGGCAGCGGCCGAAGGCGGCGCGGGCGGCCTCGACGCAGTCGGCTTCGAACGGCTCGAAGTCGCCGTCGCGCAACACCTCGACGAGGAGGCGGCGGACCATCGGTTCGTCGTCGACGATGAGGACCTTAGGCATGCGCCACCTCGCGGCCGAGGATGTCTCGCGCCAGCCTGGGGATGTCATAGATGTCGTTGAACGGTTTCTCGACGTAGGCGGCCAATCCCAGCGCCCGCCCGTCCTCGCGGCTGGGCGCGTTGGCATAGCCGGTGATCAGGATGACGGCGAGGCCGGGATGGCTTTCTTGCAGCCTGCGCGCCAGCTCGATGCCGCTGGCGTCGGCGAGGTTCTTGTCGGTGATGACCAGGTCGAGGCGCTCCTTGCGCGCGACCGCCAGCGCCTCCTCGGCCGACGTGGCCGTGAAGACCTCGAACCCGGGGCTGTCTTCGAACGCGAGCTGCAACGCAATGAGGACGGCAGGCTCGTCATCGACGAGCAGGACATGGTGCGGTGAAGCCAAACAGACCTCCTCAGGGTTCATTATACCATGGACCCGAACGGCCGTGGACGGTCGCGCCCGTTCGGCGAGGTCGCGTTTGCCGTCGAGAAGATGGATTGGGAGGCGATGTTCACACGGCCGGTTGTGCATCTCATGGATGTAATCGGCCACACCGACGAAGACCTGAGAGTCAATCTACAATCGACCATGGCTATGGCCACGCCGGCTCAAGTCGAAGGCGGTGCCGCCGATGGTCCCCAGGGGGAACCCCAACTCGTGAACGTCACGCGCATCCTCGTCGTCGACGACGAGCCGACCATCTTGCACCTCTGCACGTTGCTGCTCGAGTCGGAGGGCTATACGGTCGTCACTGCCAGCACGCTGGCCGCCGCGCGCGAGCGCGTCGCGCGCGAGGCGTTCGACCTCCTGCTCGTCGACAAGAATCTGCCCGACGGCAGCGGCCTCGAGCTGGCGGGCGATCTGGCCGCCGCGCCCGCCGACTGCGAGCTCATGATCATGACCGGCTACGCCAGCTTCGGCTCGGCGGTCGAGGCGATGCGCCACGGCGTCGCCGACTACGTGGAGAAGCCGTTCGATCGCGACGATCTCCTGGCGCGCATTGCCCGCACCATGAAGACCCTGACGCTCAAGCGTCACAATTCCGAGCTGGTGGCGGAGCTGCGCCACAAGAACGCGGTGCTGGAGCAGCTCTCGATCGTCGATCCGCTGACGCAGCTCTACAACCACGCCTATTTTCACGATTCACTCGATCGAGAAGTGCGCCGCGCGGCGCGGCAGAACGGCTCCTTCGCGGTCATCATGATCGACCTCGACGGCTTCAAGGCCGTCAACGACGGCTTCGGCCATCGCACCGGCGACGAGGTGCTGCATCGCTTCGCGGATGGGCTGCGCGGGCGCCACCGCCGCGCCGCCGACCTGACCTTTCGCCTGCGCGAGCACGACGTCGCGGCGCGCTACGGCGGCGACGAGTTCGCCGTCATCCTGCCCGACACGCCCAAGGCGGGCGCGGCGGTGCTGGCGGAGCGGCTGCGCCTGCAGTACGAGCGCGCGCCGCTGCACGAGTCGCAGCCGGTGGCGCTGACGTTGTCGCTCGGCGTCGCCGGCTTTCCCCACGACGCGCTCGACCGCGACGGGCTCATCGAAGCCGCCGACATGGCGCTGCACGCCGCCAAGATGGGCGGCAAGAACCGCGTCGTCTCCTACGCGCCGGGGCTCTCGCGATCGTCCTCGAGCCGTCCCAGCATCGTGCATCGCCAGGCGCAGCACTTCGAGGCGCTGGCGCGCTCGCTGGAGGAGCGGTCGTTCCGCTTCGCCTATCAGCCCATCGTCGACGTCGACCGCTGGGAGCCGCACGCCTACGAGGCGCTGTGCCGCCCGATGGACGAGAGCTTCCGCAGCCCCACCGAGCTCTTCCGCGCCGCCGAGGACGCGGGCCAGATCCTGCCGCTCGGGCGGGTGTTGCGCGAGCTGTGCACGGTGCCGATCGGCGAGCTGCCCGAGCCGGCGCTCTTGTTCGTGAACCTGCATCCCTACGAGCTCAACGATCCGCGCCTCCTCGACGGCGAGAGCGGGCTCAAGCTGCATGCGCAGCGCATCGTCTTCGAGATCACCGAGACGGTCGAGCTCCAGGACTTCGGCCGCACGCGCGACCTTCTGGCCAAGCTGCGTGGTCAGGGGTATCGCGTGGCGCTCGACGATCTCGGCTCGGGATATTCGGGCCTCAACCTGTTGGCGCTGCTCGAGCCGGACTACGTCAAGCTCGACATGGACATGGTGCGCTCGATTCGCACCAACGCGCGGACGGCGCGGCTCGTGCGCCACCTGCTCGACTTCGCGCGCGGCGAGAACATGAAGGTCGTGGCCGAGGGCATCGAGACCACCGAGGAGTACGAGGCGGTGCGCGCGCTCGGCGTCACGCTCATGCAGGGCTACTACTTCGCACGCCCGTCGCCGCCGTTCGTGGCGATCGCGCCGCGGCCGGTCACGCGCTAGGACGCGAGGCCTCGCTGCAGGTCGCGCGCGGGCGCGTGTTTTACGAGATTCGCTTGATCACGAGTCCCGCGGTGACCGATGACGTGCCACCGGCCAGCGGTGTGATGGTGAGCGCAGTCGATTCGCCCGCCGGGTTACGTACCGCCACGGTCGAGCTGGCGGTCGTGGTCGTGATCAGCGCGTGTCCGACGAGCTGCGAGGTGCCGGTCGCGCGCCCAACCACGGTCTCCGTCAGCTCTACGCCGTTGAGCGCGAGGACGAGCTGGCCGGCCTCGGTCACGCTGACTTGCCAAGACACCTCGTAGACGCCGATCGCAGGCAGCACGAAGGTGGTGGCGTTCATGCGCGTGATGCCGCTCATCGGACCGTCGACGGGAAACTGGACCGAGCTGCCCACTGCGACAGTCGCTGCGTTGTCGGCCGGCATGCGCGCGAAGAAGTATCCATACGCGACGACGGCCGGAGCGCCGTTGCACACATAGGCGCTGCCGCCGCCCGACGCGAGCTTCGCTCCGCCGTAGGTGCAATTTGCACCTGGAGACTCGGCGCTGACCACGACCGATTGGCCGGCGGTGCCCATCGTGCCCATGGCGCCCATCCCGGCGGCACCCTGGACGCCGGGATCTCCCATCGCGCCGGGGTCTCCCATCGGTCCCGGGTCTCCCTTCGTACCTTGCGGGCCCCCAGAGCAACCGATCGCGTACAAACACACTGCCAGCCACGCACGCTTCAAAGATACCTCCGTCGCCGCACAGTACCATGCTGCGGTCGTGCTGCGAGTTCACAACGGCAGGCACAGCAGCTCGCATCGAGGCGGAAGGTCGGCGCGCCGACGAGCACACGGCAGCGGCCGTCCCGGCCTCGCTGCCGGCGGGGTTTTCGTCCCATATTCGTCCCAAGAAGGTGGAGCAGGAAGTTCGGAGGAGCTAAGTAACTGGTGCGAAAGAGGGGGGTCGAACCCCTACGGTTTTACCCACAGGAACCTGAATCCTGCGCGTCTGCCAGTTCCGCCACTTTCGCGTGAAGCGGTTGAAAGCTAGTGCACGACTATCCGCGTGTCAAGCACCCTGGCGCGGGCTGTCACCGCGTCGCTGCGTCAGCTGGTGCGCGACGCGCACGACATCTTCGAGGTCGAACGGCTTCGACAGGTAGGCGGTGACGCCGAGGCGGCGCGCTTCGTCGGTGAGGTTGTGCACGGCGGACAGCAGCACGACGGGCGCGTGCAGCGTCGGGAAACGCTGGCGCGCGCTCTCCAGGAATTTCCAGCCGTCCATGAGCGGCATCATGAGATCGAGGAAGACCAGATCCGGCACCTGGCTCTCGAGACGCGTCAATGCCTGGTAGCCATTGGCCGCGGTCTCCACTTCGAAGCCAGCTTCACGCATGACTTCGGCCAGAGAGCTGAGGATGTCTGGATCATCCTCGACGATGAGGATGTTAGCTCGCACACGAAGAAACTAGGCGTCTTCGACCCCTATTTCAAGTCCGGCACCTGCTCTATGCAGAAAGCCGAGTGGCAGTGCATACTTTGCGGATGTCGGATCCGTTCGTGCCGCCGGAGCTGATCCCGGCAGCCAAGCCCACGGGCGAGCCCGTCGTGCGCACCGAGCTCGAAGAGGTGCTGCGTTTCCTCAACCACAACACGACGCAGTCACGCCTGACGCAAGCCGACGTGACCGCGACCTTGCAGGCGCTCGTCGACACGCTGGTCGCGCGCGGCGTGCTGCCGCCGGCCGAATACGAACGGCGCCGCCAGCGTGCGCTCGACGCGCAGACGCGTCTCCTCGAAGAGCGGCCGCTCGTGAAGTTCGGCGAAGCGGTCGACAAGTATGCGCTCGCCGATCTGCCCGACATCGACTGCAACGCGCTCTTGCCCATCTGCAAGGCGCGCTGCTGCCGCCTGACCGTGTTCTGCTCGGCGCAAGATCTCGACGAGCGCGTCGTGCATTGGGACTATTCGAAGCCCTACCAGATCCGCAAACGCGAGGAAGACGAGTATTGCGTACACTCCGAGCCGGTCACCTTCCATTGCACCATCTACGCGCAGCGGCCGGCGGTGTGCCGCAGCTACGACTGTCGCGACGACCGCCGCATCTGGCGCGACTTCGCACGTCGCATTCCGACGGACGAGTCGCTGTGAGGCGCATCGCCGGAGTGATGCTGCTCTTCGCGCTGGCGGGCTGTCCGCAGCCGCCCGCGCCGCCGGAGCCGCCGGATCTCGCGCGGCCGGTGAAGGTGGAGAAGGTCGCGCCGCCGACACCGACGCCGATGCCGACGATGGCCGAGGTCGAGGTCGCGGGTGTCGTCGACAATCGCGCCGCCTTCAAGGGCGACGTGCTGGCCTGGATCACCGACGCGCCCTGCTGGCAGCCGGCGACCAAGTCGTTTGGCTCGTCCAAGACGCAGCCGAACGGGGCCTTCTTCATGGAGGTCTTCGTTCCGCAGGGCACGTCCTTGTGGGTGTGCGCCGCGACTGCCGACGGCAGCGCCTCGGGCTCCGACGACAAAGCGCCGCTCGCCGGCAAAGGGCTGGGCGAGATCACCTATCCCGGACAGCACCTCACGCTCAAGAAGGGCAAGCGCGTCACCGCGCCGCCGCCCGCCGTTCCGCTGCCGCCGCTGCCAAAAAAGTAGGTCGCGCCCCGCCGAAGCGGTTCTAGGGATCGCCGGCGCGCGTCTCCTTCCACGACGCGCGGAAGACGTCCGGCGACGGGCGGAAGCGGATGTGCATCGGACCGTGCAGCGCCAGCTCCCCGACGCGATACCCGAGCTCCACCATGCAGCGGAGGTGGAACGAGGATCGCCACGGATACGACAGGTAATAGGTCTGCGGCGACGACGTGATGACGAGCGCCTCGGCCGCGCCGGCGCCGAGCACCATGCGCCCCGCGTTGCGCAGGTTGGTCGTGGTGTGGCGCGCGCACGGATCGCAGAGGATGCGCCCGATGTCGACGCCGCGGCCGATGAGCCACTCGCGCATCAGCACCGCCTCGTTGTCGGCCGAATGCACCGCGCCGCCGGAGACGATGATGGTGCCGCCGACGCGCGTCTCGAGATCGCGCGCCGCCTGCTCGAGCCGCGTCGCCGCCGCGGGGTGGAGCCCCGCCGACCAGCCGAAGCGCGGGCAGAAGCCGGGCACGATCAGGAAGGCAAATTGCGCCTCTTCGTCGAGACCGCGCCATCCGCCGTTGAGCGCGGCGCTGTCGACCGGGCGACCCCGATGGGTGGGCTGGCATCGACAGGGATGCATGTCGTAGAGTCGTAACATGCGCGTCACATACTTGTTAACGTTGCTCGCGAGCATGGGCGCGGGCTGCAACAATGGCAGTCCGCTCGACGGAGCGCTACCCGATTTGCCGCCCGAAGGCGGCGCGGCGCTCGCGGCAGCGGGGCGGCTCGATGGCGCCAACTACGACCAGGAGCGCGTCACCGGCCCGGCGTCGCAGGGGCTCGTCGGCGATTACTTCATGCGCAACGACAAGGTGCGCATCGTCGTGCAGGCGCCCAACCGCGCCATCGGGCCCTGTCCGTTCGGCGGCAACGTCATCGACGCCGATCGGCTCGTCGCGCCCGCCGGCGATCAGCTCGGCGAGGTCTCGCTCTTCTTGCAGCTCGGCCGCACCATCGCCTTCGACCGCGCGGAGGTCGTGCGCGACGGCAAGAAGGGCGGGCCGGCGGTGTTGCGCTTCTTCGGGCACGACGCGAAGAACGACTTCATCGACGTGCCGGGCCTGGGCGGCTTCGCGCTGGCCGTGCAGGACGACTATCGCGCCGACATCGATCTCAAGGTCCAGGCGGCGGTCACGTACATCCTCATGCCGGGCGAGTCCAAGCTCCGCATGATCTACACCTTGTATAACGGCTCCGGCGGCGACGAGCGCACCACCTGGGGCACGCTCAGCGACACGGGCGCGCGCATCGAAGCATTCCACGTCGGCGCGGGATTCGGCGAATCGGAGATCAGCGAAGTGGTCAGCGGCGGTCTGCCGCCCGGCCCCTACGCGATCTTCCTCGGCGACAACATCGGCTACGGGATCATCCCCATCGACGACCTGGGCGCGCCCTTCCCCGTCGCCGGCGTCGACGTCGAGATCTATGGCGTGACCGAATTGTCCGACGCGCTCGGCGACAAGGGGCAGACGCTGGCCATCCCGAAGAACGGCACCGTGACGCGCGAGATCGACTTCGTCGTCGGCACCGACGGCGCCGACGTGAGCGCGCAGTCGCTGGTGGCGCGCAAGGCGACGGTCATCCCGTTCTCGGGGACGACCGAGCCGGGCGCACGCGTCGCCGTCAGCGACGGCGCCGGCAAGGCGGTCACCGTCGCGACCGCCGGCAGCGACGGCAAATACGCGGGCGCGCTCCCCGACGGCGATTACCAGATCCAGGCCGAAGGCGACGGCTATCGCCGCTCGCCGGCGCAGCCGCTGGCGCTGCACGGCTCGGCGGCGACTACCGATCTTCCGGTGCCGGCCTCGGCTCCGCTCTCGTTCACGATTCGCGACACGGCGGGCACGCCCATCCCGGGCAAGGTGAGCGTCGTCGGTGCTCCGCCCAACGCACCGGACCGCCGCTTCCGCGAGACGACCAAGGACCCCTTGCCCTACGGCGTCGCCGGCTGGGCGCTCTCGCGCGCCGGCGATTCGGCGCGAAACGATCAGTGGGACCATCCCATCGCGCTCGCGCCGGGGCAGTATCGCGTCGTCATCTCGCGCGGTCCCGAGTGGAGCCGCTTCGATCAGCTGATCACGCTGCCCGCCGGCGGCATGAAGGTCGATGCCGTCCTCGACCACGTGGCGCCGACGCCGGGCTACGTCGCCTGCGACTTCCATCAGCACACCTATATTTCGCCCGACGCGCCGGTGCCGCCGTCCGACCGCGTGATGAGCTACCTCGCCGACGGCGTCGACTTCATCAGCTCGTCGGAGCACGACGTCCACTTCGACTACCAGCCGCTGCTCGATTCGCTCGGCGTGCGAGGGCTCCTCGACTCCGCCATCGGCGTCGAGACGACGCCGTGGGACTACGGCCACTTCATCGGCTGGCCGCTCACTGTCGATCCGATGTCGCCAAACGGCGGCGCGCTCGACTGGGCCGGCGGCGAGATGGGGCTCAACCTCACGCCGGCCGACATCTTCGCCGGGCTGCGCAAGAGCGGCGCGCGCGTGGTGCAGGTCAACCATCCGCGCGCACCGGACGGGGCGTTCTCGAACTTCCAGCAGAACTTCGATCGCGCGGGGTTGAGCTTCGACTTCGGCGCCAGGGTGTTCGGCGCCAACGTGGCGGCGGCGCCGCTGTCGGCCGCGGTGCTCGGGCTGCCCGAAGGCGCGCCGCTCTTCAGCGACAAGTTCGACTCGGTCGAGGTCTACAACGGCTTCCACCTGGCCGCCGTCGCCGGAGAGCGTGTCGACGCGCTCGTCGACGCCAACATGCGCGACTGGATGAACTTCATCTCCTTCGGCTTCACGCCGACCGCCGTCGGTGATTCCGATTCGCACCAGTGGTACTCGGTGCCGGCCGGTCTGCCGCGCACGCTGGTGGCGGTGCCCGACGACTCGTTCGCGGCGCTGCAGGGCGGCGTCGCCGACGACGTCGCGGCCACGGTCTCGGGCATGGCGCCGCGCGACGTCATCGTCACCAACGGCCCCTTCCTGAAGATGACCGTCGACGGCATGGGCATCGGCCGCACCGTCGCCCACGCCGGCGCCGGGCCGCTCTCGATCCATGTCGAGGTGACCACGGCGTCGTGGGTCCCCGTCGACACCGTCGAGATCTTCGCCAACAACACGTTCGACGTGCCGGTCCCGAAGGGGACGACGCCGACGATGTCGCCGGTCCTCTGCTTCACCGTGCGCTCGCCGGCGACGGCGCGCTGCGCCGGTGCGCTCGGTGGGGCGCGGGCGCTGACCGTGACGACCGCGGGCGGTAAGTCGACCATCAGCATCGACATCACCGACGTGACCGCCGATCAGATCCTGGCGCGGCAGCGCGCCGGCGCCATGGGCAAGGACCTGTGGTTCGTGGCGCGCGCGTTCGGCGACGTCGGCATGTTCCCCACCATCCCCGCCGGCATCGACAAGACGGTCCCCGTCGCCGAGCTCATCGCCGGCAACCTCGCCGGCCGCGGCGTCGCGGCGCTCGCCTTCACCAACCCGATCTACGTCGACGTCGACGGCAACGGCTGGCGCGCCCCGTTCGCGCCGTAGTTCGGTCAGTGAAGAACGAATAGCTTCGGGACGGCTGGGGTCGCGGACGCAG
>JAQBQH010000389.1 GCA_028287105.1 Myxococcales bacterium
GCGCAGCGCGACATCAGCGGGTCCGCTGGAGGAGCACGCCGCGCAGCGGCGACTGCGACGGATTCCGACGCCGGCAGCGCGCCTTGCTACCTCCGCGACCCCAGCCGTCTTTGCGCCGGACTGACCGGCATTGCGATGAGAGGCCCTAGAGCGGCGACGCGGCGCGCTGCTCGACGCGCTCGAGATAGCGCAAGAACGCTTCGCCGAGGACGTCGCGAACCTCACGCTCGGAGTGGCCGCGGCGCAAGAGCTCCTCGGTGAGCTTCGGGAAGTAGGAGACGTCGGCAAAGTCGGCCGGCGGATCCGGGATGCCGTCGAAGTCGGTGCCGAGACCGACGGCACCGGGCGCCAGCTTCATGGCGTGCTCGATGTGATCGACGTAGCGCGCCAGCGTCGTCAGCTTCCGCTCGGGCTCGGTCGGCTTCATGTCCGCCCGCGCCGCCGACTTCGACGCCCGCGCCGCTTTCAGCGCGTCGTCATCGAGGAACGACGAGCTGGCGTTGATCATCACCACGCCGCCCGCCGCCGCGATGGCGCGGATCTGGTCGTCGGTCAGGTTGCGCGGGTTGTCGGTGAGCGCGCGGCACGACGAGTGCGACGCGAACGGCGGCGCCTTGCCGACAGCCAGCACGTCGCGCAGCGTCTCGGGCGACACGTGCGAGACGTCGACGGCGAGGCCGAGCCGATTCATCTCCAGCACCACCTCCTTGCCGAACGCGGTCAGCCCGCCGTGCTTGCGCGTGCGCGCCGGATCGTAGGGCGTGCGCGTAAAGTCGCCGAGCGAGTCGGCCCAATTGTTCGAGTTGGTGTGCGTGAGCGTCACGTACCGCACGCCGAGGCGGTGGAACACGCGCAAGATTCCGAGCGAATCCTCGAGCGCGTGGCCGCCCTCCATGCCCTTGAGCACGGCCACCTTGCCTGCCTTGTGTGCCGCGCGAATCTGCGCCGCCGTCGTCGCGGCCACGAGGTCGCGCGGGTGGTCGGCGACGACCCGGTCGATGATGTCGACCAGCTCCAGCGCCACGTGCGCCGACTGGCCCTTCTCGGCCAGCTCCGCCGACGTGAACACGGCGAAGAAGACCGCGCCGACGCCGCCCTTCTTCAGGCGTGGAATGTCGACGTGCTTGGTCGCGCCGTCCTTGCCGAGATCGGCCCAATGCTCGCGCAGCTCCCACGGCACATCCTCGTGGGTGTCGATGACGATGGCCGAGCGATGCAGCCGGGCCGCGCGCGCCGCCACGTCATCCGCCCGCGCCTCGGCGCCGACAGCGACGGTGGCGAAGAGGGCAGCGACGAAGCCGAGGACGCCGAAGCGCATCCGCGCGCCTCAGTCCTCGACCTTCTCCCACCACTGGCACCACCACTTCGCACCCACGAGGATGCGCAGCTTGGGATGCCAGCAATACGAAATTGGCTTGTCCGGCTCGATGTAATAGAGGCAGTTGTCGCAGCGCTCTTCGCCGTTGGGCTGGGCGCGCAAGACCGCGTCGTCCGCGAGGTGACGCAACTGGATCGAAAGCTTCTCGTCGATCTCTTTCGGTTCGGGCTTGGGAATCTGGTAGTCGTCGTCCGCCATGCGGCGACTCTAGCCAATCTACCCGGCGGCGGCCACTTCGGCGTCGCTCCCGACGTCGATGAAGGGCGGCTCGTCCTTGCCGGTGCGGTCGACGAGCGGGATGCGATCCCACTTCGACCCGTCCCACTGCCACACGTCGTTGCCGGCGCGGTCGTCGAGGTGGAACATCCCGTCCGAGTGCAGGATGTCGCGCACGGCGTCGTTGTAGGCCAGCGCCATCAACTTCCGCGTTTCGACGTGACGGTTGGTGCTCTTCTTGGCAGGCATTCGTTCGCTCCCTCTTCGATTCAGCCGACGGAGGTCATAACAGCATCGTCCGTGCCAGCGACGGGGGCTTCGTCGCGTGGCGTGGCGGCCACAGGTACCGGACGACGGTTGCGCGGCCGGCCGATCCCGAACTCCCGAATCTTGTAGAGGATGGCCTTGTAGCTGATCCCGAGTCGATCCGCGGCCTCGCGCTTGTTGCCGCCGGTGTGGCGCAGCATGATGACGATGGCTTCACGCTCGGCGCCGTTGGCGGCGCGCCGGCCGAGGTCCTTCAGGTCGATCCGGTATTCGTCGTCGATTTGTCCCGGCGGCGCGTTCGGCACCTCATAGGAGACGGTCACCGTCATGAGGCCCGGCTGACCGGTCGGACCCACGGCGGCCTGCGGCGGGTAGCCGTAGGTCATCGGGGCCGAGTGCTGCTGCATCGGCGGCGGCATCGGCGTCGCCGGACGCGAGTACGACGGGTTCTGGTAGCCGTTCTCGGCCGGAAAGGGCACCACCTGCGCCGGCGACTGTGCCGCCAGCTGCGCCTGCAGCGGATCGATGTTGCGCGTCTGCAGCTCGCCGAGGATGTAGCGCGGATCGCGCAACACGATGAGCCGGCGAACCAGGTTCTCCAGCTCGCGGATGTTGCCCGGATACTCGTAGGCGAGGAGGCGCTGCATCACCTCGTGCGGCACCTCTTCCATCGGCC
>JAQBQH010000390.1 GCA_028287105.1 Myxococcales bacterium
GCGCAGCGCGACATCAGCGGGTCCGCTGGAGGAGCACGCCGCGCAGCGGCGACTGCGACGGATTCCGACGCCGGCAGCGCGCCTTGCTACCTCCGCGACCCCAGCCGTCTTTGCGCCGGACTGACCGCCATTGCGTCTAGCCGCGTCGCCGGCGTCGGCTTCCCCTCAGAGCGCCGAGAGCTCGTGGATGCGCCGCCACTGCTTCTCGGTGAGCGGCACGAACGAGAGGCGGCCCTGACGGACGAGCGGGCTGTCGGCGAACAGCGGGTCGCGCTTGATGACCGCCAGCGACACCGGCTTCTTGAGCGGCTTGCCCACCTTGACGTCGATGACGACCAGCTTGACGCTCTTGGGATCGGGGTACGCGGCCTTGACGATCTCGCACTCCCCCACCGCCGCCTTCTCGTCGCCCGTGTGGTAGACGAGCGCGCGGTCACCCACCACGGCCGAGCGCATCAGCTTCAGCGCCGCCGGGTTCTCGATGCCGTCCCAGCGGGTCTCTTTGGCCACCACCAGGTCGGCAAAACTGTACGTCGACGGCTCGGTCTTCAACAGCCAGTACGCCATGCGCGCATCCTATGATAAGAACCACGCCATGCTGCACGAGAAACGTCGCCTGCAACCGCCGCCGCTCGATCACGCCTCGGACGAGATCGCGCGCTTCATCGAGACCTACTTCAACGCCTACAACGCCGCGCGCCTGCGCGAGTCGTGCCAGCTGTTCGCCCGCATGATCGACGAAGGCGCCACCATCGGCGTCTCGATCTCGGGCGCGCTGACGCCCGCCGGGCTCTCGTCGGTGCTGACGCCGCTCATGCAAAAAGGCTTCATCGACTACATCTCGTCGACGGGCGCCAACCTCTACCACGACCTCCACTTCGACCTCGACCTGCCGCTGTATCGCGGCACCGCCGACGTGGCCACCGGCGCCGTCGACGTGCAGCTGCGCAAGGACGGCATCATCCGCGTCTACGACGTCCTCTTCCCCGCCGACGTCCTCTACAAGACCGACGAATGGGTCTACCGCGTCATGCTGGCGCCGGAGTTCGGCAAGCGCATGGGCTCGGGCGAGCTGCACCACAAGATCGGCAAGTACGCGCTCGAGACGGCGAAGCAGCTCGGCGTCAAGAAGCCGTCGATCCTCGCCACCGCCCACGAGCTGGACCTGCCGGTTTATTCACCGTCGCCGGGCGACTCGACCATCGGCCTCAACTTCAGCGCCATCTACACGGCGCAGCCGGATCGCGGCCCGCACGTCGATCCCGCCATCGACGTGGCCGAGATGTCCGCGCTCGTCCTCGACGCCAAGCGCGCCGACGCCGGCCTGTCCGGGGTCCTCATCCTCGGCGGCGGTGCCCCCAAGAACTTCCTCCTACAGACCGAGCCACAGCTGCAGGAGATCCTCGGCGTCGCCGAAAAGGGACACGACTTCTTCATCCAGGTCACCGATGCGCGCCCCGACACGGGCGGCCTGTCGGGTGCCACCCCGGCCGAGGCGGTGTCGTGGGGCAAGATCGACCCCGAGAAGCTGCCCGATACGGTGGTCGCCTATCTCGACTCCACCATCGCACTCCCGCTCATGGCCGCCTACGTGGTCGCCCGCTGCAAGCCGCGCAAACCGCGCCGCCTCATGAAGCGCATGCCGGAGATGATGGAGAAGCTGCGCACCGAATACCGCACGACCGATCTCTACAAGCGGCACTGGGGCTAACCTCCCGCAGCCCCCGACCCCCGACGGGTGCGGCAATATGCCGCATGGTCGCGTCGCAAGAACCGCACTAAGAATGTTCGTCGGTGCCTTCCACGATCCTCATCGTCGACGACGACGTCGACGCGCGCGAGCTGTTGCGCCTCTACCTCCACGATGCCGGCTACGACACCGTCGAGGCCGTCGACGGTGAGCAGGCTGTCGAGCTCGCCGACACGGCCGCGCCCGATCTGGTGCTCATGGACGTGATGCTGCCGCGCATGAACGGCTTCGAGGCGGCGCGTCGCTGTAAGCAGCTGCGCTCGGGCGAGTTCCTGCCCATCATCATGGTGACCTCGCTGCGCGACCAGTCGTCGAAGCTGCTCGGTTATCGCGTCGGCGTCGACGACTTCTTGAGCCACCCCGTCGACCGCATCGAGCTCGGCGTGCGCGTCGCCGGCCTTTTGGCGCTGCGCGAGCGCCACCAGTCGCTCATGAAGCGCAACGAAGAGCTGGCCGAGCTGCAGCGCTTCCGCGACGAGATGTCCTCGACGGTGGTGCACGATCTGAAGAACCCGCTCGCCGTCATCCTCGCCAATCTCGCCTACGCCATCGAGGAGCTGCGTCAGGCGGGCGAGATCGTCGATCCCGACGTCGGGCAGTCGCTCGTCGAGTCGGAGGAGGCGGGACGCCGTCTGCTTCGCCTCTTGACCAATCTCGCCGACACCGCGCGCATCGAAGCCAACCGTCTCGAGGCCGCCGTGCAGCCGGCACCGGTCGGGCGCATCTTGACCCAGATCGCGATGCAGCGCCGGGTCCTGGCCCACACGCGCGACATCAAGATCGACGTCCGCGTCCCGGTCGAGGTCGAGGCGGCGCTGGACGTCGACCTGGTCACGCGCGCCATCGAGAACATCGTCGACAACGCGCTTCGCTACACGCCGTCGGGCGGCAAGATCTGCATGATGGTGTCGCGCGAGAGCGACGGCGACGACTTCGGCATCGCCATCGCCAACGACGGGCCGCCCATCCCGCTCGAGTCGCGCCACGCCATCTTCGAAAAATACGGCCAGTCGGCGGGCAAGCGCTCGGGGCGCATGAACCTCGGGCTCGGGCTCTATTTCTGCCGCCTCGCGGCCGAGGCGCACGGCGGCACGCTCGAGCTCTCCGACACCCCCGAGTTCTCGACGGTGTTCACCTTCCGCCTGCCGGTCACCCGCCGGGTACGACGCCGCTCGACCGGCGTGCCCGAGCAGGAGATGCCGGCCGACGACTCGCGCAAGACCAACCACTAGCTACTTCTTCGGGATCACCAGGAGCTGCATCGCGCGCGCCGGCAGCGACAGCGCCAGCGTGCCGCCGCCCACCGCGAGGTCGGCCTGCGCGGTCGGCGCGCCGTCGAGCACCACCTGCCACACCTTGGCGCTCGCGGCCGCGTCGAAGTTGGCGAGCTGCAGCGGCGCCGTCAGTGGCGCGGTATCTTTGTTGATGACCATGACCGTGAGCGCGCCGGTGGCCGTGTCGACAGCCGCGTAGATGGCGACCTTGGCGCGCCCGCTGGCCGCCGTCACCGACGTGTCGCCAAAGCCGTGGCCCGCCCCGTCGGCGTTGCGATAGAGCTGGAACGCGCGATAGGCTGGCCGCGGATTGCCGTTGTCGTCGACGGGCGTGGTCCAGAACGCGGCCAGCCGCACGCCATACTTGCCGAAGATGCCGAGAACGTCGGCCTCGACGAGCCCAGCGACGGGGTTGGCCGGATCGCCGTTGTTCCAGTTGTACTCGGACACGCAGACGTCGGTCCCCGGATACTCGGCCGCTACCCAGCCCTGCACGCGCGGCAGGAGCTGCATGGGCTCGTTCATGAAGTCGTTGAACCACGACGGATCGTGGTAGGTCGCGTCCCACAAGGAGCGCGTGTTCTCGAGCGGATCGCCGCCCTGCGGGTAGTAGTGGAAGTCGAGGCAGTCGACGAGGCGCGAGCCGTGCGCCTGCTCCCACGCCTTGAGCTGCCGGAGGTACCACTGCGCGAGCGGGATCGAGCCGTGCGCCTTTTGATCGGCGTTGCTGTTGTTGGCGGTATCGAGACCGCTCACGAGCAGATCGAGGGCGTACCAGGCGGTGTAGCCGAGGACGTAGGCCTTGGCGTCGTTGGCCTTGATGACCGGCGCGTAGTCGGTGGTCGCCTTCCAGACGTCGTCGCTGGAGACCGGATCGGCGCGCACGTCGTGATGCGTCGACGGCCACAGCATCATCTCGTTGTCGAGCTGATAGAACTTCACCTTGCCGGTCAGCCGATCGTGGACCCAATCACCTTCGAACGACGGGGGCGCCGCGATCGAGTCGTTCGTCGGATCGGGCGTGAGCAGCTTGCCCTGCGCGTCCTTGCCGTTGCCGCAGTGCGGATCCCACTGATCGTGATCCTGCTGGTTGGGGTATTTCTCCGTCGGGAAGCCGCAGGTGAAGGGATGGCTGGTGACCCGATCCTTGGGCGTCCAGCCGACGGTGGGGATGGTCATGAGCGTCGCGGCGCCGGCGCCAGCGTTGTTGGCGAGGAACTGATCGGCCGACTCCGAGCCGGCGGCACCGCCGGGGATGTTCTCGTAGTAGCTCCAGACCGCGTGGTTGGAGACGTCGAGCTTCCAGTTATAGAGCGTCGAGCTGTCGCCGCCCCAGCGGTTGAGCGGCACGTTGAGCGCCTTGAGCGTCGCGACGCTGGCGCCGGCGAGGCCGTAGACCTCGGGATGGATCGCGTGGCGTCCGTCGGCGGCGTCGACGACGAGCGCGTCGCCCGCGACCGGCGTGCAGACGCCCGCCTGACAGAGCGCGGCGGCGCCGCACGCGCCACACGAGCTGCCGCAGCCGTCGTCGCCGCACTGGCGCCCGCCGCACATCGGCGTGCAGCTCGCCCCGCCGCCGCCGCCTCCGCCTCCTTCTCCGCCGCCGCCACCGCCCGTGTTGCCGCCGTTGCCGTTCGCGCAGCCGCCGCCGACGACGCCGGCTACCGCGGCGAGGCATCCGACGATCGCGATCACTCCTACGTTTCGCATGCGGCGCCCTGGTGCAATGAGCTTGCCGTCGAACAAGCCCGCGAAACCCGCGTCGCGCGTGTCGCCGCCGAGCTACACGTTCGCCAGCCCGCTGTGGGCGCCAGCCCCCCGGGAACGACGTTTGCACAGGGTCGCGCGCACCTCTACGATGACTCCACGAAGCTACGCGATCGTGACGCTCCTTTTGGCCGGCTGCTCGTCGACGACGACCTCGGTCGTCGTGTCCATCGATGCGCCGGGCCTGACGATTTCGCAGCTCACCGTCGACGTCGCTCTCGACGGCGGCACCGTGCGACGGCGCGACTTCGCGGTCACCGGGGGGCGAGTCGAGTTGCCTGGCCGGCTGGTGCTGCTGCTGCCTGATGTAGCCGCCGAAGTCACAGTGGCCGCCCACGCCAGTGACTCTTTCGGCAGCGCCTGGGAAGCGAGCGCCACCACCAACGCGGTCCCGCATCATCAAACTTCGCTCGCGCTGCACCTCGGCGGCGGCGTCACGGGCGGCGAAGACATGGCCGACCCGGCCGACCTGGCGGGCGGCGATCTCGCCGGCGCCGATCTGCCGCCCGGCGCCGATCTGCCCGGCAGCGTCGACACGCCGTCGCTGTCACTGCTCGCCGGTCAGCTCGGCGGCCGCGGCGAGGTCGACGGCGACGGCGACGCCGCGCGCTTCGACAGCCCGTGGGGCCTCGCGCTGGTCGGCACCACGCTCTACGTCGTCGACGAAGGGCAGAGCCGCATCCGCCGCGTCGACCCCAACGGCCACGTCTCGACGCTGACGCTGGTCGACTCGGTGACCGGCCAGCCCGCCTCGCTCTATTACCCGACCGGCATCGCCCACGCCGACGGCTACCTCTACATCGCCGAGTGGGGCGCCTGCGACCTGCGCAAGATCCGCCTCTCCGACGGCGCCACCTCGCTCTTCATGGGTCTCGGCGGCCAGTGCGCCACCGTCGACGGCGACGCCGCCACCGCCAGGGTCGACCATCCGTTCGGGCTCACCTTCGACGGCAACGGCAACCTCTGGCTCGCCCAGAGCGACGCGCGGGTCCTCCGCCTCGTCACCATGGGCGCGACGCCAATGATGACGACCCCCGTCGGCGTCCTCGGCCAGAACGCGCATCAGGACGGCGCCGGCAACAGCGGCACCACCGCCGGCGCCGCGCGGCTCGAAGGTCCGACGCTCATGACCTGGCTCGCCGACGGCCTCTACGTCACCGACGCCACCAGCGTGCGCAAGGTGTCGATCACGTCGACCCCGATGCAGGTGACGACGGTGCTGCAGCCCGGCTCCAACGGATTCTTTGCCGGCATCGTCGGCGCCCCCTCCGGCGCGCTGCTCGTATTCGACAACTGGGCCACCGTGCGCCGCATCGTCCCCGGCTCGCCACCGATGATCGCGGTCGTCGCCGGCGGCACGCCCGGCGTGATGCAGGACGGACCGGGCGCCACCGCCCGCCTCCAAGGCCCCGTCGGCGCCGTCAGCGACGGCACCTATGCCTGGTTCGTCGACGACAGCGCGCTGCGCAAGATCAAGCTCGGCGGCGATTGGCGCGTCACCACCGTCGCCGGCCTCGCGCCCCGCAGCGGCGACAGCCTGGTCGCGCCGACGCTCCTGCGCGCGCCCGCCGGCATCGCCGTCGACGGCGACATCGCCTACTTCGCCGAGTACACCGGCAACCGCGTGCGCAAGATCGACCTCACGACCGGCGCCGTCACGCGCTTCGTCGGCGCCGACGACAGCACCAACGGCCACGTCGACGCCAAGGGCAACCTCGCGCGGCTGTTCGGCCCCACCGGCCTGGCGCTCGACGACCAGCACAATCTCTTCATCTCCGAATACGACGGCCAGTGCATCCGCCGCGTCACCCCCGACGGCACCGTCAGCACCGTCGCCGGCAACTTCAACACCGCCGGCGCGCCGCCGCTCTTCAACAACCCCAACGGTATGGACTTCGACGGCGACCACACCCTCTACATCAGCGACGCCGGCAATCACCGCATCCGCACGCTCGACACCGCGACGTTCGCGCTCGGGCCCAGCCTCGGCACCGGCGTCGCCGGCGACGCCGACGCGACCGGCGCCACCTCGACCTTCGACAGCCCACACGGGATCGCGATCGATCGCGCGCGCCACCTCCTCTACGCCGCCAACTTCGGGGCCCACACCATCCGCCAGGTCGATCTCGCGGCCGCCGATCATCCGGTCACGCACCTGGCCGGCGGCGCGTACGACTTCGGCTTCGTCGAGGGCAACGGCGACGGCGCCCGCTTCTGTCTGCCGCTCGGCCTCGGCTTCGACGCCGCCGCGCGACGCCTCTTCGTCGCCGACTCGTGCAACCACACCGTGCGCAGCATCGATCTCGAGACCCGCGTCGTCTCGACGTACGCCGGATCGCGCCTCGAGCGCACGCGCACCGGTCCCTTACCGGCCGACATCCACCAGCCGTGGGGCGCCGCCATGAGCGCAAAGGGACTATTGATCTCGAGCCACGCCGAAAACGCACTCTTGCTGGCGCGCTGATAGATCCTACAAACTGAGGTATGTTCGCCGTCGACAATCGGGTCGGTCGCCTGGTCGAGGTTCGCGTCTCGTCGCTGGCGACGCTGGCCCAGCTCGAAGCGCTGAACGCGCGCTTTCGCGAGATCGCCAGCCGCATCGACTCCGGGCGGCTGATGATCTGTGCCGATTTCAGCGCCGTCACCAATCTCGCGAGCGACGTGGCCGATCGCCTCGGCCAGCTGTTCCATGCCCACAATCCGCGCGTCGCGCGCGGCGGCGTCTTGTGCGCGCCGGAAGAGGTCGAGGTCTGCGCGCGTCTCGAGCGCTCGGTCGTGCTGGGCGGCAACCGCGAGCGTCGCAACTTCACCGAAGCGGCCGACCTCATCGCCTGGCTCGGCGAGGTGCTCACCGACGACGAGCGCGGTCGGCTGATCGACTTCCTCGCGCCGCGCCGTCCCTAGCCCCTCGCGCCAGCAGCCGCCGTCTTCCCCGAGGAGCCGGCATGACTGCGCCTCGGGATCTCCCAGACGTCGGTGCAGCGCCTCGACGAGCAGCCAGATCGTACCAGTTCCGGTTGACATTGCCCGCGAGCGAACCAATGATTGGCGCGTACGCCGAATCCGCGCGAGCGGAGCGGGGGAACCGAGAAGTAGGGGCGAAGCGCAGTTGCGCCGGGGGACCTCCCCCTCCGAGCCCGTCAGCTAACCCCGCAGGCGTGGACACGAAGGAGGTGCAAGATGACAAACCGCACGAGCGGTGAACAGCTGCGCTTTGCGGCGCAACGGGCCCTGGCATTCGGATACGCGGCAATGGATCGACCGACCCTCTCGCGGGTGCGCGACGCGCGCAACCTCGTGGTCAAAGTCCTCACGCTCGTCGATGACAACTTATGCGGCGGCGAGATCGGCGAGCTGGTCAAGGCGCTCCAGCACATGGCGACGGAGCTCACGGGCATCGAGCAGCGAACCGCCTGAGCGGCGCTTCAATTCATCGCCGCGAAACCTGATCGAACCTATACTTCGTTCCAATGCGAAGCTGGATCGTGTGCGCGCTCCTCGCCGTCGCCGGCGGCTGCGCGCATTCGCGCCCTGCCCCGCCAGTCGCGGCCGATCCCAATCTGCGGTGCACCCACGGGGTCGCCTGCGAGACCTGCGTCAAATGTCATCCCGAGCTCGCCGAAAAGTTTCGCGCCGCCGGCGATTGGTGCCCTGAGCACGGCGTGCCCGAGTCGCAGTGCGCCATCTGCCATCCCGAGGTCGTCCGCGCTGCGCCGCGCGCGCCGAGCGGGGCCGACGTGCAGAAGCTCGTCGAGGGCGGCCGCGACGTCGACGCGCTCGAGCCGCTGGTGGTCCCGGGCAAGGTCACCATCTTCGACTTCTACGCCGACTGGTGCGGCCCCTGTCGCGAGGTCGACGCCCACGTCTTCCAGCTGCTCGCGGCGCGCAGCGACCTCGCCTATCGCAAGCTCGACATCGTCTCGTGGGACTCGCCGCTGGCGCGCCATCACCTCGTCGCCGCGCGCGTGCCCAATCTTCCCTACGTCGTCGTCTACGCCAAGAACGGCCGCCGCGTGCGCGCCATCTCCGGCCTCGACCTCGCCGCCCTCGACCGTGCCGTCGAGGAAGCGGCGCGATGAAGTGGCGCATCGTCGCCGTCGTGGCGGCGCTGGTCGTGTGGGCCCCCTCGCGCGGCTTTGCTTGAGCGGCCTGAAGCAATCCCAATCTCCCGGTCGGGAGATCTGATTCCTCGACGAGTGGGTCGCCGGCGCTGCGCAAGGGCACCCTCTCGCTGTCGCTGACGCTGAGCGCCACGGGAGCGCAGACCGGTCACGTCGAGAGCTGCCCCGACATCAACGGCCCAGGCTGCGCGCGCATGCCAGTTGCCGACGAGTGGCACGACATCACGCTCTTCTTCAGCGACCTCCGCGCGCACGCCGAGTACGGCCTCACCAGCTGGCTCTCGGCCGACGTCACCTGGGCGCTGCGCATCGTGCACGTCGACTTCCGCCTCGAGGACGCCGCCACGCGGCAGCCGATCGATCCGCCATTCGGCGCCGATCTGCACCACCGCACCGAGACCATCGTCGGCCTCGGCGATCCCTGGGTCAGCCTGCGCGCCGTCCACGCCCTCGGACCCTGGGCCTTCGTCTTCCGCGCCGGCGCCACGCTCCCGGTCGGCTCGACCCAGCCCAACCCGTTCGCGCTCGGCCGCGCCGGCTACCCGCATGAGCACATCCAGCTCGGCACCGGTACCGTCGATCCGTTCGTCGACCTCGAGGTGCGCCGCGGCGTCGGGCGCCTCGATCTCTCGGCCTGGACCCTCGCGAAATTTTCGCTCTACCGCAACGGCTACGGCTATCAGTCGGGCAATCAGCTCCTCGCCGGCCTCGACGCGCAGAGTGACCTGTGGACCCGCCGCTTCCGCTTCACGCTCGGCGCGCTCGTCTACCACGAAGAGGCCGAGCGCTGGGACGGCCTCGTCGAGGAAGAGGGCAACCTCGGCCGCACCGACCTGATGCTCGACACCGCGCTCGCCTGGTTGGCTCCCCGTCGCTGGGCCATCTCCGTCGGCGCGCGCTTTCCCGTCTATTCGCACGCCGTCGGTGCGCAGCTCAGCACGCCGGCGATCTTCCTCGTCACGGTCACCCGCCCGTTCGAGCTATTGCCTTAGCTTGTGCGCGCCGCATCTTCCTCTACATGCTGCAACTACAATCCCTTCTGCCGGCGCTGGGAGCAGAGGGCCAACACGCCTTCCACGCGTGGATGCCGCTCGTGCTGATCCTGGCGGTGGCCGCGGTCGTCATTCCGCTCGCGTACATCCTCGGCAAGCGCGGCGGCAGACCCGACGGCTCGGACTTCGACCGACAGCATTAGCTCTCAGTGCAGGTGGCCGCAGTGGCACGCGATCAGTCGCAACAGCTCGGTCAGGTCGACGGGCTTGCGCAGCACGGTCATATCGGCGGGCGCCCACTCCGGCGTCGCGGTCACCACGCACACCGGCACCGACGACACCCGCGCCTCCTGGCGCATCCAGCCGGAGACTTCCCATCCATCCATCACCGGCATCATGAGATCGAGCACCACGAAGCAGGGTCGCTCGCGCGTCATCGTGGCCACGGCGGCCGCGCCGTCCGCCGCGGTGCGCACGTCATAGCCCTCCTCCTCGAGGATCATGCGCAGCGACTCGCGGACGTCCGCGTCATCGTCGACGACCAGTACGGTGTGCGCCACGATCGTAGTTCTAGACGCGGTGCTATGCTGCCGCCATGTCGACGATTGCGCGCGCTCTCGTTACGTTCGTTGCCGTCGAGCACCTCTACTTCCTGGTCCTCGAGATGTTCCTGTGGAAGACCCCGTTCGGCCGCAAGACCTTCGGGACCACGCCCGAGTTCGCCGCCGAGACCGCGTCGATGATGGCCAACCAGGGGCTCTACAACGGCTTCCTCGCGGCCGGCCTGCTGTGGGCCGCCTACACGGGCGCCCCGTCGCTGGCCATCTTCTTTCTCGGCTGCGTCGTCGTCGCCGGCGTGGTCGGCGGCCTCACCGTCAAGCGGGCCATCTTGTTCCTGCAGGCGCTCCCCGCGGCCATCGCGTTGGCCGTGGTATTGATGCGGTGACATGGAACCCACGCCGACCCCGGCGCCCTCGCTGCTCCCCGACGCGGCGCGCGAGCCGACCAAACGGATGCGCGTCGCCTTCGCGCTGCTCTTCGCCTTCGCGCTCGGCCTCGGCGTCTACGTCTCGTGGCCCTTTCGCGCGCCGCTGCTCCTCGCCGCCGTGCTGGCGAGCGTGCTGCACGGCCCGTTCCGCGCGCTCGAGCGCCTGTGCCGCGGCCGCCGAACGCTCGCCGGGCTCCTCACCACCGTCGGTCTCATCGTCACGCTGATCGGCCCGCTGGCGGCGGCGGTCGCGCTCGCCATGGGCCAGGTGGTCAACGGTCTCGCCTTCGTCCGCGACGAGCTGGGCATCGAGAACGTGGCGCAGCTGCGCCACGGCGAGCTCTCGCCGCGCGGCCAGGAGCTGCTCGGCCGCCTGCTCGACGCGCTGCACGTCACGCGCGCGCAGGTCGCCGACTTCGCGCGCACCGCCTCGACGGGCGCCGAGCATGCGCTCTCGCACGTCGTGGCCTCGTCGTCGCGCGCCACCTTCCACACCGCCATCATGCTCGTGGCGTTCTACTTCTTCCTCGTCGAGGGCAGCCGCATCACCGAATGGCTGCGCCGCGTCTCGCCGCTCGAGCGCCGCCACACGCGCGACCTCCTCGACGAGTTCCGCGCCGTGGCGCGCGCGTCGATCCTCGGCACCGCCATCGCCTCGACGTTCCAGGCCGTCACGGCGACGATCGGCTACGTCATCACCGGCGTACCGCACGCCATCTTCTTCGGTCTGTGCACGCTCATCGCGTCGTTCATCCCCATCGTCGGCACGCTGCTCATCTGGATACCGGCGGTCGCCTTTTTGTGGCTCTCCGGCCACCAGAGCTCCGCCATCATCCTCACGGTGTGGTGCCTCGTCTTCGTCGTCACCGCCGAGCACATCGGCAAGCCGCTGGTGCTGCGCGCGGTCCTCGGCAGTGAGAAGGAGATGCACACCGGTCTCGTCTTCTTGTCGCTCCTCGGCGGGCTCGAGATGTTCGGGCTCATCGGCCTGGTGCTCGGCCCCATGGTGTTCGCGTTTCTGCTCGCGATGTTACGCATCTACGAACGCGATTTCGTGCCTGCCGCTTCCAATCCGCCCCCGCGCGCCTAGGTTGGTAGCGTGGTCATCGCGCTCTTCTTTCTCGCTCTCGCCGCTACGCTCGTGAGCGTTCTGTTCGCCCGCTCGCTCGCGCGCCAGCAGCGTCGCATGGAGCGTATCGGCCGCCGCGTCGCGGCGCTGGAGCTCGAGTCGGGCCCCACCGTCGTCATCGAGCCGGCCCCCGAGGACCTCTTGCAACCGCGCCTTCGGACCCAACTGCTCAACTGACATTGGCGCGCGTTTGGGGCAGGATCCCCTCGTGCGCACCAAGCTCGCTTCGCTCCTGACCATCGTGGCGCTGGCCGCGCCGGCCCGCGCTACCGAAGATCACGCCGCCGAGGCGACCACGTCCGCGCCGCGCGCCCGCCCCGAGAGCAGCGTCGAGCAGCCGTTCCTCTATCTCGTCGACCCGCACGGGCCGCGCGCCGGTCAGCTCCTCGCAGGCTACGCGCTCGCCTTCTCCTCGTCCGAAGGCGCGATCCGCCCCATCCCCGGTCACTTCGACGCCGAGGGCGTCGTGCACGCGCTCTCGCTCACCGTCGGCGTCGTCGACCGCGTGCAGCTCTACGGCGCGACCATGATCGCGCAATCGATCGGCCAGAGCGAGGTCGGCGCCGTCGCCGTGCAGGCGGGCGTGCGCACCATCCTGACGCCGGCACGCTGGACTCATCTGCGGCTCATGGTCCAGGCCGCGTTCTTGCGCGAGTTCGGCGCCGACCTCGGCGTGACCGGCGAGGTCACCGGCAGCTACGACCTCGGCCGCGTGCGCCTCGCCGCCGCCGCGCACGTCGAGCATGTGTTCGCGCCCGGCCGCGACCCCGTCGACCTGTACGCCGTCGCCGGCCTCTCGGTCCGCGTCGTGCCGATGCTGCGCCTCGGCGCCGAGTACGTGGCGCAGGATCTCGAGGCCGCCTTCGAGGGCGACGAGGCCGAGCATGGCGCTCGCCACTACGTCGGCCCCAACGTCGCGCTCGCGCTCTACGGCCGCCACATCCTCGTCACCGGCGGCGGCGCGGTGCAAATTGCCAGCGCACCCGGCGTCCTCGCGCGCGCCGCGCTCACCTACATTTACTGACCTCGAGCGGGCACCGCGCCCGACGGTGAGCTGTCCCATTGTCCGTCGTCGGGCTACGAACTGGATGGTAAGCTTACGTCCTTTTGGGAGGTCCAATGCGCAGCACCGCTCTTGTCGCCCTCGCGCTCGTCTTTGCCGCGGGCTGCGGCTCCTCGAATAACGGTGGTGGTGGTGGAGGCGGGGCTGGCGGTACCGGCGGTGGTGGAGCTGGCGGCGGCGGTGGAGCTGGCGGCTCGGGCGGTGGTGGCGGAACCGGCGGCTCGGGCGGCGGCTCGGGCGGTGGCGGCGGCGTCGTCAACAACGGCGACAGCGTCACCTTCACGATGGGCTCGTTCACCGTCCCCGCGGGCGGCGAAATCTACAAGTGTCAGGAGTTCGCCAATCCATGGGGCGCCGACACCGAGGTGCAGGCCTTCGAGTCGCACATGACCTCGGGCTCGCATCACCTCCTCCTCTTCTACAAAGCGGGCGTGGCCAACGGCCCGCTCGTCGACTGCAGCGGGCTCGAGTTCGCGGCCACGCCGTACGGCTCGCAGCGCCCCGACGACAGCGTCGTCTTCCCCGACAAGGTCGCGGCGCTGGTGCCTTCGGCGCAGGGCTTCCGTCTGCAGGTGCACTACCTGAACGCCTCGCCGAACCCCATCTCGCCGACGGTGGCGCTGACCTTGAAGAAGGCCACGCCGGGCACCGTCACCGATCACGCCGGCGTCTTCTTCTTCCTCAACAACAACATCAACATTCCGTCGGACAACATGCCGCACATGCTGTCGAAGACCTGCAACATCCCGACGAACATGAACGTGATGCTGGCGGCGAGCCACATGCACAAGCACGCCACCGACTTCCTCGCCCAAACGTCGACGGGGACGACGATCTACGCCACGCAGGATTGGAGCGAGCCGACCCCCGCCGCGTTCGCGCCGCCGATGCAGCTCGCCGCCGGCACCAAGGTCACGTTCACCTGCACCTGGGTCAACGACACCGGCGCGCCGCTGACGTTCGGCGAATCCGCGCAGACCAACGAGATGTGCATCTTCAACGGGCAGTTCTACCCGATTCAAGGCAATCAGAACATCCTGCCCTGCTTCTAGCAGGACCCGCCTGACCGGCTCAGCTGCGACGCGGCTGCGTGCCCGGCGTGCTCAACTCCTCGACCAACGTGATCTCGCGGCTGTCGTCGTCGACGTCGACCCGCACGCGCACGGCCGGCGGCGCGATCTCGTCGTCGCCACCGGTGAACTTGATCCGGTAGGCGCTGTTCTGCGTCTCGATGTAGACGACCTGCGCGTCGGGATCCTCGACCAGCATGCGCCGGATGGCGGTCGAGGTGAGCTGGCGGTCGTCGTCCTGACGCACGACCATGCGCCCGCCGACGCTGAGCGGCGACACCAGCCAGCCGCGCACCTCGTGGCTCTTGCCGCCGCCGCGGACCTTGGTGACGCTGATCTGACGAAAGACGGTAGGCGTGAGCTCGGACATGACCTTCTTCAGTCTAGCGGCTGTGTCATCCCGCGTCGATGGTTTCAACGCGTGATCAACTCGGTGTGCTCGGCGCGGTAGTCGGCCAGCAGCTTGAGCACGCGGTCGAGCGTGGCGCGCGACACGAACCGGGTCGCGGCGCGCTCGCGGGCGCTGCGGGCGGTCTCGAAGAACTCCGACCGGAAGCCCTCCGACGGCGGAATCGGCTTCAGGCCCTGCTTCTGGAACAGCCCCCCGAGGAGCGCGTCGTCCTGGCGGCGCCCGACCTCCTGGAACAGCGCGTCGTACTTGGCGAACGACCTGCGAAACTGCTTCTGCTGCTCGGCGGTGAGGCGATCGAGCGCGCGGTGCGCCACCGCCACGCAGCCCGTCAGGTACCCCGAACGCAGATCGGTGATGTACCTGGCCTGCGTCGACCACTGGAAGGCCAGCGCCGCCGTCGGAATGGCGATGAACCCGTCGCTCTGGCGCTGGTCGTAGGCGCGGGCCGCCGCGTCGAGGTTGGTGGGCACGACCTCGAGGCCCATCTCGCGCGAGATGGCGATGCCGACCTCGTCCGACGCCCAGCGCCAGAGCTTGATCTTGCGCAGGTCGGCCATCGAGCGCACCGGCGTGCGCGAGAAGATCACCTCGGGTCCGAGCCCGGTCAAGATGAGCAGCTCGAACCCCGAGCGGCGCGTCTCCCCTTCCAGCGTCGGGCGTATGCGCTCCATGACGTACGCCGCCTCTTCGCGGCTCTGGAAGACGCCCGCCAATCCCTGGATGCGCATCGACGGCGCCAGCCGCTCGCAGATCATGCCGCCCGAGCCGATGCCGTCGAGGTTGCCGGTGCGGATCCCCTCCATCGTCTCCAGCTCGTCGCCGGTGGCGCCGCTGAAGTACCAGCGGATCCTGACCGCGCCCTGCGTGAGCGTGTCGACCTCGCGCGCCCACGAGCGCAGGAGGTTGGCCCAGGTGCTGCCTTCGGGCGCCACCGTCGCCATGCGCAACGTCATCTCGGCGCGCGCCGTCGAGCTCAGTAGCGCGGCCAGAAGCAGCGTCGCCGCCAGCCGCCTCGTCTTCATCGCCTGGCGGCTCGCTTCGGAGCGCCTATTGGCATGCCGACGCGCACGGTATCGCCCATCGCCACGTCGAGCTTCTTGTCGGCCAGCACGGCGCCGCCGACGCCGTCGCGCAGCTCGATGCGATGCTGGCCGGGCGTCAGCCGCAGCCCGGGCGTCGGCGTCAAGAAGCCCGAGTACAGCTCGTCGACCCAGACCTCGGCCGGCATGTTCGACTCGACGAAGACGGTGGCGCGCGGAACCGTCTCGGCGACGAGGACGATACGCTCGAGCGGCCCCGCGTCGTCGGGCTTGAGCCGCTTGAGCGCGGTCTCGTAGCCCGCCTTTTCGATCCGCAGCGAGTGGTACTCGCCGTCGACCAGATCGAACGACAGCGGGGTCTTGCCGGCGACCGGCGCGCCGTCGAGGTAGACGCTCGCGCCCGCCGGCACCGTGGTCAGCTCGATGGAATGGCTGCGCGGCAGCAGGTGCGCGTCGACGAGCGCGCGCCCCGTCGCATCGATGCGCACCACCCGCTCGAGATCGCCGAAGCCGGCGTGACGAAGCTTGACGGTGTGCTCGCCCGACGACAGCGCCAACAGCGACGTGGGGGTCTGTTCGCCCGTCGCGCGCCCGTCGACCTCGATGCTGGCGCCGGGCGGGTTGGAGATGACGAGCAGCATCGCCGGGTGGCGCGCACGCAGCGCGTAGATGGCGCCCGCCGCCACGAGCATCGCCAGCGCCAGGGTCAAGAGCGTCCACCAGGCGATGGCGCGCGAAGGCGGCAGCTTGGCGATCTCGGTGGTGAGCGAGCGGTCACGCCGCGCCGCGCGCTTCTCGACCGCCGGCACCAGCGCCTTGGCGAACTCGCGCGCCGACTGGAAGCGCGCGTTGGGATCCTTGGCCAGCGCCTTGAGCACGACGGCCTCGAGCTCCTCGGGGACGTCGGGCGCGTGGCGGCGCACCGACTCGACCGGCTCGTGCACCTGGCGGTAGAGCAGCTGCATGTCGTCGCCGGTGTCGGCGAAGGGGGCGCGACCGCAGAGCATGGCGTAGACGACGCAGCCGAGCGCGTAGACGTCGGTGCGCGCGTCGATCTCCTTGCGCGCGATCTGCTCGGGCGCCATGTACTGCGGCGTGCCCACGATCTGGCCGACGCGGGTCAACGGCTCCGCCGGCTGCGCGGCTGTCTTGGCGAGGCCGAAGTCGATGATCTTCGGCACCTCGCCCGCCTCTTCATCGCGCTGCAAGAGGATGTTCGACGGCTTGAGGTCGCGGTGCACGATGCCGGCGGAGTGGGCGGCGTGCAGGCCCCAGGCGAGCCGCACGGCGATGTCGGCGGCGCGGCGCGGATGGAGCTTCCCCTCCTTGGCGATGACCTGGTGCAGCGTCGGCCCTTCGACGTGCTCCATGACGAGGAAGGTCGGATCGCCGACGATGAGGTCGAGGAAGCGCGCCACGTTCTGATGCTGGATGGCGGCGACCGCTTCCGCTTCGTGCTTGAAGCGCAGGCGGAAATCGGGATTGGCCAGGAGCTCCGGCTTGAGCAGCTTCACGGCCACGCGCAGGCCGATGGCCAGGTTCTCCGCGAGGAACACCTTGCCCATGGCGCCGTGACCGATGGGACGCACGATGCGGTAGCGCTCGCCGATGATGTCGCCGGGCTCGACCTGCTCGCGAATGCCCTGCGCGAAGCCTTCGGGCAGCGCTTCGAGCTTGGAGAAGCCCTGGGTCAGCGCGGAGGGCCCGGACGAATCGGCGGCCGACATCAGCCACAACCCAGGATGTCGTCACGCAGCTCCACCACGTGAGCGTCGCTCAGGTAGCTTTGTAATTACTTCATCCGACCATACACATCATCCAATCAGAGAGCGGAGGTCGGACACTGTCGGGCGTTGGGCGGCGAGGTGCGACTACGAGCGCAGCGCCCCGACGGCGACCATGGCGCACCCGACAATGGCGAGGACGAAGCCGACGGCGCCGAGCTTGAACCAGCGCATGACCGCGCCGCGATTGGCGTCGCCGAGCTGACCGTGGAGGCCGCTCGGATGGAGCCACCAGCGACGGCCGGTCGGCTTGACGGCGCGCCACAGCCACAGATGGTACATGGCGCCGGCGGGCACGCCGACCAGCATGCCGAGCGCGACGAGCCCGACGCCGAGGCCGAAGGTGATCTCCCACGGGACGACGGCGAAGAGCGCGGGGACGGCCACCAGCGCAGCGACGACGAGGCCGACGACGCCCAGCTCGATCACGCACTCAGTGTAGCAGGGACCTCGATGGGCCATTGAACCGCGTCGACGGCGGGGGCGGGCACGGCGGCGGCGGCGGCGGCACGCTTGGCCAGGACGACGCGGTTACGACCGCCGCGCTTGGCGTCGTAGAGGGCGGCGTCGGCGCGCAGCAGGAGCTGCGCACCGTCGTCGCTGCCGTCGACGGAAGCGACGCCGATCGAGGCGGTGATGCGAATCCCCGCCGGGAGCCCTTCGCGCTCGCCCATGGCAGCGACGGCAGCGCGCAGGCGCTCGCCCGAGACGGCGCCACCGGCGGCAGGCGTGTCGGGGAGCAGCACCGTGAACTCCTCGCCGCCGTAGCGCACGACCACGTCGGTGGAGCGCAGCTCGCGCTCGATGCAGCGGGCCAGGGCGACGAGGACCTTGTCGCCAGCGTCGTGGCCGTGGTTATCGTTGATGCGCTTGAAGTGGTCGACGTCGACCATGAGCGCCGAGAGCGGCTTGCCGCTGCGACGTGACAGACGCAGCTGGCGCGGCAGCCACTCGGACAGATAGCCGCGGTTATAGACGCGCGTCAGACCGTCGCGCATCGCCCGCTCCTCGACGGCGCGGAACAGGCCGGCGATGGTGTCGGCGAGGAGGACGACCTCGCGCAGCGACGAGCTGCCGATGTCGTCGGAGGAGATGGTGCCGCGCTCGGCCGCTTTGGAGAGCGCCACGAGCGGGCGAACGACGCTGCGTAGCATCGAGCGTGAGACGGCGGCCGTGAAGAGCGCGAGCAGCACGGCCAGCGCGCCGGTGCCGACCTGGGCGCGGGCGACCTGGTCGCGGCGATTGCGTGCGCGAGTCAAGCGAGCGCGCTCGAAGGCGTTGCGCAGGTTGCCGTGGACGGCGCGGTAGTCGTCGAACTGGCGCTTGCCGACTTCGAGCGCGGCGGTCAGCTCCGCGGCGCTGTAGGGGCGGCGGGCGCGGACGGCGATCTGCGGCCCGGCGATCTCGCTGTTCCAGCGATGGGCGGCGATGCGCTCCGCCCTGAGCGCAGCGGCGATCTCGTCGCGATCGACCTCGTCGGCGGCGAGCAGCGTTTCGGCAGCCTCCGCGCTCGACCCACCCGCGTCATAGGGCGCGAGGAAGGCGGCGTCGCCGGTCGCCAGGTAGCCGCGTAGGCCGACCTCGCGGTTGAGCATTCCGGTCAACCGGGTCTCGACGGCGACGCGCAGCTCGGCGGTCTGCCGCTCCTCGACCTCGATGCTGACGAGCAGCCGGCGCAGCTGACGGCGGCCGACGAACCCGCTGCCGATTGCGACCGAGACGATGGCGACGGTGGCCAACAACCAGAGTCGGGTGATCGAGTGGAGCCGTCTGCGCGACATGTGAATAGTTCATCGGCCCGTCACACGGAGACTTGAGCCGGGCTGTGCCGACATGTCGGCGATCATGGCGGGCGCGACGACGGCTACAGCGAGCGAAGGATCTGCACGAGCATCACCGCGAAGCAGACGTACTGCGTCGCGAACGCGGTGAAACGGAGCGTGGTGGCGGGGACCGATCCCGAGCTCACGTGCACCAGGCTCTGCGCGATGCGGGCGACGAGCGCCACCATCGCCGCGCGATCGAAAGCGCCGCCGGTCGCGTGCAGATGCAGGCCGGCCAGGACGAGCGCGATGACGATCGGCAAATTCTCGACGCTGTTGGCGTGCGCGCGGTAGAGGCGCCAGTAGGCGGTCGACCCGTGCTCCACGCCCGCTGGGAACTCGTTGAGCTTCTTGTGCCCGCGAAGGATCTCGAGCCCGCGCCAGGTCACGATGGCGAGGACGAGCAGCATGGTCCAGGCGGTGTATCCGAGGAGCGAGATCAAGGGCGCGTTCGAGATCATGGTTCTCCCGTCGTGAGCGAATGGCCGACGACTGTAACTCGATCGGGATGCGCGGTGGCTCCGTCCGATCGCAGAAGCGAGTGTGTACAATAGGACGGATGAAGCCGCGGCTACGGCGTATGGAGGCGTATCTGGCGAGCCTGGCGGGCGGGCTCGAGGCGCATCCGGAGTGCCTCGGCAAGGGTTCCATCGCGCGCAGCGTGCTGGCGAAGTTCCCCATCGACAAGCTGCCGAAGCTCCCCGGCCCGGTGCAGGCGCTCGTCGACTCGCCGCCGCCGTCGTCGCTGTGGATTCCCGAGGTTCACGCCAACGCGCTGTTCCTCGCCATCTGCGACGCCCAGTTCCCCGACGACGAGTCCTATCTGGCGTTCTCGCTCGACTTCAATCGCGCGCTGTTGCGCAGCGCGCTCTATCGCATCGTGATGTTCGTGGCCTCGCCGACGCAGCTCCTCAAGACGGCGGGCATGCAATGGAACGCGCTGCACCGCGGCTCGACGATGAACGCCAGTCTGCTCGTCACCGGCAACGCGGTCTCGCAGCTCAACTATCCGATCGCCCTCTTCCCGCCGCTCATGGTGCGCAGCTTCGCCACTGCGCAGCGCGCGGTCGTCGAGGGCTCGGGCGGTAAGGACGTCGTCGTCGAGCTGCGCGGCCACACCGCCACGCGCGCCGAGTTCGACGTCCGCTGGAAGTGAGCGTGCGCTACCGGCGAGCGACATCGTCTCGGTCGGCATGGCCGCCGCTACGAGATCCAGGTCCGCTTCTGACGCGCGGGTCCGGTCAACGGGCGATGGTCGCGCGCTTCAATCCGTGACCGAGAGCAGAGTGCGTGAACGTCGAGGTCCATGGGTTCTGCGGCACGCGGTCCGGCAGCACCTCTTGAGGAGAGGTAAAATTCGTAGTCGAGGTCAGATGGAAGGGCTGCGGTGAAAACGTTCGATCTGCTGGATTCCGATGGCAAGGTCTTCGCGTTCGAGATTGATAACAGACAACTTGGTCGGCGCCGCGTGTGCGAGGTGATCCGCACTATTCCTGGAGCGGAGGTCCTGCGTGAACCCAGGCGCCGGCGCCTGTCATCCGAGGACGAGTTTTGCGAGTTCGAACTCGAGGGCGTTCGCTTTGTGATTTGGGAGCCATGGGGAGACAGCAGCCGGTACTGGATTGGACCGAGGCCGCCACGATGGGTTCCGCAGATCGGTTTGGTTCTGCAGGTCTTCCAAGAGACTGCCGTTTGAGACGGCTCTGACACGGAGTATTAAATCGGAAGCGCACGGGAATCGAACCCGCCGAGCGCAGCGTAACTACGCCCCACCGGTTTTGAAGACCGGGCCAGCCACCAGATCTGGAAGCGCTTCCGCGCCGTTCGTACCGCAGTCGCCCCGCCTTGT
>JAQBQH010000002.1 GCA_028287105.1 Myxococcales bacterium
GCCGCCCTGTGCGCCGGCCGAGCCGAAGCCGCCACCGCCGCCGCCGGAGTCGTTGTCGCCGACGGCGGTCCCATCGCCGCCCTTGCCGCCGGCGAGCGCACCGGGCCCGCCGGCCTGCAGGTTCGCCGACGCGTCGATGATGGCATTGACGTCGATCCGTCGGGCCGCGACGACCACGAGCGAGCGCGTTCCGGTGACCCGGACGTTCTTGTCGACGTTCCAGCCGCCTACGGAGAGCACCGCCCATTCGGCGTGTCCTGGATCGGGAACGAAGCTGATCCCGGTCGGCACGGGCTGCCCGTTCAGCGTCAGGTTGGTCGTGTCGATCGTCGTGATTCCAGATAGATCGGTCGCATCGGGGTGGAACGAGCCGGGATCCACGTGGCTCGGCACGAACAGCCCTGCGAGGTCCGACCCCGCCGGCAGCGTCCCGAAGTCCGCGGGCGCTTCGCCCAGGTCCTCGAGCCCACCACCGGCGCCGTCGATGCCCTTGACGCCGAAATGACATCCGCCGACGACGACGGCGATCAAGATCACCCGCCGCATCACGCAATCCTAGTACAAATTATCGGTCGATCGACTGTCCGAGTTTTCGACACCGTTTGGTTCGAGGACACCACTGTGCTAGTTTCGGTCAGGGCGTCGGGCCGGCCGACGGAAATTCGATGATCAATCTTCGGCCATACGAAAAACTCCATACGATTCAGATGTTGAAGGACATCATCCGCAAGTGGTGGCGGGTGGAGCTGGCCTTCGCGGACGGCAAGGGCTACGTCCTCGACCACGCCGAAGGCAAGGTCATCCCGCCCAACAACGATTTTTGCCGGCTGGCGCTCTTCAGTAAGGAAGGGTTCCGCCGCTGCAACGAGTCGGTCAAGGTGACGCGCGACAAGTTGCGCGCGACCGGACCGCGCGCCGGCCGCCGCTGCGTCGTCCACGAGTGCCACCTCGGCTTCGACGTCATCGCCTGCCCCATCGTCCTCGACGGCGAGTTCGCCGGCTTCCTCTTCTGCGGCGGCAGCATCCACGACGAGCTCTCTCCGCACTCGACCGAGCTGCTCATGCGCAAGATCCGCGAGGTCGCCGGCTCGGCGGCCGGCGGCATCGGCACCGACCTGCACAAGGCGGCGTCGCGCATCCCCAAGATGACCGGCGAGGAGATCGAGCAGCTCTGCGACCTGATCGAGTTCGGCGCCGACGAGATCCAGAACTATCACGCCGAGCTCAAGCGTCGCGAGCGCGAGCTGACCTCGATCACGCAAGAGCTCGGCGAGCGCTATCGCTTCGAGAACATCGTCGGCACGTCGCGCGCGATGCAGCAGGTCTTCCGTCTGCTCGAGAAGATCATCGAGTCGGAGTCGACGGTGCTGATCCACGGCGAGTCCGGCACCGGCAAGGAGCTGGTGGCGCGCGCCATTCACTACAACGGACCGCGTGCGAAAAAAGCGTTCGTCGTGCAAAACTGCTCGGCGTTCAACGACAACCTCCTCGAGAGCGCGCTCTTCGGCCACACCAAGGGGTCGTTCACCGGCGCCATCAAGGACAAGAAGGGGCTCTTCGAGATTGCCGACGGCGGCACCTTCTTCCTCGACGAGATCGGCGACATGTCACCGTCGCTGCAGGTCAAGCTCTTGCGCGTCTTGCAGGAGGGGACCTTCACGCCCGTCGGCGGCACCGAGACCCGCACCGTCGACGTGCGCGTCATCGCGGCGACGCACAAAGATCTGCAGAAGATGGTCGAGCGCGGCGAGTTCCGCGAGGACCTCTACTACCGCATCAACGTCATCAAGATTCAGATTCCGCCGCTCCGTGATCGCATGGACGACATGCCGATCCTCGTCGAGCACTTCTTGCGCAAACACTTCCGCGCGCGACCGGGGACGGGGCGCATGCGGCCGCCGCAGCTCAACGCCGAGGCGCTGGCGGCGATGCAGCGCTATCCGTGGCCGGGCAACATTCGCGAGCTGGAGAACGAGATCGAGCGCTGCATGGTGCTGGGCGGCGATCTCGACGAGCTGCCCGAGGACCTGTTGTCGCAGCGCGTGCGCGACGCCGCCGGCGTGCCGCTCACGCGGTCGATCGCGCGCTACGACAGCGACGGCTCGCTCAAGGATGCCGTCGAGCGCCTCGAGCGCGACCTCATCCACCAGGGGCTCATCCGCACGCACTGGAACAAGAGCCAGCTCGCCAAAGAGCTCGGCATCTCGCGCTCGAACCTGATCACCAAGGTCGAGCGCTACGGGTTGGATAAGAAAGCGCTGTGAAGCCGGTCAACTGCCCGACCTGTAAGAAGCAGGTCCAGCCCGACGGCAAAGCGTTCCCGTTTTGCTGCGAGCGCTGCCGACTCGTCGATCTCGGCAACTGGCTCGACGGTCGGTATGCCATCGCCAGCACCGACGAGCGCAAACCGGACAGCGACGACGAATCCGAATCCGAAAGCTAACGGCGACGGCCAAAAGGCCGTCCTACGAATTCCCGACCGTCTGTCCTTCGTCGTCGTCGAGATAGGCGAAGGTGCGCACCATCTTCATGACGAGCTCGCGCTGCTGCGTCGTGAGGTCGACGAACTGGATCCCCATGCCCGGCTGCCGCGTCGGCTCGTTCGGGCGGAACGGGTTGACCCAGATGACCTCGCCCTCGACTTCGACCAGCTGCCCGCCGAGGTCCTTGGGGACGCGGAAGCAGAGGTTGAGGCGCGTACCCTCGGGCTCGGGGTTGTTGGTGCGTACGAAGATGCCCATCGCCGAGATATCGGTGATGTACGCGAACAGGAAGGTGTCGTCCGCTTTGTAGTCGACCTCGATGTCGACCAGCACCCGCTCGTGGATCCTGCGGTCGGCGCCTTGCCGGGCGTCGATCGAGACCGGCGTCAGTGAGCGTCGACGATCTTTCACGCGTTTTGGCATCTCCTCCACCCCGGCATCTCCCCTATCCTCCTCGCCCGCCAAACCCGTCCTCCTTGACGCGACATACCAAGGGCGCCGGATTGCCACAAGCGAAAAGTTGAGTCGCGAATTGGATTTAGCGACGCACTGCGGCGCAAGTCACATTCTGCCGTCGACGAGGCGCGATCGCGAAGGTGCGCTAGCGGATCTGGATGCCGCCGACGCGCGCGCGGTTGTCGCCGTCCGAGGGGCCGTTGACGACCTTGAGCCGTTCGGCGCCTTGATACATGCCCATGTAAATCTGGTAGTAGCCGCCGTTCGGCGCCGAGCCGGTGTTGTTGTCGCTCGGGCGGATGGTGTGCTCGTCGGTGACGTAGGTGCCGGGGACCCAGTAGTTGGTGGGGAACTTACCGTCGAGGGGCACGTGATCGCCGTTGATGCGCGTGCCGGCGCCGTCGACATGCACGAAGATCTTGTAGTTGCCGCCGAGCGGCTGGATCACCTTGAAATAGAGCCGCAGCTTGAAGTCCTGGCGCGGCGCCACCGACGGGGGCACGTCGTAGCCCACGAGCTGCACCTTGCCGTCGAAGCTGATGTCGATCGGGTGCGATATGGCCGGCGGCTTGTCCGAGATGAAGCGCTTGAGCGGGTTCAGGTCGGTCTCGCCGGGCCCGAGCTTGTTCGAGAGCATGAGGTAGCGCGTCGACGAGTCGTCGATGACGAAGTAGTGGGCGGCGTGCTGCTTGGAATACTGGTCGACGGCGGGGAGCTCTTCGGCGCCCGCCATGACGAAGACATGCTCGGGGCGCGCGAGGAACTTGAACATCTCCTCGAGCGACGGCAGCTGCGCCGGCACCTTGCCGCCCGTGTAGTAGGAGGCGCCCGACGCGTTGAAGTGGTACTGGCCGATGGGCGCCGTCGGATCGAGCTGCTTCGATTTGCCGTAGAGCTCCTTCGACGACAGGTGCTTCGAGCACTGCGGCACGACCCAGAACGCGGTCACGAGCGCCATCGCCAGCGTGGCGGCCACGGCGCCACCGACGAGGATGATGCGCGTCTTGCGGCGCTGCGCATCGGTCGCGCTCGCCGGCGCGATCGGTACGCCGAGCGCCAGGCCGATGACGCCACCGAAGAAGGCCGCGTAGCCGACCATGACGTACGGCATGGAGGCGAGCGGCCCCGGCCAGCGAATGGCCTCGAGCATGTGCGCGCCGACGTAGTATTCGGGGAAGACGTAGAAGTCGCGGCCGATGATGATGGCGCCGAGCGCGACGGTGAGCGCGGCGTACGGCTGCAGCTCGGGGGAGTCGAGGACGTCGTCGAGGTAGAGGCCGACGAGCAGCAGCACCGGCGGCGCGGCCGGGATGAGCACGTCCTGGACGGCGGCGGATTCGAGGACGCCGGTGCAGTAGATCGAGACGAACCAGGCGACGCACACGACGCGGCCGAAGAGGTCGCGCGCGTCCGGCTCGCTGTCGCTCGTCGTCGACGAGAGCGCGTGGATGCCGGCCATCGGCAAGAGCGCGATCCACGGGAAGAGGCCGAAGCCGATCTGCTTGAGCGCGTTGGTGAAGACCGCCGAGTTGAGGAACGGGTGCGGCATGCCGCCGAGCACCGCCGAGTAGCCCTGGCCATGCGCCCAGGCGCGGAAGGCGACCACGAGGAGCGCGACGACGGCGGCGCCGAGCGCGAGGGCGAACGGAACCCGATCGCGCGATGGGGTCGTGATCGCGAGCGCGACCGCGACGGCGGCGAGCGGCGCGACGACGCCGAGGAGGAGCGCGCCGGAGAAGTAGCCGAGGATCAGGCCGCCGGCGGCGAGGAGGGCGTCGACGGGCCGCATCCACGACGGCGAGCCTTCGGGCGGCCAGCTCAAGCGTGCCAGGCCACCGACGGCGAGCGAGGTGGCCAGGATGAGCGGCGCGTTGGTCGTGAGCTGGCGCGCGCCGAGGAGAAACGCCGGCGTGGTGGCGAGGACGAAGCTGCCGAGCAGCGCGCCGCGACGGCGAATCAGCGACGAGCCGGCGTAGAAACAGGCGAGCACGGCGAGGACCGAGACGAGCGCGATCGGCAGGCGGCCGCCGAGCTCACCGACGCCGAACGCCTTGAAGCCGGCGGAGATGAGCGCGACCGTCGCGGGCGGGCGGCTGATGATCTGGGTCGCCTGCGCGAGGGTGCCGTCGCCGGTGGCGAGGGTGCGCGCCGCGTCGGCGAGGCGGACCTCGTAGGGGTCCCAGAACCCGAAGGAGCCGAGGCGGGGGACGAACAGCGCCAGGCCGAGCGCCGCGCAGAGCGCGTACGACACCGCAGGCGAGAGCGAGCGCGGGCGGGATTCGTCAGTCACGGTCTTCACATATCCGACGGCGGCAGGGTTTGCAATGGCGGGCGCCGTGCGACGCACGACTCTCCCGGTTCGAGCCAGGCGATCTTGTTTTCATCGTGCCGTGCCGAGGCGAGCGAGCGCAGCCAGATGAGCGGCTCGGCGACCGGCTCGTAGCCGAGCGCGAAGGCGCCGTGATGGATGGGCACCAGCAGCTCGGCGCCGAGATCTTCGAGCGCATAGAGCGCGTCGAGCGGCGAGAGGTGGTCGCGGCGCAGCGCGCGCGGCCGGTAGCCGCTGATGGGCAGGAGCGCGACCTCGGGGCGGAAGCGCGAGCCGACCTCGAGGAAGCCCGAGAAGTAGCCGGTGTCGCCGGAGAAGTAGACGGTAGGGCCGTCGCCGCGCACGACGTAGCCGAGAGCGCGGCCGCGACCGCCGAAGCCGACGCGATGCTGCGCCGGAACGGCGGTGATCTCGAGGCCGGCGACGGAGCTGGTGTCGCCGGCGCGCAGCTCGACGACCTTGTGGAAGCCGAGGCCGTCGACGCGGACGCCGGCCGGGACGACGATGGTGGTGCCGTGCTCCAGGAGCTCGAGCGACGCGCGATGCAGGTGGTCCGAGTGCGCGTGCGAGATGAGCACGACGTCGACGCTCTCGAGCGCACCGTCGGGCAGCCCGGGCGCGCGCACGCGGCGCAGCGAGTACAGCGATCGCGCCAGGCACGGATCGGTGAGAAGACGGGCGTGCGCGTACCGTATGAGCGCAGTCGCATGGCCGATGAACGTGATTGCGCATTCGCCGGCGGCGGGGATGGGAATGGGCGGAGGCGGGCGGCGCGGCAGGAGCTGCCGGCCGCCCATGCCCGACGGCATGAGGGCGCGCAGCCACTGAAAGAGCCAGCTCGGGATGCCGCCGTGCAGCATGATCGACCCGCGACGGCGGTGCAGCTCGTCGAGCTCATGGGCGCGCGCGCGAAACTCGGCCGCGACGGCGGCGGAGATCGACGGGGGCGGCCGATGTGGGCGGTGCGCCGTCACGAGCGGCCACTTTTGCGCGGCGCGGCGTCGGACGCAACTGTGCTGGCCGGTTATGTCGACCACACGAATTTCTGGGGCCGTTGAACCCCAAACAACGCAAATTTTGCGAGTGTAGGGAAATGGGGGCAACCCTCTCGCGATGCTAGACCCCGACGGTGGCGTGCTGATACGATGATCCCGAGCGGTGTGTTCGGTGCGGTCCGCTTCCTGCTAGTAAGCAGCGCCTTCGTTCTCTTTCTTCTTCATTAGGTGAGGTCGGTACCCATGAAACGCTCGCTCTGGTCGCTGGTGGTCGCGGTCGTCGTTTTGGCCGTCGGAGGCGCCACGCCTGGCTGCAGTTGCAATCACAACGGCGTCGGCAATGGCGACGGTGGCGCCGGCGGCGGCGGTACCGGAGGTGGCGGCGGTGGGGGAACGACTGCCGACCCCTGCGGCGACAACGACCCATCCTGCGTGGCCGCCTGCATCGGGCCGACCTGCATGCCGCCCAAGACGTTCCCGCTCCCCGGCGACGTCCCGCCCGATCCGGACGTGGGCGCCGACGGCGTCGACCGCGACCCGAACGGCTGGATCGTCTTGAACCAGGGTAAGTCGAGCTTCAACTACATCTGGATCGCCGACGATCAGGCCTACGGCGTCGGCATGGTCTCGAAGATCGACACGCGCAAGAGCACGGCCGCCGGCGGCGCGGTCAACCACGACTACCGCGAGGTCGCGCGCTACCTGACGGTCACCTGCGACTCGAACGAGCCCGCGTCGCGGCTGAGCCACGCCGGCCAGATCGTCGGCGGTCCGAGCGGAATCCCGACGGCGACCAACTGCGACGGCACCAACGGCTGCTGCAGCCGCGGCCCGACAGGCGGCGGTCGCACGCCCATCCAGCTCGTCAACAACCACCCCTCGCGTACGGCCGTCGACTTCAACGGCGACGCGTGGGTCTCGAACCGCGCGCACATCGAGCAGCCGCATCAATCGTCCGTCTCGAAGATCGCCAACAAGAACAACTCGGCGACGGACACCGACTGCGTCGAGCGCAACGGCCAGGCCGGCATCCAGACCTCGTTCGACGCCAACGGTGACGGCATCATCAACACCGACTGCAACGGCAACGGCGTGCCGGACAACATCACCGACGTTACGGCTACCGCGTGCAAGGCGAACACGCCGCAGGAGTTCTGGGGCCTCGACGACGAATGCATTCTGTTCACCACGAACACCGGAGCCGTCAACGGCGTCGGAAGACCCTTGGCGTTGGGACAGGGTTCGACGGATTTCGCGCCGTCCGACGCGTGGGCGGGTCGTTACACCGACAGCGTCTGGTACCGCGTTGACGGTACGACCGGCCTCATCAAGACGACCGTGAAGGTGAACGATCAGGCTGGCGTCGTCTCACATCCGTACGGCGCGGCCATCGACCAGGCCGGCATCCTGTGGGCGCCGAACATCGATGGTCACTATCTCTTCTACTTCGACACCAATAACCCGACCACGAACCAGGCGATGGTGGCGCCTCCCGCCGCGCCAGGCAACGGCTTCTACGGCGTCGCGATCGACGGCTACAAAGCGATCCCGCCGGGCGGAACGACGCCGCAGCTCGTCCAGCAGATCTGGCTCGCGAACTACGGCGCCGTCGGCGGCTTCCGCTATACGCCGAAGCGCAGCGCCTTGTTCAGCGACGCGGGTCTCGGCACGTGGACGCAGTTCACGTTCGCCGGCGCGACAGGCAATGGCCGCGGCGTCGGCGTCGACAATCGGAGCCCGACGTCGTTCGCGTGGTTTGCGCTCGACGGTGGCAATACGGTCGGCGCAGGCAACGTCGGTCGCGTCGCCGTCGATTACATGCTCGGCACGCCGGTGGTCATGGTTGCCAGCGGCGCCTTCGCGACCAGCAAGACGACGACGCTGGGCGCCGGTGTCGCGGCGGATTCCGACGTGTGGGCGATCAGTCAGATCGACCACGCCGCGACCCACTTCAAGGTCGACGCAACGGGCAACGTCACGCTGCCGGGCGCGGGCGATCAGGTCAACCTCGACGACAACAATCTGACCGCGGGCGCCGTCGCGCACACGCCTCCGTACCCCTACACCTACTCGGACTTCACGGGCTTCGGCTTGCGCAACTTCACCAACCCGCACGGCTCCTACTCGAACATCTGGACCGGCTGCGGACCGGGCAAGACCAAATGGCTGAAGGTCACCTGGGACGCCGCCACGCCGGGCGGCACGGGAATCAGCGTCAAGGTTCGCTCGAGCGACGACAAGGCGACGCTCACGTCGGCGCCCTTCACGGGCAACTACACGTCGTCGCCGGCCGATCTGCAGAACGCGCCCGGCCCTGTCACGCCGAATCCGTCCGGCTTCCTCCAGGTCGAGTTCGATCTGACGACGACGGACAAGAACTCAACGCCGGCGCTCAAGAGCTACACCGTCATCTACGAGTGCGTGAACGGCATCGGCTGATTGAGCCCGCTCCGAATCCACGCCGAGACTGAGGCGTGGGCTTTTCTTCATCCTCCTATGTGATCAAGAAGCCCGACGCCGCCAATGGCGCGGACGTCGAGCAGACGTGGCCCCGCCCACCGCCTGCGTCACCGCCCTCGGCGGTTGTCGTCGCGCAACCGGCCGGACAGATCGTTGTGGCTGCAATGCCAAGAAAATGGTGGTTGTGGACGATCGTCGGAGTGGCCTCGGCGTCGGCGGACGGCTCCGGAACGTGGCGGAGCGTCATGACGCTGTCGACGAGACCAACGCTGTACGTGTTGTGGGTTCGATGGCTCCTGGGGCAGCGCCGCCAAAGAGCCGTACCCGACGTGCTCGGGAGGTACTTCACCAGGGCCGCGATATGGCGTCTACCGGTCGACCGACGGAGTCGTATTGGACGGCGCAGACGAAACGCCTTTTGTGCAGGAAGCGACTTACGCGAAGGAAGCGACTTACGCGAAGGAAGCGACCGAGCTGAAGGAAGCAGGCAGGCCAGAAGCGGCGGAGGCTACGGGATGGGGCCCGACGGGCAGCCGTAGATGACGTCGACCGCGGTGGCGCCGCCGTTCTTGATGGCGTCGCACGACGTGCCGTGGAACTCGAGCGTGTTCGACTTCGGGTCGTAGGTCGTGCCGTTGGCGGCGTCGCTCGGAACGGCGGCGCCGTTCAGGTAGCCGACCACCAGCGACGCATCCGCCGGCTTCATGGTCAGCGAGTAGGTGCACGAGGCCACGCCGTTGACGATGTCGGCGAACGCCTGCTGGAGATCGTTGACCGTGTTGACCTGGTAGTACTTTGTCGCGCCCGCGCGCGCCGTGTGGCCGGCGTCGGCCCAGCTGTTGAGCGCGCCCGGATCCGACGACGCGCCGTCGCCGATGCCGACGACGAAGGTGCGCACCGATGTCGCCTGTCCGTAGAGCTGGCCGACCGTCGCCGCGACTGCCTTGGCGTCGCCGCCGCAGTTCGGCTGTCCGTCCGTCATGAGGAGGACGTAGTTGGCGCGGGTCGCGTCGGCGAGGCCGGCAGCCGAGCCCAGCATCGCCTGCAGCGACTGGTTCGTCGGCGTATTGCCGCCGATGTTCCCGTCGTTCATGCCGTTGAGCTTGGTGAGGATGCTCATCGTCGTGTTGGCGCCGACCGCGATGTCGACCGTGCCTGCCGAGCAGGCGTTGGCCGGCGTGTGCGGGAAGATCGACATTCCCCACTGCGCCGAGCCGGAGTACTTGCCGAGCAGCGCGTTGACCGCGCCGACGAGCGCCGTCCACTTCGACTGCGGCGGCGTCGCACCCTGAATCGGCTCCTTCATCGAGCCGGACTCGTCGACCACCATCATGATGTTCGGCGCTACCTTGGTAGTGGAGATCGGGAACGTCTGCTTCCCGCAGCCTGCCGGCTCGGCGGGAGTCTGGCTGCCGCCACCTGCGGTGCCGTTGCCGCTGCCATCGCCTGCTCCGGTGCCTGAACCCCCATGGTTGGGATCCGAACCGAGACAGCCAGCCAGAACCATCGCCGCGGACAAAGCCAGTGTCTTGCGCATTTTCACCCTCTTGACCGACTCCGTATTGCTACAGTCGCGCCAACGCGCGATGCGGTCCAAGTACGCAGAATCACCGGAATGCATTGTATTCTGACTGGGGGTGCACCCCCCACACGTCGCTTTGCCTTCACCGACGGAAACGTGCTATCGAGAGCGCCCATGCAGAGCCCGCACTCGGACGCGCGGGTGGTCATCCTCGGCGGCGGCCTGACCGGGATCTCGACCGCCTACCACCTGCGCCGCCCGTGGCTGCTCCTCGAGAAGGAGTCGCGCCTCGGCGGACACGCCCGCACCGACGAGACCCAGGGCTTTCATTTCGACAAGACAGGCCACTGGCTGCACCTCCGCGACCCGTACACCAAGGGGCTCGTGCAGGAGCTCCTGCCCGGCCAGATGGTTCCCGTCGAGCGCAAGGCGCGCATCTTTTCGCACGGCGTCCTGACGCGGTTTCCCTTCCAGGCGAACCTGTTCGGGCTGCCGGCCAACGTCGTCTCCGAGTGTCTGATCGAGTTCGTGCGCGCTCACGCCGACCCCGCCTCGAAGGAGCCGCCGAAAAACTTCGAGGACTTCTGCAACAAGAAGTTCGGCGCCGGGATCTCGCGCCACTTCATGATCCCGTACAACCAGAAGCTGTGGGGCGTGCACCCGCGCGAGATCACCGCCGAGTGGTGCTCGCGCTTCGTGCCCATCCCGAAGCTCGAGGACGTGATCAAGGGCGCAGTCGGCGACGTGCCGCCCGAGCTAGGCTACAACATTTCGTTCTTGTACCCAGAGAAGGGCGGCATCGAGACGCTCACCCGCGCGCTGGTGGCGCGGCTGGCCGGCGGCGACGTGCACGTCTCGACGCCGGTCGACCGGCTCGACCTCGCCAACCGTACGGTGACGTATGGTGGCGAGACCATCCCATGGCGCGCGATGGTGGCGACCATTCCGCTGCCGGAGCTGGTGGCGCGCCTGGCCGATTGCCCCAAGGACATCGAGGAGGCGGCCGGCAAGCTGCGCTGCACCGCGGTGCGCTACTTGAACGTCGCCACCAAGAGCTCGCCGAAAGCCGATTTCCATTGGATATACGTTCCCGAGGAGAAGTATCCGTTTTACCGGGTCGGTATCTACACCAACGCCGTGCCGGCGATGGCGCCGCCGGGGCGCGGTTCGCTCTACGTCGAGCTCAGCGATCGCGGCGCCATGCCTCGCGTCGACGACATCATGCCCGACGTGGCCCAGGCGCTCGCCGCCGCCGGCGCCATCAACTCCGCCGATGACGTCCTGTTCGCCGAGCTCAAAGAGCTCAAATACGCTTATGTGGTATTCGACGACAATTACTATTCGTGTGTGGACAAATTGATTAAGTACTTCGAAGCCAATGACGTGTTCCCGCGCGGCCGCTACGGCTCGTGGATCTACAACGCGATGGAAGACTCGATCCTCGCCGGCCGCGAAGTGGCGTTGAGGCTCAACCAGTGACGCCGCCCAAAGCAACATCGCCGCCGCCGCGGGTCTCCATCGTCATCCCGGTTTACAACGAGGAGGGGATCCTCCACTCGTCGGTGGTCGACCTCATCACCAGCCTCGACGAGCTCAAATGGGACTACGAGCTCCTCCTGGCCGAGAACGGCTCTTCCGACCGCACCGTCGCGCTCGGCGAGGAGCTGTCGAAGAAGTATCCGCGCGTCTCGATCCACTCCCTGGGCGAGCCCAATTACGGCAAGGCGCTCAAGGAAGGGATCCTGCGCGCGCGCGGCACCTTCGTCATCTGCGACGAGATCGACCTCTGCGACACCGACTTCTACCAGCGCGCGCTCGCCATCCTCGACAGCGACCGCGCCGACATGGTCGTGGGCTCGAAGGTGATGGAGGGCGCGGACGATCGCCGCCCGATGTTGCGCCACACGGCCACGCTCGTCATCAACGGCATGCTGCGGGTGCTGGTCGGCTTTCACGGCACCGATACCCATGGCCTCAAGGCGTTCCGCCGCGAGCGGCTGCTCGGCACCGTGCAGCGCTGCAACCTTTCACGCGATCTGTTCGCGTCGGAGTTCGTCATCCGCGCCGAGCGCGACGGCAAACGCGTGCAGGAAATTCCCATCCACATCGTCGAGAAGCGCCCGCCGTCGATCAACCTGTTCAAGCGCGTGCCGAAAGTTTTGCGCGACATCGCGCGGCTGACCTATATCATCCGCGTCAAAGGTTGAAGGAGGAGGGTCCATGAAGACCACGCAGCTCTGCGCAATCGGCCTGGCCGTTGCGCTCGTCGGTGTCGCCTACGCGGATAAGAAGACCACGAAGCCGACGGCCGAGGACAAGAAGGAAGCGAAGCAGGAGGTCGGCCTCAAGGGCAAGACCGTCGGCAAGGCCGACATCGAAGCCAAGAGCGCCTCCAAGCTGAAGGGCAAGGCCGCTTTCACCGACGACGGCAAGGGCGGCATCGTGGTGCGCATCGAGGTCTCGGACGCGCCTCCCGGCGAGCACGCGGTCCACATCCACGAGAAGGGCGACTGCTCGTCCCCCGACGGCAAGTCGGCCGGCGACCACTGGAACCCGACCCACATGGAGCACGGTAAGTGGGGCGCGCCGATGGACAAGTACCACCTCGGCGACATCGGCAACCTGACCGTCACCCCGGACGGCAAGGGCGTCATCACGCTCGAGACCGCCAAGTGGACCGCCGGCGGCGGCGCCGTGAACGACGTCGTCGGTCACGCCATCGTCGTCCATGGCGGCGTCGACGACTTCAAGAGCCAGCCGGCCGGCAACGCCGGTCCGCGTATCGGCTGCGGCGTCATCACCGGTGAAGGCGTCAAAGAAAAAGACAACAAGGCGCAGCCGAAGAAGTAGCGCCGTCACCGACGGCAAACCCGCTCCACCGCACCAGCGTCGTGCTATGGTCCGCCAGCCGTGCGCGTCTGCTCCGTCAGCGTCGATCTCGATCCCCTCAGCTGCTACTACGGCATCCACGGCCTGGGCGCGCCGCCGCGCGAGCTGGCGCACGTCGTCCTGCGCCGCGCGCTGCCGCGCTTCGCCGAGATGTTCGCGCGCCACCGGGTGCACGCGACCTTCTTCGTCGTCGGCTCCGACGCCGCCGCCGACGTGGCCGGGGCCAAGCAGCTGGCGCAGCTCGCGCGCGACGGCCATGAGCTCGGCAACCACAGCCACACGCACCCGTACGAGCTGGCCCGCCTCGACAAGGCGGCCATCGAGGACGAAGTGGGGCGCGCCCACGACGTCATCGCCGCCATCGCCGGCACGGCGCCCGTCGGCTTCCGCGCCCCCGGCTACGACATCTCGGAGCGCGTCCTCGACGTGCTCATGGCGCGCGGCTATCGCTACGACTCGTCGGTCTTCCCGTCGTGGCCCTACTATCTGCTCAAGGCCGGCGTCATGGGCATGATGTCGATGGTGGGGCGGAAGTCGCGCTCCGTCCTCGGCGATCCGCGCGCGCTGTTCGCGCCGGCCATGCCCTATCGGCCGGGGCGCTCGCCCTTTTCACGCGGGCAGTCGACGCTCGTCGAGCTGCCGGTCTCGACGACGCCGGGGCTGCGCGTGCCGGCCATCGGCACCTGGCTCGTCGCGCCTCCGACGGCGGTGCGCGTCCGCATCCTGGAAGCGATGCGCGGCCGCAGCTTCTTCAACCTCGAGCTGCACGGCATCGATCTCATCGGCGCCGAGGAGGACGGCATCCCGTCGGAGCTGGTGGCGCGCCAGCCCGACCTGCGCGTGCCGCTCCTGCAGAAGCAGCGTGCGCTCGAGGCCACGCTCGACCGCCTGGCGCCCGAATACACCTTCTCGCCGCTGGCCGACGTCGCCAACGACGTACAGCGCGAGGGCCACGTTCACTAGCGCGCGGCCCGCTCATGCCCGAGCTTCCCGAGGTCGAAGTCGCGCGACGCAATCTGGAGAAGTGGCTGCGCGGCGCGAAGCTGACGCACGTCGAGCTCTCGCCGCGCATCTACTACGGCGGCTCGGCGCCGCTGTACGCCCGCCGCCTGACCGGCCGCCGCATCTCCGCCGTCGAGCGGCGCGGCAAGTGGCTGCGCCTCGTCACCGACGGTGAGCCGACGCTCTATTCCCACCTCGGCATGACCGGCAAGTGGGTCCTGCGCAAACACGACGACCCGCCGCAGCGCTTCGAGCGCGCGCGCCTCGACAGCGCCCGCCGCTCGGTTCGCTACCTCGATCCGCGCCTCTTCGGCCGCATCTACGGCATCAGCGGCAACGCCACGCCGCCGCCGGCCTTCACCGCGCTCGGCCCCGACGCGCTCACCGACGGCATCGATCCCGCCGTCCTGCACGCGCGCCTGTCGCGCATCAAGCGCAGCGTCAAAGAGGCGCTGCTCGATCAGACCATCCTCGCCGGCGTCGGCAACATCCAGGCGGCCGAGGGGCTGTGGCGCGCGCGCATCCATCCGGAGCGGGCGGCCTCGTCGCTTTCACCGGCCGAGGTGCGCGCGCTCGCCCGCGGCCTCGAGGGCTCGATCCGCGACACGCTCGCACGCGAGGACTCGCCCGAGATCACCTATGTCGAAGAGGCGGGCGCCGACAATCCGTTCGACGTCTACGGTAAAGAAGGCCAGCCGTGCCCGCGCTGCAAGACCACGCTGCGCCGCATCGTGCAGGGCGGCCGCTCGACGGTCTATTGCCCTCGCTGTCAGCCGCGCGTGCCGGCGCGCCGCGCCAGGTAGACCGCGAAGGCCAGCGCCGCGAACGCCGAAAGCAGCGTCGCGCCGCCCGACGAAGAGGAGGGCGCTTGGCCGGCCCCGACGTCGCAGCCGCTCTTCTTCGGCGCCATCGCCATATCGGCCGGCGTCACCATGCCGCCCGAATGGAACACGGTCACCGCGAAGTGCGAATCGGTGAACGTCGAGGTGCCGTCGGCGTCCGTGGTCTTGAGGCGCACCCAGTACGCCTTGTTGTTGTCGAGCGCCGAGATGTCCCAGTCGTAGCCGAACGTGCCGTCGGCGTTCGGCGTCACCGTCAGCCCGGTCGCGATGTCGGCGCTCGGCGCGTTGGCGAAGCCGGTGTCCTCGAGCCCATAGGCCAGGTCGAATTTCAGCGGCGCCTTGCCCTCGGCGATCCACTGCAGGTGATAGACCTTGTCCCACGCGCCGAGGCCGTCGGGCCGGACGATCACCGCCGCCGGCGCCGCCGTGCCGCCGTGGGCGACGCGCACCGGTCCGCCCGAGCTGTTGTAGACGTGAAACGGCGGATCGTTGTTGACCGCGACCAGCCAGTAGGTCCCCTGCGGCAGCGCCGACGTGTTCCACACCAGCTTGTTGCCGCAGTTACCGTTGGGGTCGCGGACGTCGGTCGGGCAGGTCACGCCCATGTCGGGCGAGCAGAAGCAGCTGGCGAAGAATCCGCCCGCCTTGTTGATCGGATCATCGACCTTGGTGGCCGCGCCCTGCTCGATCTCGTCGACGGTGACCTGAAACGTCGGCTGATGATCGAGGTAATAGATCGTGAACCTGCCGGTCGGGTCGGTGTCGCCGTCGACCCACTGGATCGTGTAGCTGGCGTCGGCGGTGGCGAAGGTGAACGGGTCGACCGTGTCGTTGGGATCGACGTGCGTCACGGCCGGCTCGTTCGGCGCGGTGAATTTGGCGACCGCGACGCTGGCGCCGACATGCGCGCGCGCCGGCGCCGCGACCAACAGCGCGGCTCCGGTCAGGACGATGATGTAGCGCGACCTCACGCCCCGATCTTAGCACGCCGCCGGGGCAGCTCGGACGCCGCCACCGCCACCATCACGATCGCCGCGCCGGTCGCGCCGCGCGCCCCCGGCCACTCCGCCGATCCCTCCCATCCGACCGCCATGGCCGTGGCGAACACCGGCTCCAGCGCGAACACCACCGCCGCGTGGGTCGCCGACATGCGCGCCATCGCCCAAGTCTGCAGGCCGAAGGTGAGCACGGTGCAGAAGAGCGCCATGTACAGCCCTTCGACGACGAGCCGCGGCGTCACGACGAGCGGCCGCGCCTCGAGCAGCGCGAACTGGGGCAGCGACGGCGGCGCGATGGTGTGGATGCACAGCTGCGCGACCCCGAGCGCGACGACGAACGTCGCCGCCGCCGCCGCGATCTGCACCGCGGTCAGCGGCCGCGCGTCGTGACGCGGCGCGCGCCTGGCGATCTGCACGATCGTGAAGGCGTAGATCGCCGCGCAGCCGACGGTGTACAGATCGCCCGCGTTCCAGCGCGCGCCCCCCACCGGGTAGGTCAGCAGCATGAGCCCGAGCGTCGCCAGGAGCACGGCGACGAGCTGCGGCGTCGACGGGCGCAAGCGATACAGCGCATACGACACCAGCGGCACCAGCGGCGTGTTGAGCGAGGTGATGAACGCCGACTTCGAGGCCGTGGTGAAGACCTGCCCGAGCACCTGCAGGATGAGCCCGAGCGAGTTGAGCACCCCGAGGATCACGCCGTCGACGAGAAGGCGCCGATTGTTGATGCGCCGCCCGTAGAGCGCCAGCAGCAGCACCGCGGCCAGCCCGAAGCGGAAGACCAGGTAGAGCATCGGCGGCGCTTCGCGCACGATGTCCTTGGTGACGATGAACGTCGAACCCCACAGGATCGTGACCCCGACGAGGATCAGCTCCGGACGCATCAGCCGCGCTCAGCCGCGCGCGACCGGTCGCGCATCAGGTGGCTTTGACGATGGCGGTGCGCGCCAGCTCGTCGGCGCGTTCGTTCTCGGCGACGCCGGCGTGGCCGTCGACCTTCACCAGCCGCAGGTCGCGAAACTTCCGCGCCAGGACGCGCATGCGCTCGACGATCTCCTGGTTGGCCTTGGCCTTCCAGCCCTTGCCGAGGAGGCCGAGGGCGTAGCTCGAGTCGGCGTGCAGGACGACGGTGCGGTCGGGCGGCACCTCCTCGAGGGCGCGCACGATCGCCATGAGCTCGGCGATGTTGTTGGTGCCGTTGCCGAGGTACTCGGACAGCTCGCGCCGCTTGCCGCCGTCGAGGATGACGACTCCGAGACCGGCGGGGCCTGGATTGCCGCTGCACGCGCCGTCGGTGTAGACGATGATGGCGTCGCCCGGCACCGGCGCGGCCGCCTTCTTGGACACGCCGGGCCCCGCGGGACCGCCGGCCGTCGCGTCGGAGTCGGGCAGGGTCTTGGGATCCGGATCCGGCAGTAGATTGCCGGCGCCGGCGCGGTAGGTCTTGCCGCCCGGTTTGTACACGATGTCGACCCGACCATCGGACCCGGAGAGGGCCTTGCCGCTACCATCCACCTTTACATAGACGCGTTCGCCGCGTAGAAGTCGCGATACCCAGGGCACGGCGGGGGAACCTATCATAGCCTCCGGCCGTATTCTCCTTGACTATGTGTGTCGTCGCTTCTATAAACCCGGAATTCTATTGATGGGGGCTATCTCCATGCGTGCGTCTTCAGTCCTTCTTTGTGGCGTTCTCGCTTTCTCGGCGACGGCGTGTAAATCCACGTCCGGCTCCGGTGCGGCCAAGGAGGACCTCGCGCTCGTACCCAAGGAAGCCGACATCGTCCTCATGGCGAACGTGGCCCGCATCCGCAACACGGCCATGTGGCGCAAGCTCCTCGACGTCCGCGACAGCGATGCGCAGGCGAAGAAGGACTACGAAGAGTTCGTGCAGAAGTGCGCGCTCGATCCGTTCAAGCAGATCGACTCGGTCTTCGTCGCGTTCCCGCAAGGGGGCGGCGCGGAGAAGGAGTTCGCGGCGATCCTTCGCGGCCAGTTCAACGAAGGCAAGCTCGTCGAGTGCGCGAAGAATCAGGCCAAGAAAGACGGCCGCGATCTGACGACCAGCGACTACAACGGCCATAAGCTCTACACCGACAATCAGAAGGGCGAGGCCTACGCCACGTTCCTCGACGGCAAGACGGCCGTCGTCGGCGGCAAGGAGTGGGTCAAGAAGGTCATCGACCTCGCGTCGAACAAGGGCGAGAGCGCCAAGAGCAACGCGACGCTGGCGACGCTCATGAAGCGCGCCAAGACCTCGGACGCGCTGTGGGGCGCCGGCATCGTGCCGCAGACGACCCGCGATCAGTTCAAGAACGACCCGCGCCTGTCGTCGGCGGCGACGATGAAAGACATCTTCGGGTCGGTCGACTTCGCGTCGGGCGTCAACGCCGACCTCAACGTCGACACCGGCTCGGAAGCGGACGCCAAGGACCTCGCGGCCAAGGCGACGGCGCAGCTCGCCGAGATCCGCAAGAGCCCGCAATTCATGATGATGGGCCTGGCGCAGTACCTCGACGGCCTCAAGATCGATTCCAAGGGCGAGACCTTCCATCTCGGTCTCGTGTACAACCAGCAGCAGGTCGACGACCTCATCAATCGGGTCAAGGGTCTGCTCAAGAGCTTCGGTGGCGCAATGGGCGGTATGCCCTCGCCGCCGCCCAATCAGTAGCACGTAGGAGCGAACGACCATGGCCACGAAGAAGTCCCCACTCGCCCGCCAGAAGGACGAGCACGAGAGCAAGGAAAAGCTGGTCGACCGCGTCATGTCGGTCATCGGCTCCATCTCGCCGTCGGAAGACGACAAGGACGCGCTCAAGGCGCGCCTGCTCGCGGCGTCGAACAAGAAGCTGCTCCGCCTCCAGGAAGTCGGCAGCGAGATCAAGTCGAAGTATGGCTCGATCGAGAAGTTGGCCGAGGCGCTCGGCTCGGCCATTGGCCGCGCCAAGGATGCGCCGTACCTCGACAAGCTCAAGGGCTACACGCCCGCGCGCCTGCTCGACATGGTCAAGCTCGCCGAGAAGCGCGCCAAGAAGAAGGCCGCCTAACTCACGCGATGATGCTCGGTCGCGTCGTCGGGGCGGTCTGGGGCAGTAGGCATGCCTCGGGCCTCGACGGTGCGAAGCTCCTCACCATCGAAAATGCGAACGGCGCACGCGTGACGGCGATCGACCGTCTGGGCGCCGGCGTGGGCGACCGCGTCCTCGTGGCGCATGGGTCGCGCGTGCGCGATCTTACCGTCGGCGAGACGGTCGCGCTCAAGGACGTCGTCATCGCCATCATCGACGGCGTCGACGAGGACGAGGCGAACGCGTGATTCTCGGCCGCGTCGTCGGCGAAGTCTGGGCCACGCAGAAGCATGCCGCGCTCGACGGTCGCAAGCTCCTCATCATCCAGCCCTATCTATGGTACGCGCCGTCGCACGAGGTCGCGCACCTGGTCGCGGTCGACGCGATCGGTGCCGGCGTGGGCGAGGACGTGGTCGTGTGCATGGGTGAGCCGGCGCGTCGCTCGCTCGGAAGCTCGTCGATGCCGGTCGAAGCGGCGGTCTGCGCCATCGTCGATCGCGTCGAGCTGTCGCGCGATCACGGCAAGCGGGAGCTGACCTTCGTCGGCGGACGCGCGCCGGCGCACGACACGGCGGGGGAGGGCGGGTCGTGATTCGCGGCCGCATCCTCGGCGAGGTCTGGGCCACGCGCAAGGCGCCGGGGCTCAACGGGCGGCGCCTCTTGCTCGTCGCTGTCGAAGGCGAGGACCGGGCGCTGGTCGCCATCGACACGCTCGACGCGTCCGAAGGCGAAGCGGTCATGGTCTCGGTCGGCTCGGGCGCGCGCAACGTCCTGGCACCCGGCCCCGATAACCGCGAGATTCTCTGCGACGCCGCCGTCAGCCTCATCGTCGACGGCGAAGGATAGGAGCCGGCTCATGTTCCTCGCCAAGGTGATCGGATCGGTCTGGTCGTCGGTGAAGTGGCCGGAGCTCAGCGGCATGAAGCTCTTGCTGGTGCGGCCCTACTCGCTCGCCGACCTCGGCGGCGCCGTCACCGGAGACGCGGCCCCGACCCACGATGGCGTCGTGTGCGCCGACGTCCTCGGCGCCGGCGTCGGCGAGGACGTGGTCATCGCCTACGGCCACGCGGCGCGCGTCGCCGTCTCGGAGCTCCTGCCCGACGGCGCCAAGCCGAGCATCCCCATCGACGCGGCCGTGGTCGCAATCGTCGATCGCTTCGCCGTCACCGATCAGCAATAAATTGCATCTGGCGGCCAGGGTGGCCGGCAACAGGCTGCTGCTCTGGCCATCGCAATTTGCCGAAACCCGCGAGAAACACAGGTCAGCAGTCGGCACAGTAGGTGCTAGTGGGCTGGTATCCTACACAGGAGCCTTCTGCCATGTTGACCCGTTCTCTGTTCCTCGCCTCGATGTTCGCCATGACCCTCCCCGCCTGCGCCGGCCAGACCGAGCTTGCCTCGGACGACGCGTCGCTCTCCGACGACGATGCCAAGGCCGACCGCGCCGGCTCGACCGGTTCGACGGGGTACTTCCAGATGCGTCGCGACTTCAAGCGCTGTGCGGCCCCCGCGTGCGGCGGCTCGTACGTCAAGCGCGCCAACTTCTCGGACGTCAAGTGCCACGACGGCAGCTCGGCCGCGGAGTGCTACGTCGCCGACGTCGACTTCTCGAAGCTGAACCTCAGCGCCGACGAGACGTCGAGCCTCGATCAGAAGCAGCTGCTCGTGAAGGGCACCATCGCCAAGCAGACGATCAACGGCAAGAGCTACGGCAAGCTGGTCGTGACCGAAGCCTGGGCCGCCGCCGTCACCAATTCGTCGACGACGACCTACGCCGCCATCGCCGGCACCGTCTACCGCATCAAGGACAACGGCGTGCGTTGCTTCACGTACCCCTGCGCGTCCTACAAAGAGACGAAGATCAACGGCACGACGTCGCGTAACGTCGCCGGCCTCGACGTCTCGTCGACGGGCGCGACCGAGGACCAGATCTCGGACGTCTACACGCAGACCACCATGCCGGACGGCCTCCTCGTCGCCGGCAACAACACCCCGGTGAGCGGCCCCGGCGGCGCTTCGGTGCAGCTGACCGCGACCAACTTCTTCACCAAGGTCGTTCATGTCGAAGCCGACCCGTCGACGTTCTGCGGCGGCATCGCCGGCATCGCCTGCGCGCCGGGCCACTTCTGCGACGTCACGACGCCGAACGCCTGTGGCGCCGCCGACCTCGGTGGCAGCTGCCGCATCCTGACGGAGCTCTGCATCCAGAGCTACGTGCCGGTCTGCGGCTGCGACGGCAAGACCTACGGCAACGACTGTGAGCGTGGTCATGCCCAGGTCCAGCTCAGCCACGTGGGCGCCTGTAACTAAGCTCGGCGCCACGCCTCGGCACCATCCTCGGCACCATCCTCGGCACTGCCCCTCGCCCATCCCCCCGCGGCACCATCCCGCGCGGCACTATCCCTCGTCACAATCCACCTGCTAGATTCGGGCGGCGGAATATGGACCAGCCGCCGCCCGTTAAGCCCTCTGTGAATCCGACCGGCCGTTGGGCCCCCCACAAGATGGCGGCCGGCTACGTGGCGGCGCCGAGCGCGCCACCGGACGCGCACGCCGATCGCGTCGTCTACGGCCTCATGCAGCCGCTGCTCGGGGCGCGCATGCTGTTCACCCACCGCGAGCTGCTCGAGGCGGCGCTGGTGCCGGCGGCGCTCCTGGCGATGTTCTGCGCCTGCGTCGCGCTGATCGATCCGCCGTCGTGGACCTTCGGCGGAATCGTTCGCCGCTTCTATCACGTGTTCGCGGTGCTGGCGCCGCTGCCGTCGTTCTTGCTCGCGCGTCACTACGCGCGGCTCGCCGCGACGGCGCGCAACAAGTTCGGCTTCGGCCCCGTCGAGCCGGCGATCGAGTCGATGCGCCGCGCGCTCGGCCGCGTCGTCAAGCAGACGGTGCTGGTCGCGGTCGGGGTCATCCCGGTTACCGCGGTGCTGCACTTCATACCGGTCCTCGGGGGCATCCTCATCCAGGTGGTGGTCGCGGTCTGGGCGCTCCACTGGGTCGTCGTCGACGCCTTCGATTCGGCGCGGGTGCTCCGTCCGGGCGAGACGGTTGCCGACCTCGATGCGATGGCCGACAAGACGCCGCAGCCCTGGTTCGTGCGACTGTGCGCCGAGGGCGAGACGCTGCCGGTGGTGGGCCGCATCTTGCGCCGCTTCGCCCGCTGGCTCGACAAGCTCTCGCGGCCGTGGCGCGAGGAGATCGCGATGATCGAGCTGCATCCGTCGCTGATGATCGGCTTCGCGCTGTCGACGGTGGCGCTCTTGGCGACGCCGGTGCTCAACCTCCTGTTCCGTCCCATCGTCATCATCGGCGCGTCGCATGTGCTTGGCCGCCTCGAGAGTGGCCCGCCGGCGCTGCCGCCGGCCGCGAACCCGCCCGGCACGCCGCCGCCGGCGAGCGGTCCGCCACCGTCGGTGACGCCCGCCGCTTGACGGCTGCCTCCGGCGGCGCGCACCATGGCCGCATGGGGCACGCGAGCTTCGCCACCTATCGCCCGTCCGGCCGCTTCTCGCCGTTGACGCTGCCGCTGTTCATCGCCGCCATCGTCTCCGGTGTCGCCGTCGCCTGGCTCTATCAGGCGCTGATGAGCTGGATCCCATACATCTACGTCGACCTCGTGCTGTGCGCCGGCTTTGGCGCGGCGCTCGGCGCCGCCGGCATGTTCGCGGTGCGGCGCGGCCACTGTCGCAATCGCGTACTGGCGGCCATCCTCGCCCTCCCGCTCGCGCTCGCACCCGTCGGCGCGTCGTACTACTGGGGCTACCGCTCGACGCTCTCGACGATCGCCGAGCAGCATCCCGAGACGCCGCTCGAGATCATCCAGCAGGAGCTGACCTTCTCGCGCTGGCTCGAGGTCAAGCAGGAGGCGGGCTGGACGCTCTCGAGCCACGGCTCCTCGTCGAGCCGTAGTCGCCCCGACGTCAGCGGCACCTTCGTCGTCGTGGTCTGGGTCATCGAAGCGCTCGTCATTCTCGGTCTGACGATGTTGCTCGTCGACACCGAGGCCGCGAAGCCCTACTGCGAGAGCTGCCGCGGCTGGTGCGTCCCCAGGCCCCTCACGCCGCACGGGCTGACTGCCGCCGACGTCGAGAGCGCGATGCAGATGGGTGACCTCGGCCCGCTCATCGACCCGCCCGTCCGCGCCGAGGGCGATCCATTGCGCGCCATCGTCCTGACCGGCGACATCTGCGACGGCTGCATCGAGACCGGCTTCCTCTCCGTCGACGAGCGCACGACGGTTCAGCGCAAGAAGCAGACGACGACCCGCACCAAGAATCTCTTGCGCCGCGCCGTCCTGACCGCACCGCAGCGCGCCGCCTTTTTGCACCGGTACACCATGTCCGTGGGCCAGAAGCTCGCCGCCTGAGACGGCGCTTGTAGCCCAATCGCCCCGCCAATCTGCTAGATTCTGCCCGCCATGCCGCGGGTGATCAGCCACACCGAGATCCGCGCCGTCCGCGACGGCGCCACGCTCACCATCGATCCCGACGCCATCGTCACGCCGCTCGCTGCCGAGGAGGCGCGCGCGCGCGGTGTCGTCATCGCGCGCCAGAACGCAGCCGGCCTCGCGCCCGCGCTCGTGCGTCAGGTCGCGCGCACCGTCGTCGACCGCATGGGCGACGCGCGTCCCGAGGTGCTCGAAGCGGTCGTCGCCGAGGTCATGCAGGCGATCGGCTCCGGCGAGGCTGCCGGCGACCTCGTCGAGGTCGGCCCCGGCATCGACTACTGCCAGGCCTGCCTCGAACAGGACCGCGCGCGCACGCGCCACCGCGCCGTCTTGACCACGACCGGCCGCAACCAAAAGGGCATCGTCGCCCGCGTCACCGCGCGCATCGCCGATCTCGGCGGCGACATCCTCGACATCTCGCAGACCCTGGTGGGCGACTTCTTCACCATGATCGTCGTCATCGACGCCGCCACGCTCGTCGTCCCCTTCGCCGAGTTCAAGGCGGCGATGGAGTCCGACGTGCAGCAGATGGGGCTGCAGGCGATGATGATGCATGAGGACGTCGTCAACTCGTTGCACCGCGTATGACGCACATCTAATGCCGATCTGGGAATCCGAAGAGCTGCGCGCGACGCTGCGCATGATCGAGGCCGAGCACCTCGACATCCGCGCCGTCACCATGGGCATCTCGCTGCGCGACTGCCCCACCGACGACATGCACCGCACCTGCCAGCGCGTCTACGACAAGATTACGCGTTCGGCGCGCCGCCTAGTCGACGTCGCCAAGGAGGTGGAGGGCGCCTTCGGTGTGCCGATCACCAACAAGCGCATCTCGGTCACGCCGATCGCGCTCGTGGGCGAGCCGACGCGTGCCGCGTCCTACGTGCCGCTGGCCGAGACGATGGATCGCGCCGGCGCGGAGCTCGGCATCGACTACGTGGCCGGGTTCTCGGCGCACGTCGAGAAGGGCGCCACACCAGGCGACCTCGTGCTGCTCGACTCCATCCCCGAGGCGCTCTCGACGACGCAGCGGGTCTGCTCGTCGATCAACGTCGCCACCACGCGCGCCGGCATCAACATGGACGCCATCGCGCACATGGGCCGCATCATCAAGGCGCTCGCCGAGCGCACCGCCGATCGCGGTGGCATCGGCTGCGCCAAGCTGGTCGTCTTCGCCAACATCCCCGACGACAACCCCTTCGTCGCCGGCGCGTTGCACGGCATCGGCGAAGGCGACCGCGTCCTCAACGTCGGCGTCAGCGGGCCCGGCGTCATCTTGTCGGCCATCCGCCGCCTGCGCGAGAGCGGTCGCAAGATCGATCTCGGCGACATCGCCGAGACCGTCAAGCGAATGTCGTTCAAGGTGACGCGCGCCGGCGAGCTCATCGGCCGCGAGGTGGCGGCCCGCCTCGGCGACGGCGTGCGCTTCGGCATCGTCGATCTCTCGCTCGCGCCGACGCCGGCCATTGGCGATTCGGTGGCCGAGATCCTGGAGGCCCTGGGCCTCGAGCGCATCGGCGCGCCCGGCTCGACGGCGGCGCTGGCGCTCCTCACCGACGCGGTCAAGAAGGGCGGCGTCATGGCCTCCTCGTCGGTGGGTGGACTCTCCGGCGCCTTCATCCCCGTCTCGGAAGATCACGGCATGATTCAGGCGGTCGAGTGCGGCGCGCTCACACTGGAAAAGCTGGAAGCGATGACGGCGGTCTGCTCGGTCGGCCTCGACATGGTCGCCGTGCCCGGATCGACGACCGCCGAGACGCTGGCCGCCATCATCGCCGACGAGATCGCCATCGGTGTCGTCAACAACAAGACCACCGCCGTGCGCATCATTCCGGTGCCCGGCAAAGAGGTCGGCGACAAGGTGGTCTACGGCGGGCTCCTCGGCGAAGCGCCAATCATGCCGGTGTCGCGCTTCAGCTCCGAAGGCTTCAGTCGGCTGGGCGGCCGCATTCCGGCGCCCATCATTTCGCTGCGCAACTAACACCGGACGCCACGCTCGTAAAAACGAAGGAGCACATGATGCGACTGCACATTATCGCCGCACTCTTGTTCGTCGGACCTGGTGCGTTTGCACAAAAGCCCGCCCCCTCGCCCTCGAGCGAGAAGACGGTCAAGCTCAAGGTCCCGCCGCTGCCGCCGTCGACCGAGGAGTACCTCGCCGTCCAGCTGGCCGATGCCAGGTGGATGCCGGCGCAGAAGGTGGACGCCAAGTTCCCGCCCGGTGCCGAGGTCGCGCTCATCGGCGCCGATCCGATGTCGACGGGCCCGACGACCTACCTGCGCATGAAGGCCGGCTACAAGCTGCCGGCGCATTGGCACACGCACCTCGAGTATTCGACGATGGTGGCGGGCAAAGGCACGCACGTCGTCGATGGCAAGAAGATCGCGAGCGTGCCCGGCACCTTCGTCATCGCGCCGTCGAAGTCGAAGCACGAGTTCAGCTGCGACGCCGGCGCCGACTGCGTCTTCGTCGTGCGCCTCTCCGGCCCCACCGATTACAACTGGGTCGCCGCCAAGTAGTGTCATAATTGTCGGGTGAAGTGGCTCGCCGCGCTCGGCTGTGCGCTCAGCGCTGCGACCGCTGCGGCCGACGGTGACGCCGACCGCACCTTCGTCGCCGACGGCCAGCCGGCGCGCGCGATCTGCGGCGCGCCGCCCGCCGGTTGGCAGCGCACCGACTTCGACGACCACGCCTGGCCGCCGCGCGCCACCGTCGTCGAGCATCGCGACGGCGGCATGCCCTACGAAGTCGACGCGCCCGACGCCGGTGCCCCCTGCAGCGGCGCCCGCTTCGTCCGCTGGAAGTTCCGCGCCGGCGCCGAGATCGCCAAGCTGCAGACGATCACCCTGCGCATCAAGTACACCCACGGCTTCGCCGCCTACGTCAACGGCACCGAGATCGCGCGCCGCCGCCTCGAGCCCGGCGCCCGTCCCGACGCCGTCGCCAGCGACGTCCACGGCCCCGAGTACGAGCGCTTCATCGTCCCCGCGCGCATGCTTCAGCGCGGCGACAACGCGCTCGCCGTCGAGGTCCATCCGCGCACCGCGGGCCGCGACACCACCGTCGAGCTCTCGCTCACCGGCGACGACGGCCCGCGCCTCGTGCGCGGCCCCTACCTCCTCGGTCTCAAGGAGCGCGAGGCGACCGTCGTCTTCGACACCGATCTACCGACGGCGGCCGAGCTGCGCTACGGCACCACCGACAAATACGAGCACAAGATCAGCGACGCCTTCGGCATCCATCACGTCCTCCATCTGACCAAGCTCGAGCCGGGCACCGTCTACCACTATCGCGTGCTGGTGCGCGCCGCCGGCCTCGCGACCGACGACGGCGACGCCATGTTCCACACGCCCGCCGACGGCGGCCGCCCGCTGCGCTTCGCCGTGTACGGCGACGTTCGCTCCGGTCACGACATCCACGCCGAGCTCAACCGCTCGCTGGCCGACGAGCAGGCCGACTTCGCCATCCTCACCGGCGACCTCGTCGACCGCGGCAGCGACGAGGGCGACTGGGAGCGCTTCTTCGAGATCGCCGCGCCGCTCCTCAGGCAGCTCGCCATCTTCCCCGCCATCGGCAACCACGAGTACGCCTCGCGCGGCAAGGGGCTCGTGGCCTACATGCAATATTTCCGCTGGCCGCTCGGCCCGCCCGACGACGAGCCGCCCTGGTACAGCTTCGACGTCGGCACCACGCACTTCGTGTCGCTCGACTCCAACTCCTACAAGACCCCGCGCCAGCTCTCGTGGCTCGATCGCGATTTACGCGAGGCGCGCCGCCGTGGCGCCCGGGCCATCTTCGTCTACGCGCACGAGGGGCCGGCCTCGGCCGGCATGCACGGCGACAACGCCATCTGCGTGCGCGAGTACGTGCCGTTGCTCGAGCGCTACAAGGTGTCGATGTTCTTCGGCGGCCACGATCACGACTACGAGCGCGGCCGCACCGGCGCGCTCGACTACGTGGTCACCGGCGGCGGCGGCGCCGAGCTGC
>JAQBQH010000024.1 GCA_028287105.1 Myxococcales bacterium
ATTTCGGTCATCCTCCCGACGTACAACGAGCGCGACAACGTGGTGCCGCTGGCCCGCGCCATCGCCGAGGAGCTCGCCGGCCGCGAGTTCGAGGTGCTCGTCGTCGACGACAATTCGCCCGACGGCACCTGCCAGGCGGTCAACGACATCGGCGACCCGCGCATCCGCGGGCTTCTGCGCACCGAGAACCGCGGCTTCGCCAACTCGATCCGCTGCGGCCTCGAGAACGCGCGCGGCGACCTCTTCATCATCATGGACTCCGACTGGAACCATCAGCCGAAGTACCTGCCGGTCATGATCGAAGCCCTCGAGTTCTACGACTGCGTCTCCGGCTCACGCTTCGTCTACGGCGGGCGCATGAACAGCCGCCGCCGCCATCTGTTGAGCTGGACGTTCAACATCTTCACGCGCCTGATGACCAGCGGCCAGATCACCGACTCGCTCTACGGCTTTGTCGCCATCCATCGCCGCGTCCTGGAGAAGGTCGACTACGACGCGGTCTTCTGGGGCTATGGCGACTACTGCATCCGGCTCATGTATTACCTGCAGCGGCAGGGCGCGACGGTGCTGCAGATCCCCGTGGTCAACGGCGAGCGCCAGACCGGTGAGGGCAACGATCGCTTCTTCAAGGTGTTCATGCAGTACTTCCGCGAAGTGGTGGCGCTGACCTGGCGCGCGCGCGTCCGAGGGAACGATGCGTCTTCCAAGTGACGTCTGGCAGACGGTGCGGCACGCGATGCCGGTGCCGTGCGTCGACCTGGTCGTTCAAGGCGCCGACAAGCGCGTCTTGATGGTCGAGCGTAAGATCTTTCCGCGCGGCTGGTGGTTCCCCGGCGGGCGGGTGCTGGTGCGGGAGCTGCGCGCCGACGCCGCGCGCCGCAAGCTCGCCGAGGAGTGCGGCCTCGAGGCGGAGACGCTCGAGGACTGGGGCACGCACGACCTCATCTTCGACGGCGAGATCCCCGTGGAGGGCGCGCCGCACGCGATCACGACGCTCTTTCATGTGCGCGCGCGTGCGGGCGCGGTGACGCTCGACGATCAGTCGGCCGCGTTCGAGTGGCGGGCCGCCGACGCCTGGCTCACCGAGCTTCAGCACCCGCTCCTGCGTCACGGGCTCATTCGCGCCGCGTATGACGGTTGATGGGTTGATCGGCTGATGGATCTCACCGTCGTTCGCGAGGCGTCGCATCCCCTGTTGCCGCAGGCGGTGCATCTGCACTACGACGCGCTGTCGTATCGCAGCACCATCACCGCGTTCGGCGAGCCGTTCCTCTACGAGCTCTATCGCGCGCTGCTCGACGAAGGCAACGGCTTCGTCGTGGTGGCGCACGAGGGCACGCGCCTCATCGGCTTCATCCTCGGCTGCGTCGATTCGTCGCGCATGATGTCGGTGGTGCCGCGGCGGCCGCTGCGCTTCTTCACGCTGATGGCGCCGGCGATGCTGCGCCGGCCCGGCCTGTGGCCGCGGATGTTGCAGACGCTGCTCTACACGCGCAAGGAGGCGAGCGACGTCGCCGCCGAGCTGGTGGTCATCGCCGTCGTCGACGATCGTCGCGGCGCCGGGATCGGCAAGCAGATGCTCGCCGCTCTCGAAACCGAGCTGGCGTCGCGCGGCGTCGATCGCTTCAAGGTCACCGTGCATCAGGCGATGGCAGCGTCGAACCGCTTCTATACGCAGAACGCGTTCCAGCTCACCTCGACGTTCGACATGTACGGCGTGCCGTGGAACCTGTACGTCAAGAAGGTTGCGCCGACGGAGAAGGCCGCATGAGCTTCCGCATCCCGTGGGCCAAGCCGATGTTCACCGATCGCGAGCGGCGCCACGTCATCGAAGCGCTGGAGTCGACCTGGATCTCGGGCGGCCCCTATGTCGATCGTCTGGAGCGCGAGTTCACGGCGCATCACGGCGCGCCCTACGGCATCGCCGTGTCGAACGGAACGACCGCGCTGCAGGTGGCGCTCCTGGCGCTCGGCGTCGGCCCCGGCGACGAGGTCATCGTCCCCGGCTACTGCTTCGTCGCGCCCGGCAACATGGTCATCGCCTGCGGCGCACAGCCGGTGTTCGTCGACATCGAGGCCGACACCTGGTCGGTCGACGTCGACGCCGTCGCCACGGCGATCACGCCGCGTACGCGCGCGATCATCGCCGTGCACAACTACGGCAACGTCTGCGATCTGACGGCGCTGCGCCACGTGTGCGATCGCGCGGGCGTGGCGCTCGTCGAGGACGTGGCCGAGTCGGCGTTCTCGAAGCGCGACGGACAATTCGCCGGCACCGTCGGTGACCTGGGCTGCTTCAGCTTTCAGGCGACCAAGACCATCACTACCGGCGAGGGCGGCTTCGTGCTCACGCCGCGGCAGGATCTCTACGACAAGATGCGCACCATCCGCGACCACGGCATGCGGCGCGGCAAGCGCTACTGGCACGACGAGGTCGGCTTCAACTTCCGGCTGACGAATCTGCAGGCCGCGCTCGGCTGCGCGCAGCTCGAGGTGCTCGACCAGATCATCGCCGAGCGCGGGCGCGTCTGGCGCGGCTATCAGTCGCAGCTCGGCGGCGTGGCGGGCGTAGCGCTGCAGCATTTTCAGCCCGGCGTCGAGCCGGTGATGTGGGCGGTGGCGCTGCGTCTCGACGAGCGGCAGTTCGGAGCGCGCGACGGCGTCATCGACAAGCTGGCCGCGGCCGGCATCGAGACGCGCCCCGGTTTTTATCCATTTCACGTCATGCCGCTCTACCAGCGGTACGGCGCCAGGCCGCTGGCGGTGGCCGAGGAGGTCGGTGCGCGCGTCATCAGCGTGCCGACGTTCCCCGCGCTCACCGACGAGGAGATCGCCGACGTATGCACGCATCTACGGGAGCTCGCGACATGAAGTTTCACGACGACTTCCTCGAGCGCTACATGAACGTGGCGCCCCTGGCGCTCGCCATCGAGCGTTGGTTCGAGTGCAGCATTTTGGCGCAGCAGGAGTTTCAGCGGCCCATCCTCGACATTGGCTGCGGCGACGGCGTGTTCGCGTCGGTGCTGTTCGCCGAGCCGATCGATCTCGGGATCGATCCTGACCCGAAGGAGCTGGCGCGCGCGCAGCAGCTCGGCGGATATCACGAGCTCCTCGAGGTGCGCGGCGACGCCATCCCGCGCCCGGACGGATCGTTCAAGACCATCTTCAGCAACAGCGTCCTCGAGCACATCGAGGACGTCGAGCCGGTGTTGCGCGAGGCCAAGCGCCTCTTGGCGCCGGGCGGCACCTTCTACGCGACGGTGCCGTCGCACCTCTTCGACCACTACAACCTGCCCTATCAGGCGCTCTCGACGGCAGGGCTGAGCGGGCCGGCCGAGCGCTATCGCGTCTTCTTCGACAAGTTCTGGCGCCACTACCACTATCACTCGGTCGAGGGCTGGGCGCGGCTGTTCGGGCGCAACGGCTTCAGCGTCGTCGACTCGCAGGAGTACGCGCCGAAGACGGTCTGCCTGCTCAACGATTTCCTGGCGCCGTTCGCCGCGCCGAGCATGGCGGCGAAGAAGCTGAAGGGCCGCTGGTTCCTCTTCCCGCAGCTGCGCAAGCTCTACGCGCCGCTCTTCGCAAAAGCGGTCAAGCCGCTCTTGAACGTCGACCGCGATCTACGCGACGGCGGGATCCTGTTCTTCAAGCTCGCTCACGCCGACGGCGCGCGCGACAAATCGTCGTAGAGCGCGGCCAAATCGCGGCGCAGGCGATCGGCGCCGAACTCGGCGGTGACCTCGGCGCGAATGCGCGCGGCGCGGGCGCGCGCCTCGGGTGCGAGTGCGCGCTCGATGGCGGCGGCGAGCGCGGCGGGATCGCGCGGAGGTGCCAGCTCGCCGCGGGCGCCGTCGTGGAGCACGTTGGCCACGCCGCCGACACGCGTGGCGGCCACGGGAACGCCGGCCGCCATCGCTTCGATCAGCGCCACCGGCGTGCCTTCGTTGACCGACGAGAGCGCGACGACGTCGAGGTCCGCGTAGATGCGATCGAGGTGGCGGGTCCAGCCGAGGAGGTGCGCGCGCGCGGTGAGCCCACGCGTCTCGAGCTGGGCGCGCACTTCGCCCTCCAGCTCGCCGCCACCGACGAAGACGAACTGGAGATCGTCGTGCCGGGCGGCCAACAGCGCCGCGGCGGCGATGAAGGTCGCGTGGTCCTTGACCGGCACCATGCGCCCGACGATGGCGACGAGGCGCACGCCGTCGCCGAGGCCGAGCTGCTTGCGCAGGTGGCCGCGATGGTCGGCGGCGCGGGTGAACGGCGCGAGGTCGAAGCCGAGTGGTACGACGCGGAAGCGATCGGCGGCGGCGATGCGGTAGCGACCGGTGAGCTCGTCGACGAGCGCGGGCGCGGGTGCGACCAGGCGCGTGGTGATGCGCGCCAACGCGCGCTCGATGGCGAGAAAGATGCGGGTCTTGGCGGGGCTGAAGTATCCGTGGAAGACGTGGCCGTGATAGGTGTGCACGCGCACCGGGACGCCGGCGAGCAGCGCCACGACGCGGCCGATGGCGCCCGCCTTGGCCTTGTGCGTGTGCACGACGTCGGGCCGCACGCGGCGCATCACGCGCCATAGCTTGTAGGCGGTGGCGAGATCGCGCAGCGGGCGCAGCTCGCGGCCGAGCGAGGGGATGAGCACCCGCTCCACGCCGTACTCGTCGAGGAGGTAGCTCATGTCCGCTTCGCCGGGCTCGATCTCGCCGGTGACGAGCACCGTCTCGTAACCGTCGTCGTTGAGCTCGCGCGTGGCGAGGGCGGCGTGGATGGCGGGGCCACCGACGTTGAGCCGATCGATGACGCGCAGGATCTTCACGACGCGCTCAGGCGGCCGCTTGCGCGCGCGACTGCGCCGCCAGGCTGCGCAGCCAGACCTCGAGCGTCAACAGCGCCCACAGCTTCTGGCCGTGATCGCGCACGCCGCGCTGATGCTCGTCGAGCAATCGGCCGACGGCGGCGCGGTCGAGCCACTGCCAGAGCCGCGCGCTCTCGCCGAGGTGATCGCCGAGGTAGCTGCGCAGGTCATTGCGGAACCAGGTGCCGAGCGGGACGCCGAAGCCCATCTTGCCGCGCGTGGCGATGGCCGGCGGCAGGAGGTCTGCGAAGGCCTGCTTGAAGATGCGCTTGGTGTCGCGGCCGCGACGGAGATAGCCCGGCGGTAAGGTCGCCGCGTATTCGATGAGCGCCGTGTCCAGGAGCGGTGCGCGCGCCTCGAGGCCGTGTGCCATCGAGCAGCGGTCGGACTTCACCATGAGGTCGTAGGGCAGATAGGTGCGGAAGTTGTGCTCGAGGATGCGCGAGAGCACGGTGCGGCCGCGGGTCTCGGCCCACATCTGCCGTTGCCACGCGAGGGGCGCGTCGACGGCGGAGCCGAGCGCGTCGGCGACGTCGGCGCGCAGGATTGCGCGCGGATCGAAGAAGCTGTTCCACGCGGCCAGGCGATCGGCGGCGGGCAGCGCGGCGGCGGCGAGGAAGCGGCGCGCGCGGGCGGGCAGCGATCGCTCGCTCGGCGAGGCCGGCAGGTGCGAGGCGACGCGCGCGGCGACGGTGCGCAGCGGCGCCGGGATGCGCTCGGCGGCCTCGGCGGCGAGGAAGCGCACATAGCCGCAGAAGAGCTCGTCGCCGCCGTCGCCGGTGAGCGCGACGGTGACGTGCTGCCGCGTGAGCTGCGAGACCACGTAGGTGGGAATCGCCGACGAGTCGCCGAAGGGGCCGTCGTGATGGCGCACCAGCGTCTCGACGACGTCGAACGACGACGGCTGCAGCGTGAACTCGGTGTGCTCGGTGTCGAAGGCGCGCGAGGCGATGCGGGCGTAGTGGGTCTCGTCGTAGCGCGCGTCGCCGGCGAAGCCGATGGAGAAGGTGCGAACGCGGCCGAGCGCGCGCGCCATGAGGCCGACGATGATCGTGGAGTCGATGCCGCCCGAGAGAAAGGCGCCCAGGGGAACGTCGGACTCGAGCCGCTTCTCGACGGCGGCGGTGGTCAGGTCGCGAACCTTGCGCGTGGCGTCGGCGAAGCTGTCGCGAGTGGTGGCGGCGCCGAACTGCGGGCGCCAGTAGCTCTCGATGCGCGGCGGCCCGTCGGACTCGACGACCATGCGCGACGCAGGCGGGAGCTGCTCGACACCGGCGTGCAGCGTCGACGGCGCGGGCACGAAGCCGTAGGCCAGGTACATGGGCAAGGACGGCGCGTGCACGCCGGTGGGCAGGCCCGAGGCGTGCAGCGCGGCGATGGTCGAGGCGCAGCGGAAGGTGCCGTCGGCGGTGGAGTAGAAGAGCGGCTTCTTGCCGGCGCGATCACGCGCGACGAGCAGGCGCTTCTTCTGGCGATCCCAGAGCGCGAAGGCAAACATGCCGTCGAGCCGCTCGACGACGGCGTCGCCCCAGGCCTCGTAGCCGCGCACGATCGCCTCGGTGTCGCTGCGCGAGCGGAACTTCGCGCCGCGCGCTTCGAGCTCCGCGCGCAAGAGGCGATGATTGTAGATCTCGCCGTTGAAGACGATCTGCACGGCGCCGTCGTCGGAGCCCATGGGCTGCGCGGCGAGCTGCGAGAGATCGATGATCTTGAGGCGGCGGTGGACGAGGGTGCATTCGCCGTCGACGAGCTGACCTTCCTCGTCGGGGCCGCGATGTGACAGCGCGCGCGAGACGCGGGTGACCGCGTCCTCGCCGAGCGGGCCGAGCGCCGCGAAGATCCCGCACATCAGTAGAGATCCTCCGGGATCTCCTTCTTCGTCTTCTTGGCCAGCGTCTTCTCGTCGTCGACGTCGATGTCGCGGATCGGCTTGGCCGGCACGCCGCCGTGCACCGTGCGCGACTTGGCGGCACCGGCCAGCACCGCGCCCATGGCGAGGATCGACCAGTCGCCGAGCTGCGCGCCGGGCGCCACGCGCACCTCGGAGCCGAGATAACAGAAGTCGCCGATCTCGATGGGCCTCGTCGCCTGGCGGTTGTGCGTCCACAGGGACGAGTTGCGGCCGGCGACGATCACGTTGCGGCCGATGCGGATGCGATCGGTGAAGTCGAGGCGATGCCCCGAGACGACGTAGGCGCCGTCGCCGAGGCTGAGGCGCGGATCAGTCGGGGTCTCGCAGTCGTTGTCGGGGATCGAGTTGAGCACGTTGAAGCGCAACACCGTGGCCCAGCGGCCGAGACGGATCTCGTCGCCGCCACGCAGGATGTTGCCGTAGCCGATCTCGGCGTCGGCGCCGAGCACCAGGCGGCGCGTGCGCGTGACCAGGTTGGCGTGACCGACGCGGGCGCCGTCGGCCAGCTCCAGCTCGTCGGCGTCGAGCACCGAGAGGCCGACGCGCACGTTCTTGCCCACGCGGAAGCCGAACAGGTGGCGGTAGATCGGCAGCTTGACCAGGTTGGGCAGCGGCGCGACCGCGATATGCGCAGCCGTGCGCAACAGGCGACCGAGCTTCATGCGGCCCCCATCGTCATGCAGCCTCCATGGCGCTGCGCACGACCTCGACGAAGCGCGGCGCGTGCGCCGCCACGCTCCAGCGCGCGACCGCTTCGTCGCGACCACGCGCGCCCAGCCGGCGGCGCAGCTCAGCGTCGTCGACGAGCCGGCGCAAGCGATCGACCCACGCATCCTCGTCGACCGCGAGAAAGCCGTTGTCGCCATCGCGAATCATCTCGGTGGTCACGCCGACGGGCGAGGCGACGACGGGAACGCCGCACGCCATGTACTGCACCGCCTTGAATCCCGATTTTCCGACCGACCATCCGTCCTCGACGAGCGGATAGAGCCCGATGTCGAGCGACTGGAAGTCGGACACTTCGCGCGCCAACGACCATGGCAGGTTCTCGACGTTGACTCCGGAGGCCTCCAGCTCGCCGCCCACCACGCGTACGACGAATGCGCGCTCGCGGGCGAGGCGCTGCAACGCGGGCACGATGGCTCGCAGATACTGCAGCGACGAGTGCGTGCCGATCCAGCCCAGCACCGGCAGCTCGTTGGTCGCGTGCGGCCGAGGGCAAAACTGTTGCGTATCGACGACCGTCGGGATGACGTCGGTGTGTTCGTTGAATCGGCGCGCGTAGTCGGCGATGTAGTCGTTGCCGGCGATGACCCGCGTCGCCGCCGCCAACGTGAAGTGGGTCTTGCCCGGAGCCTTCAACAGCCGCGACAGCGCCGCGCCGTAGGTCGGCGATGCGTACGGCATCCAGACCGCGTCGTCGAGATCGAAGATGA
>JAQBQH010000025.1 GCA_028287105.1 Myxococcales bacterium
GTGCTCGACGCGCAGAGCGGAGGTAGTAAGGCGCGCTGCCGGCGGCGTAAAGGACCCGCGTCGCGCGCAACGCGACATCAGCGGGTCCGCTGGAGGAGCACGCCGCGCAGCGGCGACTGCGACGGATTCCGACGCCGGCAGCGCGCCTTGCTACCTCCGCGACCCCAGCCGTCTTTTCGCTTAACTGTCCTGCATGGTCTCCAGCCGGCCTCCAGCGGCGCCCTCAGCGACGGGCGCGGTAGGCGTCGGCGAGCTTCTCCGCTTCGCTCTCGAGGGCAGCGGCGCGGCTGAGGTCGGCGGGATCGTGCGAGCGCGAGGCCTGCACCATGGCGACGAGCTGATGGTGGCGCGCGCGGATCAGGCGCAAGAGCATCGTGAGCGGCTCACCGTCGTCGCCACGCGGCGGAACGCGCGCCAGCTGCGTCTCGAGCCGCGCCAGCGACGGGACAATGTCGCCGTCGACGAAGGCGAGGAAGTCGGGCTGCGCGAGCGCGCCCGCTTCGTGCTTGGCGAGCCGCTCGCCGTAGCGCACCGTCAGCGCCGCGTAGAGGCCGTCGGCGCGCTGCCGTTCGCCGGCGACGTCCCACACGCGCGGCTGGATCCAGATGCTGCCGGCCGCGAGGAGCGACGCGGCGACGAGGAGGAGCGGGCGCCGGCTGCGCGTCAGCTCCGGCGCGGCCAGCGCCAGCCCGAGCGAGAAGCCGACGACCAGCCCGGTCATGTGGCCCACGTCGCTGACGTGCCGGTTGAGGAGGCCCGCGAGCGCGCCGAAGCCAATGATGAAGAAGCCCGCGTTGCGCAGTCGCTTGCGGACCGCCTCGTCGACGTCGAGGCGACGTCGCAGCGTGAAGCCCATGAGCGCACCGGCCACGCCGGCGACACCACCCGACGCTCCGTAGACGACGTGCAGCGGCGCCCACAGGCTGATCGCCACCGACGCCACCACTGCCGAGGTCAGATAGATGACGGCGAACGCGACGCTGCCGTAGATGCGCTCGAGGTAGCGCCCGAGCACCGCCAAAAAGGCGACGTTGTAGCCGAGGTGCACGTAGTCGCGATGCACGAACGTCGAGGCGAACAGTCGCCAGCGCTCGCCGCCCGTCGACAGCGGTCCGTACGACGCGCCGAGCCGCACCAGCTCCTGCCAGTCGGGCTGCGCCGCGGCGGGCACTCCGCGTAGGAGGCGCCAGCCGAAGAGCGCCAGGTTGATGGCGACGAGGATCAACGTCGCCGGAACCCAGCGACGGCGCGCGCGCAGCGACTCGAAGAACGCGCGCTCCGAGGACGCGTCGCCGCCCGAGGTGGGCCGGCCGACCGCGGGCAGCTCGTTCGCAGGCATCGCGAGGCTCATCTTCGCACATTCAATGCGACGAAATCGCTTCGGAATCTAAATTATACGGTAAACCGTGCGGAATTTGGTAGAATTAGTGCATGTCCAAGGGGTTCACGCTCTGGTTCACCGGCATGAGCGGAGCGGGCAAGTCTACGCTCTCGGAGCCCATCGCGGAACGGCTGCGCGCGGCTGGACACAAGGTCGAGATCCTCGACGGCGATGTCGTGCGCACCCACCTCAGTAAGGGGCTGAGCTTTTCCAAAGAGGATCGCGACATCAACGTGCGCCGCATCGGCTTCGTCTCCAAGCTGCTGGCGCGCAACGGCGTCGTCGCGGTGACGGCGGCCATCTCGCCCTATCGCGAGGTGCGCGACGAAGTGCGCCAGACGATCACCGAGGACGGCGCCGGCTTCGTCGAGGTCTACGTGCACTGTCCCGTCGAGGTCCTCGCCGAGCGCGATGTCAAAGGCCTCTATAAGAAGGCGCTCGCCGGCGAGATCACGAGCTTCACCGGGGTGAGCGACCCGTACGAAGCGCCGGTCAATCCGGAGGTCGTGGTCGACTCGTCGAAGGACAGCGTCGCCGACAGCGTCGACAAGATCCTCGAGAAGCTGCGCACGCTCGGATATCTCGCCGCCGAAAAGGCCGCGTGACGATCGACGTCGCGGCGGCGCGGCGCGCGCTCGACGGCGCGGCGCCCGAAGCGGTGCTGGCGTGGGCGTTCGCGCAGTTCCCGCGCCTCGCCATCTCGACCGCGTTCGGCCCCGAAGGCTGCGCGCTGGTGGCCATGGCCGTGGCGCAGAAGCCCGACGTCAAGGTCTTCACCGTCGACACCGACTTTCTCTTCCCCGAATCGATCGCGCTGCGCGATCAGTTCGCCGCCAAGTACCACCTCGACATCGAAGTCGTGCGCGGCCAGGTCACGCTCGCGGAGCAGAACGCGCGCCACGGGCTCGACTTGTGGCAACGCGACACCGATCAGTGCTGCGCGCTGCGCAAGGTGGAGCCGACCGAGCGGGCGCTGCATGGGCTCGACGCGTGGGTCGCGGGGCTGCGGCGCGATCAGTCGAAGACGCGCGCCGACATCGACGTCGTCGAGCTCTACGAGCGCCCCGAGGGACCGCTCTACAAGGTCAACCCGCTCCTGCACTGGACCCGCAGCGACACCTGGAAGTACCTCCACGATCACGAGGTCCCGTACAACCCGCTCCTCGACCAGGGCTACAAGTCGATCGGCTGCTGGCCCTGCACCAAAGCGGTCGGCGCCGGCGACGACGAGCGCGCCGGTCGCTGGGGCGGGCAGAAGAGCGAGTGCGGCATCCACACCTTCATGGCGAAGAAGGGCTGAGCGTCTTATAGTCCGGTCGTGAAGATCGCGCATTTCTCCGACGTGCACGCGCTCTCGTTAGACGGAGTGCGGCCGTGGCAATTCCTCAACAAGCGCGTCGCCGGCTATCTCAACTTGCGGCTGCATCGCGGCGAGAAGCATCCGGTGCGGCTGTTCCGCGCCATCGTCGACGACTTGAACGCCAGGCCGGTCGATCACGTGGTCGTCACCGGCGATCTCACCAACCTGTCGCTGGCGCCCGAGTTCAAGCTGGCGCGCGAGATCCTCGACCAGATCGCGCTCGGCCCCAAAGGCGTCACGGTCATCCCCGGCAACCACGACGTCTACACGTTCGGCGCGCTGCAGGACAAGCTGTTCTGGGACGTGCTGGCGCCCTACGCGACCGGCGACGGCAAGGACGCCGTCGAATTTCCGGTCGTGCGCGTCCGCGGCGAGGTCGCCGTGATCGGACTGTCGACGGCGTTGCCGTCGCCGCCGCCGCTCGCCGACGGCTGGCTCGGCCGCGCGCAGCTCGAGAAGCTCGACGAGGCGCTCGCCGCGCACGACGGCAAGTTCCGCATCGTGGCGCTGCACCACCCGCCCTACACCAATCGGCACGCGATCCTGCGCGGGCTGCGCGATCGCAAGAAGCTGCAGCGCGTCCTCGCTCGGCGCGGGGCCGAGCTCATCCTGCACGGCCACGAGCATCGCGATCTGCGCGTCACGATTCCCGGCCCGCGCGGCCCCATCCCGGTCATCGGGGTCGGCTCGGGAACCTACGACGACGAGCGCCCCGAGCGGCGCGCGCGCTACAACGTCTACACGATCGAGGCGGGTCGGCTGGTCAGCGTCGAGACGCGCGTGCACGAGCCGTCGGCGGAGCGCTTCTCGGTGCACGCCACGCCGACCACAGACCTACGGCCAGCAACGCCATAGCCACGACGATCACGACGAGCCCCCACAGGACATAGTGGCCGCCGACCGCGTCGGCGAGCATGACGACGTCCGACTTCTGATCCTTGCCACCGACGGTAGCGGTGGTCGAGAGCGCGTAGCCGACCATGCGCCCGACCGTATCGAGCGCTAGCGTCACGGCGATGAGCTGCGCGAAGAAGACGCGCCGCTCGCCCGACCCGCGCCACGCCACCCACGCGATCAGCGCCGCCGTGAGCGGCACTGAAATGTAGCCGGCCGGCGAGCGCACCCACAATAGCAGCGTCAGCAGCATGAGCCCGGAGAGCGCGAGCAGCGCGAGGCGCGCGCGTCGCGGCCCCTTGACGAAGGCGAGCAGGAACGCGCCCACGACCGGCGGCGCCCACAATCCGCCCAGGCTCACGACGGCCTGACGCCAACCGACACCGCCGCCGGCGAGCGCGTAGCCCGAGGCATCCCAATAGATGACCAGCTTCTGAAAGACGCCGCCCGTCGCCAGCCCGGCGAGCCCATGCCCGGTCTCGTGGACCCAGGTGGCGAGCAGCGTGAACGGATAGAGGAGCAGCCGCCCGAACGGCACCAGGTGCTCGAGCAGCCACGCGACCCCCGCCGCAAAGATCAACGATCGCCGCGCGCTCATACCTCAGTATACGCCGCGCCTGGCGCCCTCTGCCCTCAGTCGACGACGATGCCGGCGTACCCGACCACGCGATCGAGGTCGCCGAACGCATCGCCCGACGTCGCGTAGGCGACGAGCGTTCCGCGCGCCGCGCCGCGGCTGCGGGCGCAGGCCAGCATCGTCGTCGCCGGCAGGATGCCGCACATGCTGATCTCCTCGCGCTCGACGACGTCGAAGAGCCCTTCGGGATCGCAGGCGAGCATCGGTCGGATGGCGCGCTGATCGATCTTGCGCGTCACGTCGTCGGGGAGGTAGTGGCTCATGTCGCTCGACGCGACGACGAGCACGTCTTCGCCGAGCGCGCCGATGACCTCGGCCAGGGCCCGACCGAGCGCCACGCACTCGGCGCCGTCGAGCCCGCCGAGGATCACGGGCGTCACGATCGCGTCCGGATTGCGCGCGCGCAAGAACGGCAGCTCGACCTCGAGCGCATGCTCCGCGCGATGCGCCTCCTTGTCGGCGACGAAGCCGACGTTGGCCTCGATCAGCCGCGCGCACAGCTCTTCGTCGACGGGAACCTGATCCCCGGGAATCGCGAAGGCGCCGCGCGCCCAGATCGCGGCGCGCGCGCCGCGGCCGGTGTGATTGGGCGCCAGCACGACGACTCGACGGGGAACGACGGTATCGGCAAAGACCTTGCCCGCCACCGGCCCCGAGTAGACGTAGCCCGCATGAGGCGCGACGAGACCGAACCGCCGCTTGCCTCCTCCCGTCGCCTCGCCGCCGAGAAACTGAACCACCTCGGCGCGCAACGCTCCCGGGGCTGCCGGATAGAACCGACCCGACACCGCCGGCTGCCTGACGTCGAGCTCCGAGGCCATCGTGTCCGTCTCCATGCCGGGGATGTTAAGGCGCGGGCCCGTCCTCGAAGGTCCACCCGGTTGGCGTGCAGACTGCAACCTTGGGCTGCGTCTGACAAGCGATGCGCAGGCCGTGGTTGCCGTCGTCGGTGCCGCAAGTTCGATAGTGGTCACCGTCGCAGACCTGGGTGTCGCCGTCGCGACCGGTGACGGCGCACACCTCGTTCGAGCGGCACGGCGCCGCGCATCCGGCAGTGACGATGGCCGTGACGATAGTCGCCGCCAACAGGAACACCTTCGACATGCGGCCATTATCCAGACGAGCGAGCTCGGTGCAAGGCCGAGCGCTCCGTCGGGCTCCCGGCAATGGCACATCGAATGCTTTGTCTTCTGCTGTCGGTGCGCATCGCACCGGCTGGTCGTCTGGACTGCCGCAGAAGCGGAAGTGTCTGGGACGAACAGGGGTCAAGGGAAAGGACGAGGGGCGAGCGAGGTGCTGCGGATTGGCGTCATATCGGCGTATCCCGAGGAGGATTGGCACGCGCAGCGGATCGCTGCCGCCGCCGCGTCGTCGCATCACGTCGACATCCTCGGTCCGACGGACTTCGCCGCCGAGGTTCGCGCCGGGGCGTCACGCGTCACCGTGCGCGGCCTCGACTCCGCCGCCTGGGATCTGTTCCTCACGCCGCGCGCGCTCGGCGACGACGGCGACCCCGATGTGCAGCTCGAGCTCTATCGCGTCCTCGCGCGCTCCGGTGCGCGCATGGTGAACGAGGTCGACGCGCTCCTGTGCGCCATCGATAAATTTCGTACCAGCTACGAGCTGGCGCGCGCGGGCATCCCGACGCCCGAAGCGATGGTGGTGCAGACGCGCGGTCAGGCCGACGACGCGCTCGACCTGATGCGCGACGTCGTGGTCAAGCCGATCTTCGGCTCGCTCGGTCTCGGCATCGAGCGCATCGAAGATCGCGCTCGCCTGCACCAGCTGCTCGACGAGCGCGGTGCGCTCTACCTCCAGCGCTTCGTCGGTGACGCCTGGCTCGACATCCGCGCCTTCGTCGTCGGCGACCACGTCGAGGCGGCGGTCGCGCGCGAGCCCAAGCCGGGCGAATTTCGCGGCAACGTCCATCTCGGCGCCGACACGCGCGCCGTCGATCTCGACGAAGTCACCGCCGACGTGGCGGTGCGCGCCGCCCACGCCATCGGGCTCGACTACTCGGGCGTCGATCTGCTCGTCGGACCGCGCGGCCCCGAGATCATCGAAGTCAACGGCACACCCTCGTTTCGCGGCATCTGGGAGGCGACGGGCTGCGACATGGCGCCCGCGATCGTCGACCACGCCACCACCTTTTCACCGACGGAGACCCACGAATGGCGAAGGGCAACATGAGCGTACGTGACGCAGGCAAGAAGGGCGGCGAGAAGGGTGGCCAGACGACCAAGGCCCGCTACGGCTCGGAGTTCTATCGCGAGATCGGACGTCGCGGTGGCGAGACGGTGCGCGCGAGCCGCGGGTCGGAGTTCTACGAAGAGATTGGCAGGAAAGGCGGACAGAGAGTCCGCGAGTTGATCAAGGCCGCGAAGAAGGCGGCGGAGTAACCCCACCGAGGAGGATGCAGATGGCCGAGGAAAAGAAGAGCGGCGGCATGACCGTCCGTGAAGCTGGTCGCAAAGGCGGGCAGAAGGTTCGTGACGAGCGCGGACACGCGTTCTACGAGGAGATTGGTCGTAAGGGCGGCGAGACCGTCCGCGATCAGCGCGGTCACGAGTTCTACGAGGAGATCGGTCACAAGGGTGGCCAGAAGGTCAAGGAGCTGATCGAGGCGGGCAAGCGTCGCGCCGCCGAGGTGGCGAAGGCCGCCGAGACCAAGAAGTCCGAATAGCCGCGTTGGGCTGCGAACCAGCCCCTAGGCGGCGGCAGCTTTGCGCCCGAGGTGTTGGGCGAGTCGCGCGAGCGGCTCCTCCACCTCGGCGCAGAGCTGCTCGGGGACGATCCGATCGGCACGCGCCAGCGCCAGGAATTCGACGAGGCGATTGATGGTGCTCGAGAGGTTCGTCAGGCGCTTCTCGGTCTGCTGCTCGGGATCGAGGGGGAAGACCGCCTCGCGGTAGATGCGCGAAATTTTCGGCAAGGGCGTCCCCTCGTCGAGGACGTGACGGCGAATTTCGGTGAGCATTTCCGCGGGCGCGTCCGATTCTTCTTCGGCGCGACGTAGGAAATCGACGGCTTGATAGCTCGGGATGGGCCCGTCGCGACCGTCGCGGCGTAGGACCTCGGGCGCTTTTGTGCGCAGAAAGGCGAACGAGCCGGTGAGCTTGTCCGCCGTTTCGCGTTTCAGGTGCAGCTCTTTCTTACAGTAGTCCTCGAATGACCCGTGGCCCCACTTCTTGAAGGCTTCCGAGCGCTTGATCTCGGTGAGCGATTCTCCGAGCTCGAACCAGCTGGCTTTGAAGCGACGAACCCGCGCGATCATCTCGGCGCGCTCGGGATCGTGGGAGTGTTGAATTTCCGAGGCGGCAAGTACGTCATCGGTTCTGGTTCGGGGCATGGCGCGGCACTTTACACGACTGTGCGTCGTATCACTCTCGTGCGTTTACAAACTGCCGACGTTAATGCATAATTTGGAGCCGGTGAGCGAGTGGAACCAGTGAGCGTGAGGGTGGCCTTTGCAGCCCGCGGATGACGCGATGAGTGCCGAGGCAAAGCTTCAGCTGATGGTCTGTCCCGCGTGCAACTCGCGGTACGAAGAGGGCGGCGCGTTCTGCTCGCGCGACGGCACGCCGCTGGTCATCGACCCGCAGGCGGGCAAGGCCGACCTGGTCGGACAGGTTCTGGCCGAGCGATATCGCGTCATCCGGCTCGTCGGTGAAGGCGGGATGGGGCAGGTCTACGAAGCGCAGCACGTCAACATCAACAAGCGCTTCGCGGTCAAGCTCCTGCGTCCCGAGATCACGTCGAACGCCGAGGCGGTCGCGCGATTCCGCCAGGAGGCGTGGTCGGCGTCGTCGATCGGTCACGAGAACATCATCGAGATCGAAGATTTCGCGACGCTGCCGAACGGCTCGGTCTACCTCGCGATGGAGTTCCTCTCGGGGCTGGCGCTGTCCGATCGCATGCGGCAGGAGCCGGCGCTGACGTTTGGCGAGGCGCTCGACGTCATGCTGCAGGTCTCGTCGGGGCTGGCGGCCGCGCACGACAAGGGCATCGTGCATCGCGACATGAAGCCGGAGAACATCTTCCTCGGGCAGAAGTACGGGCGCCCGCTGGTGAAGATTCTCGACTTCGGTATCGCCAAGGTTTCGGGGGCCGAGGGCAACCGTTCGCTGACGCGCACGGGGACGATCTTCGGAACGCCGCACTACATGTCGCCCGAGCAGGCGCTCGGCAAGCCGCTCGATCATCGCGCCGACATCTACTCGGTGGGCGTCATCATGTACGAGCTGTTCACGGGCAGGGTGCCGTTCGAAGCCGAGAGCTTCATGGGCATCCTCACCAAGCACATCACGTCGCAGCCGAAGCGGCCGCGCGAGGCGGCGCCGGAGCGCGACATCGCCGAGTCGGTCGAGGCGATCATCTTGCGCGCGCTGTCCAAGGAGCCCGAGGATCGCCAGCAGTCGATGGCGGAGCTGTCGGGGGAGCTGGCGACGGTGGCGGCGGAGCTGGCGCCCGAGGTGCTGCAGCCGCGGCCGGCGTCGCTGGCGCTGGCGCAGATCTCGAAGCCGCTGTCGTCGGTGATGCCGGCGCGCACGCCGACGCCGATGCCGCGGGTGCCGTCGGGCGCGACGCCGATGCCGCGGATGCCGTCGGGGGCGCAGTCGGTGTCGGGGCCGATCGTCGACGGCGCGGGCGACGTCGACGTGCCGGCGAAGAAGCGATCGGCGACGCCGTGGATCGCGGTGGCCGCGATGGTGCTCATCGGCGGTGCCGGCGCGGTCGTGTGGGGCACGCGGACGCCGGCGGGGACGTCGGTGGTGCAGCCGACGACGCCGCCGACGCCGGCCGTGGTCCAGCCGGTCGCGACGCCGCCGGTGGCGCAGCCGACGCCGCCGCCCAAAGCGCCGGAGCTCGAGGACGTGATCGTCGATTCGATCCCGCCGGGCGCCAAGATCTACGTCGACGGCGTGGCCGTGGCCGAAGCGCCGGAGGCGATCAAGGTCGAGAAGGGCAAGACCAAGGCCGTCACGCTGAAGAAGGACGGTTACGCCGACAAGGAGCAGACGGCGGATCCGTCGGTGACGCGCAAGCTGGTCGTGCGGCTGGAGAAGCTCAAGCACGGCAGTGGCGTCAAGGCGGGCCCGCCGGTGAAGAGCAAGCTCCCGTCGCCCCCACCGGTGGCGCTCGATCCGCCGCCGAAGTCGCCGCCGCCCGTCGCGACGCCGCCGCGGCAGGGAACGGCCGTGACCGCGCCGCCGCCGAAGAAGAAAAAAGTCGTCGACCCATACGAGCGCGTCGATGAGAAAAAGGGCGGCGACGTCCTGAATCCCTATTGATGGCCTAACAGAAGTAGGAGGCGGCATGCGCGGAAAGACTCTCGTTGCGATGGTGACGCTGATGGCGTTCACCACCCTGGTTGTCTGGCCACGCGGAGCGTCGGCGGACAACAAGTCGAGCGAGAAGAGCGCTGCTGCGCCCGCCGCGACGACGCCGCCACCGTCGGAGGCTGCGGCGCCGGCGGCTGCGGCCTCCGATGACCAGGCGATGGCGCAGGCCAAGCAGCACTTCGAGACCGGCCGCAACGCCTACAACGCGGGCGACTACGTGACGGCGATCCGCGAGTTCAAGGCCGCCGAGGGGCTGCGGCCGTCGCCGATCCTCGACTACAACATCGGCCTGGCGAACGAGAAGCTCGGCAAGCGGCGCGTGGCGGTGAAGTATTACCGTCGCTACCTCGAGCTGCAGCCGAACGCCGCCAACAAGGGCGAGGTCGACGGCAAGATCGCGGCGCTCGAGGCGGAGATCGCGTCGCAGCCGCCGCCGGCGGCCAACGCGCAGCCGAGCGGAACCGCGCCGCAGCCGAACGCGCAGACCGAGACGGCGTCGGACATGCCGCCGCCCGACCCGAACGGCGCTGCCGCGCGGCAGGGGCAGAACGCGCAGTACGATCCGTACTCGGGGACGGCGCCGCCGGGGCAGGCGGTCAAGCCGGCCAAGAAGAAGAGCCTGTGGTGGATCTGGCTGGTCGTCGCCGGCGGCGTGTCGCTGATCGTGGTGCTCTCGGTCGTCATCTACATCTACGCGGTCAACACCACCTACTACTACGCCGACCGCGGCCTGACGGGCGTCCCCCAGGCACCCTCCCGCGTAGACAAGCACGACATCGGCGGCCTCACCGTCCTCCGCTGGTAATCCCCGGCCGTCCGCTGGTCATCCGTCTGTCCGCTAACGCACCCCGTCGGCGATAAGCAAAGAGGCGCTTCGAGGAGGTGTGGCGGCGGCGTCGGAGCGCGCTCGCGCCGCAGGCGCGATGCCAGCGCGACGCCGAGGGCCCCCCGTGCGGCGGCGCAGCCGACGCGTAAGGGGCCCGTCCGCCGCCACGCCTCCTCGAAGCGCCGTTATTGATTATCGGCCATCCTCGGGGTAAGAACCTGCATCCGTAGAACCGGAGGACCCCGATGTACCGTTCCTTGGCTTATGTGGCGGCGGCGTTGTTGATCGTGGGCTGCGTCGAGCAGCAGAACGACATGCCCTCTGAAGAAGACATCCGCGCGGCGCACGAGCATGTGCTCTCGGCTCCGCCCGCGAAGATTCAGCATCCCAACGAAGGGCAGCTCGAGGACAAGCTCGAGTACCTCGGCATGGACGTCGACACCGAGACGGTGACGCCGGGCAAGGCCTTCACGTTGACGCACTACTGGCGGGTGCTCGCTCCCGTCGGTGACGACTGGAAGATCTTCATCCATCTCGAGACGCCCGACTCGAAGAAGAACCACCTCAACGCCGACCACGTGCCGATTTCGGGCAAGTACCCGATGAGCCTGTGGAAGAAGGGCGAGATCATCCGCGACATCCACCGCGTGTCGGTGCCGCAGTCGTGGCCGGGCAACGAGGTCGACATCTACGTCGGCGCCTGGAAGGGCCCGCTGCGCCTGAAGGCGACCAAGGGTCCGCACGACACCGAGAACCGCATCCTCGCGGTCAAGCTGCCGGTGCAGTCGGCGGCCGGCTCGTCCGAGAAGAAGCGGCTCGTCGCCAAGCGCGTCAAGAACGGCGCCGTGAAGGTCGACGGCAAGCTCGACGAGAAGGAGTGGAACGACGCGCCTTCGTCGGGCGACTTCGTGCGCACGATGGACGCGCAGCCCGCCGAGCAGAAGACCAGCGCCCGCGTGTTGTGGGACGACAAGTTCGTCTATGTCGCGTTCGTCAACGAGGACAAGGACATCTGGACTACGCTCGACAAGCACGACGACAAGCTGTGGACCCAGGAGGCGGACGAGATGTTCATCGACGCCGACGGGGACGGCAAGACCTACGTCGAGCTGCAGGTCAACCCGAAGGGCGTCACGTTCGACTCCTTCCTGCCGACCTATCGCCAGAACCAGAACGACTGGGACTCGGGCATGAAGGCCGGCGTGACCATCGACGGCACGCTCAACAAGCGCGACGACGAGGACAAGAAGTGGATCGCCGAGTTGGCCATCCCGATCGACGCCGCCCGCGGCCGCGAGAAGGAGATGAAGAACGTTCCGCCCAAGGTCGGCACCGAGTGGCGCGTGAACTTCTTCCGCATGGATCAGCCGAACGGCCGCCCGCAGTCGGGCACCGGCTGGTCGCCGCCGATGGTGGGTGACTTCCACGCGCTCGACAAGTTCGGCATCCTCGTGTTCGGCGACGACAAGGGCAAGGCGCCCAACGCCGCCGCGCCCGCGGGCGAGACGCCCGGCAAGAAGGCCGAGGCGACGGCGCCCGCCAAGAAGGACGAGATGGCGAAGAAGGATGACGCCAAGAAGGATGCGTCGAAGAAGGACGAGCCCAAGAAGGACGAGCCCAAGAAGAAGGCCATCGCCAACCAGGCCTTCAATCCGAAGTAGCTAGCGCGTCGGATCGCCATGGACGAGCTCTTCGACGTCCTGTTCCATCCCGCGCGTTGGGTCGCCGACGCCGCGGAGCTCCGTCCGCTCACCCGCCTCTATCTCTCGCTCTTCATCGCCGCGGTCGCCTTCGGCGTCGCGTTGGCCGTCGGCTGGCTCTCGTCGCGCTGGGCGCATCGCCGCACCGGCGAGTCCACCTCGGAGCGCAACGAGGAGACCATCCGGCGCCTCAGGCGTCAGCTCATCGCGCTCACGCTCTTCTTCGGCGCCTATCTCGCCGTCGAGGTGGCGCCGCTGCCGGGGCGCATCGCCGGCTGGATCTCGGGCGTCGCGTTCGTCGGCGGGGCGCTGGTGTTCGCACGCGCGCTCATCCGGCTCGTGGCGCTGCTCCTGACGTCGTCGGTCAATCACGTCAACGGCGTCGAGCGCTCGCGCCTCGAGCGCGAGTACGTGCCGCTGGCGGAGAAGGCGACCTCGCTGGCGGTGTCGCTCATCTTCATCATCGTCGTCGCCAAGCACTTCGGCAAGGACGTGACGTCGCTGGTGGCGGCGCTCGGCGTCGGCTCCCTGGCCATCGGCCTCGCGGCGCAGCAGACGCTCGGCAACATGATCGCCGGCTTCACGCTGCTCGTCGACCGGCCGTTTCGCCCCGGCGATCGCATCAAGCTCGCTTCGGGCGAGGTCGGCGAGGTCCACGAGATCGGCGTGCGCTCGACGAGGATCGTGATGGCCGACAACAACCTGCTCGTCGTGCCCAACACCGAGCTGGCCAACTCGCGCGTGATCAACTACGCGCTGCCCACCAAGTCGACGCGCGGCGAGGTCAAGGTGGTCATCGCCTACGACGCCGACGTCGACCGCGCCACGCGCATCCTCGGCGAGCTGGCCGACGGCGATCAGCGCATCGCCAAGGATCCGCCGCCAGCGGTGCGCGTGTCGGCGTTCATCGACCGTGGCGTCGAGCTCACGCTCGGATTCCACGCCAACACGCACGTGGATGCTGCTGCGGTCGAGGAGAAGCTGAGGCGCGGCGTGCTACATCGCTTCGCCGCCGAGAAGGTGCAGATCGCCTACTACAGGTCGTCGCAGGGCGTGCCGAGCGGCATGCCGGTATAAACCCCGAGGTCGGTGTAGATCATGATGTGGTTGTCCTCGACGGGCAGGTAGATCAGCTTGGTCTTCTTCTCGCTCGCGATCCACTGCGTCTCCTGCTTGTTGAGCACGAGGCGAAGCGAGCCGGTCTTGGTCGAGAAGATGTCGCCCTCGGAGTCCGACACCACGTTGGTCATCTTCTGCAGCTTCATGGCGCCCTTGGGCCCCGCGTAGAGGCGGAAGACCTTGGAGTGCTCGGGCTCGCGCTGGTTGTCGACGAAGAAGTATTTGCCGGTGTTGTCGCGCGCGAGTGCGTAGGCGTAGCGGTTCCAGCGCGACTTGTAGAACTTGGCGCCGTCGATGGTCGTCTTCGCTTCCGCCGCCGGCAGCTGCTTGAGCTCGGTCTTGCGTTCGAGGCACTGCACGGTCAGCTTGCCGACCTTGTTCTCCGACTTGAAGTCGAAGCCGGCCTGGTAGGGAGCGTTGACGCGCGGCTCCCAGAAGACGCGGTCGAGGCGCTTCAAGTCGTTGTCGTCGCCCTCGGAGCCGCCGCCGAAGATGCGCAGCTGGTAGAACTCCTTACCGTCGGCAGACCAGAACGCGGGCAGGTCCGAGTTCTTCGACAACACCAGCGCCAGGAAGTGCTTCTTGCCGTCGGTCCACACCGACAGCTTGTCCTTGACCTCGGTGATGTCCGCCGCCGCCGGCGTCTCTTTGGGTGGGGGCGGCGCAGCCGTGGCCACACTGCAGCCCGCCCACAGCAGTGCGACACAGGGTAGGTATGCTCTCATGGGTTCGCAGTATAGTACGGGGGCCAATGGAACAAACTTCTGAGATCCGCGTCGGAGTAGTGCTCGCGGAGACTTACGAGATCACCGATCTCCTGGGTCAAGGCGGCATGGGCGCGGTGTGGGCGGCCAAGCACCTCCGGCTTCCCGGCAAGCGGGTCGCGATCAAGGTGCTGCACGGCATCGCCGCCAGCGATCGCGAGTCGTTCGCGCGCTTCCGGCGCGAGGCGGAGATCGCGACGCGCATCGGACATCCCAACATCGTCACGGTGCACGACTTCAACGTACTGGCGTCGGGCACGCCGTACCTGGTGCTCGAGTATCTCGAGGGTGAGGATCTGGCGGCGCGCCTCTTGCGCGGCAAGATCCCGGTGGCGACGGCGCTCGGGATCTCGCGACAGATCGGATCGGCGCTGCACGCCGCGCACAAGCACGACGTGGTGCATCGCGATCTCAAGCCGGCCAATGTCTGGCTCATGGCGACCGAGATCGGCGGCGAGCTGGTCGATCAGGTCAAGGTGCTCGACTTCGGCATCTCCAAGATTCGCGGCTCGCAGACGGTGCAGACGCAGGACGCGGTGCTGCTCGGCACGCCGCAGTACATGGCGCCGGAGCAGGCGCTCGGCAAGAACACGGAGCTCGACGGGCGCACCGACATCTTCGCGCTCGGCGCCATCGTCTACGAGATGCTCTCGGGACAGCCGGCGTTCATGGGCTCGACGCTGGCGGAGGTGGTGTTCAAGGTCGTGTACGACAAGCACCCGCCGCTGACCGACCCGGAGCTGCCGAAGAGCGTCGTCGACGCGGTCGAGCAGGCGCTGGCGAAGGATCCGGCGATGCGCTTCTCCGACGTGGCCGCGTTCATCAACGCGCTCACGGGGCGGCCGCTGCAGACGCTCGATCGCGCGCGCGTCAACAACGCGGCGCCCGAGGCGTTCGCGTCGACGAAGGCGGCGCTGCCGTCGGGGGTGGCGCCGCAGGGCGGCGGTGTCGGCCTGGCGACGACGGGGGCGCGCGGCGAGGTGTCGCGTGCGATCCCGGCGACGACGGGACCGAAGCCGGGCGGGTCCGACGGCAAGAAGGCGGCCTTCATCGCCGGTGCGCTGTTGGCGGTGATCGCCGGCGCCGTCGGCGTGATCAAGCTGACCGCGAAGCCGCCCGCCGAGCCGGCCGCGCGGCCGCCGGCCGTGGCGACGACGGCGACCTTGCCGCCGAAGATCGCGACCACGCCGTCGGGCGCCGAAGTGGCCCCGTCGGGCGCTGCCGTTGCGCCGTCGGGCGTTGCCGTTGCGCCGTCGGGGCACAAGCTGTTCGCGGCGACGCCGAAGGGCGAGGGCAAGCCGCCCAAAGCGGGCAAGGGCGAGACCGTGCCGCCCGAGATCGCCGCCGATCTCGAGAGCGCGGAGAAGGCGATCGACTCCGACGCCGCCGAGGCAATTCGCGTCGCGCGCCGCACCATGGGCACCGCCAAGACCAGTCGCGCCTTCTCGATCGTCGCGCGCGCCTTCTGCAAGCAGGGCAACCTCGGCGACGCCAAGGCGCAGCTCCACTCGGTCTCGGGGAGCGACCGCGCGCGCGTGCTGAAGTACTGCAAGAGCGTCGGAACCGACCTGCAGTGAAGGCGCTCCTCTTCGTGCTCCTGCCGGCGGTCGCCTTCGCGCAGCCGGCCGTCCGCTACAACGACGCGCCACCGAAGCGCGCCCGCCCGTCGCTGGTCGAGAGCATCGACGAGCTGGTGACGAAGGTGGCCAAGCGCGAGCGGCGCACCGAGCCGCATCCCGATGCGCGCCTCGAGGACGCCGCCAGCGAGATCGCGCGCCTGGCGCCCGAGCGCGGGCCGCCGCCGAACGAGCTGGTCCAGGGCGCGCTCTGGGTGCACGGGATCGTCGAGCCGCCGCCGCACCTCATCCTGGCGACGATGGGCTCGGGCGGCGAAGCGGAGCTGCTCCACGAGCTGGCCGACGATCTGCCGGCGGTGCTGTCGCAGGGGCGCTACTCGCGCGTCGGCGTCGGGCTGGCCACCGTCGGGCGCGAGACCCGCGTGCTGGTGGCGCTGCAGGAGTCGTTCGTGGAGCTCGATCCGATCGCGCGCGCGCAGCCGCTCGGCGGCCTCGTGCTGTTGCGCGGACGCCTGCGCGAGAGCTTCCAGCGGCCCGAGGCGTTCGTCACGACGCCCGACGGCAAGGTGCTCACGCGCAGCCAGCTCGGCGGCGATCCGACGCACTTCGGCGGCACCTTTCGCTGCGGACCCGACAAGGGGCGCTATCAGGTCGAGGTGACCGGCGAAGATCGCTTCGGCGCCACGGTGGTCGCGAACTTCCCGATCTGGTGCGGCGTGCAGCCGGCGATGACCGCGCAGGCGGCCGCGCCGGCCGGTGGCAGCGACGAGGTGTCGGCGACGCCGGCAGCGGCCGAGCAGGCGGTGTTCAAGCTGCTCAACGCCGATCGCGCGCGCGCCCGGCTGCCGGCGCTGCAGTGGGACGACAAGCTGGCGTCGATCGCGCGCGGCCACTCGAGCGACATGCAGCTGCACGGATTCTTCGGCCACGTCTCGCCGACGACCGGCTCGGCCGCCGACCGCACGCGCAAGGCCGGCGTCGACGCCATGTTGATCCTCGAGAACGTGGCGCGCGCGTTTTCCCCCGGCGAGGCGGAGCGCGGGCTGATGAACTCTCCCGGCCATCGCGCCAACATCTTGAACCACGACGCGTCGCGCGTCGGCGTTGGCGTCGTCTTCGATCCGCACGCCAAGGAGCTGCTGGTCACGCAGCTCTTCTCGAAGCCGCCCGAGAAGTGGGACGTGCACACCGCCGACGACCTCCGCCGCGGCATCGCCGAGCTGCGCCGCACGCGCAAGCTCAAGCCGCTCGAGCGGGACGTGGTGCTCGATGATCTGGCGCAGTCGACGGCGCGCGAGATCGCGCGCAACGGCATGAGCGCGCAGCAGGGTGGCAAGCGCATCGAGTACGGGCTGCAGTCGCAGGAGGGGCGCTGGTCGGCGGTGCGCAGCCTGTTCGCGGTGGTCGCTGGCGCGTCGCAGGTCGTAGACTCGCTCAAGGACTCGCTCGCCGACGGTACGGTCACGCACGTCGGGCTCGGCGTCGAGCCGGGCCGGCGCAAAGACGGCGGCAGCGGCCTCTTTGTCGTGATCGTCCTGGCCACGCGTCGGTAACCATTCGCGAAATTGCCTGGGGAGATGCACGCTGTATGTGCGTACATTGAAAAAGGAACTGGACCACTCTAGCCTTATATAGAGTTGGAGGAATCGAACATGGCCGGACAGTTCGTGGTGACTCGGGGCGGACGCGACACCTTCTGCAGCGAAGACGACCTGAAGTCCCTGGCCAAGAAGGGCCAGCTCGCGCCCGGCGACCTCGTCTACCACCCGACCCTGGGCCGCTGGCTGTACGCGCGCGAGGTCGAAGAGGTGAAGGCGCTGGTGGCGGCGGCCGAGCTCCTCGGAAAGCCCGTCGGGCCGGTGCAGGTGCTGCCGACGAACGGCGAGGCCATCGCCGGCTTCATCCTCGGCATCCTGGGCCACCTGCCGCTGCTCGGGTTCCTCTGCTGCCTGCTCGGGATCTACTTCTCGTCGAAGGGGCTCAAGCGCGCCGCGGTGCTCGACAACAGCGGCCACGGGCTCGCGGTGGCCGGCATGGTGCTCTCGATCGTGTTCCTGGTTCCGGCGACGGCCTGCGGCGCGATCTTCCTCGCCGGCGTCATCGGCCACTAGCCTCGCGCTGTCAGGGAGCGGCCAGCCGCTTCAGCCTGCCCATCCGCATCCCGAAATAGATCGCTTCGACCTCCGAGCGCTTCTTGCCGTGGCCGGCCAACGCCAGCGCCCTTGCATGGAACGGTGCCGCGTCGGCGCGACGTCCGGCTCGCAGATAGGCCAGCGCCAGCCCGGCGTTCGCGTTCGCCGAGTCCGGGAAGAGCGCCGCCTCGATTCCGAAGACGCGAATCGCGCCCCCGAGATCGAAGCGGCGATCGAGGAGATCCGAGGCGAGGTCGTCGAACCGCGACTCGGCCAGCGCCGGGTCCGCCGGGTGTGACGCGAGCAGCCCCCGATAGCGCGCCAGCGCTTCGTCCTTTTGCCCCGCCTCGACGAGGCGCAACGGCTCGACGCTGTCGTCGGTCACTCGCGTCATCACCGTAGGCTCGTCATCGGCCGGCGTCTTGACCAGCTCGTCTCGTCCTGCGGCGCCGCGACGGGGCTTCCAGCGCGTATTGTCCGAGCGGCTCACGAACGTGTCGTCGCTGATCGCGACCAGCGCGAACCGCTCCTTGAACGGCTCCGCCACCTCGAGGTGATCGCCGGCGGCGACGAGGAGCAGCGACTGATCGAGACCAGAGCCGTACCGTCCGGCAATTGCCCGCAGCCGCGCTGGATCGAGATGCACCTCCGCGATCGGCGGCTTCAGCCAACCGTTCCATCGGTACTCGACGGCGATGCTGCGCAGGATCTCGAAGATCAGCTCCGCGGCGCCGGCGCCGTTGGCCATGACCACCGCGCCCTCGCCGCCGCTGGTGGTGGCGCGCGACACCGAGAGGAAGCCGTCGTTCAAGCCGTCGTGGCCAAAATAGATGGTGTCGCCGTGCCGCTCGACGAACGTCCCGAGGCCCGTGGACACGTCGGGCACGCCGACCGCAGCGACGGGCGTCGTCATCTGTTTCGCCAGCGCCACCGACACGAGCCGCGAGCGGCCTTGCAGACCGAGCTGGATCTCGGCGAGGAAGCGGGCCAGATCGCCGGGCGTCGTCCACAGACCGGCCGGGGCCGATTCGGGATAGACGACGTCCGGCAAGACCGTCTCGTCATAGTCGTGCGCCGTGACCGCGCGCGCGCGCCACTCGGGCGGCAGCGGCACCTCGAAGCTGCTGTGCGCCAGGCCGAACGGTGCAAACACGCTCTGGTGCATCGCAGCCGGGAAGGGACGACCCGCGAGATCGACGACGAGCTGCTGAACGATGAGCGAGCCGCCGCCCGAGTAACGGAACTCCTTGCCGGGCACATGCTCGACGCGGACCGGCGGCGTATTGGCGGGTGGTCTGCCGTCGAGGATCTGGTGCAGCGTGGGCAGCGCCGTGTCGGGCGGATGGCCGATGACGGAGCGGACGTTCGTGCCGGCCGTGTGCGCGAGGAGCTGCTTCAGCGTCACCGGGTTGCCGCGCGTGAAGTCGTTGTCGGGGAGCTTCCAGCTGCGCAGCGCCTGGTTGATGTCGGCGTCGAGGGATACCTTGCCGCGATCGACGGCCTGTAGCGCGGCCATCGCGGTCACCATCTTGCTGATCGACGCTGCTTGAAACAGCGTGCTCGCGTCGGCGCGCGCGCCGGTGCGCGTGTCTTTGACGCCATACGCCTTGGCCCACGCCACTCGATAGCCGTGAATGACGGCGATGCTCACGGCCGGTGTATGGTGCGCGCGCAGGCGCTCCTCGATCGACCAGCCGCTCTGGTCACCCTCGACGCGCACCTCGGGGATGAGCCCGCGCTCGACCCGCGCGATGGCCGCCGCCAGCTCGGCCGGAGAGGCGGACGCGGAAGCAGCCGGTTCGACCGGCCTGCGTGGCGCAGTCGAGCGTGACGATCCGCAGCCGCCAGTCGACAGCACGAGCAACAGCGGCGTGAGCAAGACTCGAAGGGCGGAGGCGCGCATGTCAGGTTGGACAACCTCCCGCCTCGCTGGTTCCAAGACATTCGCGCGCGGAGTGTCGGTCAGCGCGCGACCAGCTCTCCGAGCGCGCTCAGCTCGTCCTCGATGCTCGTCGGCGAAGGTCGCCGGCCTGCGGTCAATAACGCCGGGCCGTGATCCTCGAGGACGATCGACGTGGCGACGCTGCCGTGGGCGACGCCGGCGGCGTGGAGCGGGGCGAGCGCACGCACGAGCAGCGCATGCTCGGCGACGCTGAGCCGCGGCGGGCGCGGGGTCTTCCCGGCGAGCGCCTCGTAGACGACGCGGACGCTGCCGTCGGTGAGCCGCTCGAGCCGCAGGACCCGCTGCAGCCGCGCGCCGGCCCATTTGGCGAGCGCGCGCAGCCACGCGAGGTGCGGCGCGTCGGCGGGCAGGAGCTCGATCACCACCTCGCGGCCGAGGCGCGTGTCGGTCGCCTGCACGAGGCCGCCCTCGAGCTCTGCCGTGATCACGTAACGCTCGGCGGCAGGCGCCTCCTCGGTGGTCGCCTCGACCGCGACGACCGCCGCGCGCGCCGCCGGCGGCTCGACCGGGATGGCCACGAGGCCCCGGCGTAGCTCGTCGAGGCTGGCGAAGCGATCGGCGGGCGCCTTCTCGAGCGTGCGCGCGACCAGCGCGTCCCAGGCGGGGTGCAGCTCGGGGCGGATGCTCGACGGCGCCGGCGCCGCCTCGCCGAGGTGCTGGCCGACGAAGTCGGGACCGCGGAACGGTAGCCGCCCGGTGAGCGCCTGGAACAGGGTGACCCCGAGCGCGTAGACGTCGGCGGCGAAGGTGAGCGGGGCGCCCGAGATCTGCTCGGGCGCCATGTACGCGAGCGTGCCGATGAAGCCCGCCGTCTGCGTCGCGCCGAGATCGACCAGGTGCGCCACGCCGAAGTCGCCGAGCTTGGCCTCGCCAGACGCGCTGAAAAAGATATTGGCCGGTTTGAGATCGCGATGGATGACGCCGTGGGCGTGGGCCGCTTCGAGGCCGGAGACCGCGTCGAGCGCCCAGGCGCGCACCGCCGTCGGTGACTGCGGCGCGTTGAGGCGATCGGCGAGCGTGCCGCCGGCCATGAACTCCATGGCGAGCAGGCCCAGCTCCTCGTGCGCGGCGACGACGGCGACGATGTTCGGATGGTGCAGCGACGAGACGATCTCGGCCTCGCGCAAAAAGCGCCGATAGCCATCGCCCGAGCGGGTGTCGACCGGCGCGGCCACGACCTTGACGGCGACGTCGCGACCGGAGAACTCGTCGCGCGCGAGATAGACCCGCCCCATGCCGCCCGAGCCGAGCAGGCGGTTGACGCGGTAGCGCCCGCCGAGGCGCTCGGCGGAGTCGGCGGCAAAAGAGCGCTGTTCGGCGGCGAGGAAGGCGTCGAGCGGCGGCAGGCGCGAATCGGCAGCGCGCAACGGATCGAGGAGCGCGCGCGCGGCTTCGCGGTAGCCGAGCGCCGCCAGCTCGACGATGAGGAGCCGGCGCGCCCGCGACAGCGACGAAGCGTCGAGCGGCGGCGGAATCGAGGCGGCGTCGAGCACCGCGCTCAACGACTCGGCGGCGCCGATCGCTTTTTGCAGATTGCGCACCGACTCTTCGTGGCGCCCGAAGCCGGCCAGGATGCGACCGAGCGCGAACTGCGCGCGCGCCGCTTCGGACGCGTCGGGGCCGTCGGCGAGGAAGCGCTCGAGCGTGATGCCGGCGTCGCGCACGCGTCCGGCGGCCTCGTCGAGGCGCGCCACGTCGAGCGGCAGCTGCCCCTTCTTGTACAGGTCGCGCGCCCGCTCGAGCTGGCCGAGCCGTTCGCGCAGCGCGGCCGCTTCGGCAAACATGCGGCGCCGCTCGTAGACCTCGGCCGCGCGCTCCTGCTCCGGCGGCGCCGCCGCGTGCATCGATTCGCCCACGCGGCCCGCCTCGGCGTAGTCCTTGGCGTCGATGAGCAGGCGCAAGAGGTCGGGCCGGTCGCCGCGCTCGCGCGCCACGTCGGCCGCCGAACGGAAGTCCCAGATGCGCTCGTAGAGCTGCTGCGCGCGCCCCAGATCACCCAGTCGGCGCGCCTCGTTGGCCGCTTCTGCGTACTTGCCGAGCGCGATCAGGGTCTCGATGTCCATCCGCGATAAAGTATGATACGGAACTTCGCCATGCGGACCATAGGAGTCATTGGCGGCAGCGGCCTCTATGAAATCGAGGGGCTGACGTCGATCGAAAAGGTCGCGCTGACGACGCCGTACGGCGATCCGTCGGACGAGTATGTCGTGGGCCGGCTCGGCGACGCCAAGCTGGTGTTCTTGCCGCGACACGGGCGCGGGCATCGCATCCTGCCGCACGAGATCAACTTCCGCGCCAACGTCTGGGGCATGAAGAAGCTCGGCGTCGAGTGGATCCTGTCGGTCTCGGCCGTCGGCTCGATGAAGAAAGAGATCCACCCCGGCGACATCGTCATCGTCGACCAGTTCATCGACCGCACCAAGGCGCGGCAGTCGAGCTTCTTCGGCGACGGCGTGGCGGGCCACGTTGGCTTCGGCGATCCGATCTGCGGCGACACCGCGGCGCACGTCTACGATGCCGCCAAGGCGGCCGGCGCGCGCGTGCACCAGGGCGGCAGCTACGTCGTCATCGACGGGCCGATGTTCTCGACCCGCGCCGAGTCGAACGTCTATCGCAGCTGGGGCGTGAGCGTCATCGGGATGACCAACCTGCCCGAGGCCAAGCTGGCGCGCGAAGCGGAGATTTGCTACTCCACCATCGCCTTGTCGACGGACTACGACTGCTGGCACGAGACCGAAGAGGACGTCACCGTCGACGCGGTGATGGCCATCATCCGGCAGAACGTGACGCTGGCGCGGCAGATCGTGAAGGGCGCGGTGGAGCGCATTCCCGCCGAGCGAAAGTGCGCGTGTCAGTCGGCGGCGGCGAACGCGATCATGACGGCGCCCGAGGCCATTCCGGCGGCGGCGCGCGAGCGGCTCGGCATCATCCTCGATAAGTATTGGAGTAAGGCATGAGTAACGGCTTGGTGGTGGTCGGCTCGGTGGCGCTCGACTCGGTCGAGGCCAACGGCACGGTGCACGATGACGTGCTGGGCGGGTCGGCCTCCTTTTTCTCGACGGCGGCGTCCTATTTCGCGCCGGTGAAGCTGGTCGCCGTGGTCGGCGAGGACATGCCCGAGGAGCATCTGCAATTCCTCGGCAAACGTGGCGTCGACCTCCTCGGCCTCGAGCGCAAGCCCGGCAAGACCTTCCGCTGGAAGGGGCGCTACTCGGCCGATCTGTCGAGCCGCGAGTCGCTCGACACCCAGCTCAACGTGTTCGCCGACTTCAAGCCGAAGCTGCCCGACGCCTGGCGCGACGCGGAGCTCCTGTTCCTCGGCAACATCCACCCGTCGCTGCAGCTCGACGTCGTGACGCAGGTGAAGAAGCCGCGGCTGGTGGCGATGGACACGATGAACTTCTGGATCGGCGGCGAGCCGCAGGCGCTGGCTCGCGTCCTCGAGCGCGTCGACCTGATCGTGATCAACGACGAAGAGGCGCGCGAGCTGTCGCACGAGCACAACCTGCCCAAGGCGGCGCGCGCGATTCGCGCCATGGGGCCCAAGACGGTCATCGTCAAGCGGGGCGAGTCGGGGGCGCTCCTGTTCCATGAGCACGGAGTCTTCGCGGCGCCGGCCTATCCGCTCGAGCGCGTCGTCGATCCGACCGGCGCGGGCGACACCTTCGCCGGCGGCTTCATGGGCTACCTCGCGCGAGTGCGCGACGTCGGACCGCAGGCGGTGCGGCGCGCCATGTTCTACGGCAGCGTCATGGCCAGCTTCTGCGTCGAGGACTATTCGCTCGATCGGCTGCGCACGCTCACCGACGGCGAGATCGAGGGGCGCTATCGCGCCTTCCGCGACTTGACCCACTTCGAAGACGTCCGCCTCTAGCCACTCGCTCCGCTCCGCGTCGGAAAGCCGTGATAAACTGCGCCTCGTGAAACAACTGCGCGACGTCCTTCGTCGCCTGCCGTCGCTGTTCGATCGCGGCGCCTTCGACGCCGCCTGCCACGACATCCGCCGGGTCGTTCCCATCGATCAGCTCGGCATCGCCCGCGTCAGCAACGACGGGACGCACTTCCGCGCCTACGTCACCTGGACCTCGCCCGACGTGGGCATCCCCGCCGTCAAGTGGGCGCAGCGGCTCGAGGTCACGCGCGCGGACATGGCTGCCCTCTATCCCGGCGGCGCGCCGCGCATCTGCCGCGACACGCTGGTCTCGCCCGAAGCGAGCGAACGCGCTCACGGCGAGGCCGGCATCTGCTGCACGGTCTCGCTGCCGATCGGCGATCCGCTCGTCGGTGTCGTGGCGCTCGGACTGTCCAGCGCGGAGCTCTTGAGCGACCAACACGTGCCGCTCTTGCGCGAGGTCGCCGCCATGCTGATCGATCGGCTCGACGAATCGCTCGTCGCCGCGAACGCCGGCCGCCTGCAGAAGGTGATGCAAGCGATGCCCATGGGCGCCATCATGGTCGCCGCCGACGGCACCGTCGACGAAACCAATCCGGCGGCCGAGCGGCTCCTCGGGCGCAGCGCGACCGCGCTGGTTGGCGTCTCGCTTCGCGACCTCATCACCGCGCCCGACGGTGGGCGCCTTGGCTGGCGACTCGATCAGCCCGCCGGCCCTGCCGCTGCCATCTTGCACACGCGCGCCGGTCCGCGCCCCGTCGTCGTGCAGCTCGCCGCGCCCGCGACGGTGGCCGGTCAGCCGTTCGTCTACGGTCCGCTCTTCATCGTCGACAACAGCGCCGAGCGCGCCGCCGCCGCCGCCCTCGAACGGCGCACCGACGAGCTGCATCGCCTCGAGGCCGAGCACCGCGCCGTCATCGACGATCTGCCGGTCATCGTCTTCACCCACGATCACCTCGGCCGCGCCACCTACGTCTCGCGCGCCATCGAGCGCATCCTCGGCTACACGCCCGAGGAGTGCTACGCCATGCCCAACTTCGGCGCCTTGAACGTCGACCCCGTGCCGCCCGACTACGGCACCCGGCCCGGCGTCTACGAGCGTGACTTCCGCCAGCGACGGCGCGACGGCCGCGAGATCGTCATGCGCTACACCGTGCGCGTGCTCGGCGACGACGAGGGGCGCGTCACCGGCGCCGAAGGCTTCGGCGTCGACGTCACCAGCGAGCGCGACGCGCAACACCGCCTGCTGCTCGCCGATCGACTGACCGCGCTCGGCATGCTCGTCGCCGGCGTCGGCCACGAGATCAACAACCCGGCCGCCTACGTCGCCCTCGGCGTGCAGCAGATCGCGCGCCACCTTCGCGGCGCCCGCATGGGCTCCGAGCGCGCCGAGGAGGCCATCGAGCGGGTGCTGCCCATCCTCGACGACGTCTCGGCCGGCGTGCACCGCATCGCCGAGATCGTCGGCGAGCTCAAGCTCTTCTCGCGCCACCCCGGCGCCGACGCGCCCGGCCCCATCGATCTCAACGGCGTGGTGCGCTCGGCCGCGTCGCTGGTGCAGGCGGAGCTGCGCTCGCGCGCGCGCCTCGTCGTCGAGCTCGGCGAGCTGCCGCCCCTGCCGGGCGCCTGGGCGCGGCTGTCGCAAGTGGTGCTCAACCTCCTCATCAACGCCGCGCAGGCGATTCCGCCCGGCGCCCCCGAGGCCAACGAGGTGTCGGTGTCGACCTTGCGCGCCGGCAGCGACATCTGCATCGTCGTGCGCGACTCGGGCTGCGGCATCTCGCCCGACGCGCAGCAGCGCATCTTCGATCCGTTCTACACCACCAAGCCCGTCGGCGAAGGCACCGGGCTCGGCCTCGCCATCAGCTACGACATCGTGCGCCGGCTCGGCGGCGTCATCTCGCTCGAGAGCGACGCCGGCCGCGGCAGCCGCTTCACCGTCAGCGTACCGTACGTCGCTCCGCCGCCGGCCGTCGTCGAGCGTCCGTCGCTCATGGCAGTCGCCAGCGGCAGCGTCCTCGTCGTCGACGACGAGCGTGCGCTCGGCAGCGCCATCGCGCGCGAGCTGAGCGGACGGATGCAGGTGCGCGTGGTGCATACCGGCAAGGAGGCGATCGCGGAGCTCGAGCGCAGCCAATACGACGCCGTCCTGTGCGATCTGCGCATGCCGGGGGTCTCCGGCGCCGACGTCTATCGCCGCACTCAGGCGCGCGACAGCGGTCAGGCCGATCGCTTCGTCTTCCTCACCGGCGCGGGCGGGCTCGCCGCCGAGGCCGACTTCTTGCGCACCACCGGGCGGCCGGTGCTGGAGAAGCCGTTCGCCATGGCCGACCTGTGGCGGACCGTCGGCGCCGTGGTGCGCGCGCGGCCGTCGTGACCAGCGCCGCGACGCTCGAGAGCGATTCGCCGGCGGCGACGCAGACGCTCGGCGAGCGCCTCGGCCGCCTGCTCGAAGCGGGCGATGTCGTCGCGCTCCTCGGCGACCTCGGCGCCGGCAAGACCGCCTTCGTGCAGGGCGTCGCCCGCGGCCTCGACGTCACCTCGGCGCGCGTCGCCAGCCCCACCTTCACCATCGTCAACGAGCATCCGGGTCGCGTGCCGCTCTATCACATCGACCTGTACCGGCTCGTCCACGCCGACGAGCTGTTCGAGTTGGGCTTCCAGGAATATCTCGGCGGCGACGGGGTCGCCGTCGTCGAGTGGTTCGATCGCTTTCCCGACGAGCAGCCGGCCGAGCGGCTCGAGATCCGCATCGAGATCACCGGCGAGCAGTCGCGGCGGCTGCGTGCGACGGCGCACGGTGCACGCGCGGCGGCCCGCCTGGAGCGCTGGATCGGCTAGACTTCGCGCATGCGCATCCTCTACGGCGTCGTGGGCGAGGGCATGGGGCACGCGACGCGCTCGATGGTGATCTTGAAGCACCTCGTCGCCCACCATGACGTGCAGATCGCGGTCTCGGGCCGGGCGCACGCCTTTCTGCGCAAGTCGTTCCCGCTACTGGAGGTGCACGAGATCGCCGGCCTCAACATGGTCTACGAGGACAACGCCGTGCAGCGGCGGCGCACCGCGCTCGACTTCATGAAGAAGCTGCCGTCGTTCGCCGCGAACTTCGAGACCATGACGCGCCTCTCGGAGGGATTTCGCCCGCAGCTCGTGGTCAGCGACTTCGAGTCGTTCGCCTACCTCTACGCCAAGAAGCACGACCTGCCCGTCATCAGCATCGACAACATGCAGATCATCAACCGCTGCGAGATCGACGTCGAGATTCCGGCGGACGAGGAGGGCAGCTTCAAGGTGGCGAAGTCGATCGTCAAGGCGAAGCTGCCGCACTGCGATCACTACCTCATCACCACCTTCTTCTTCCCGCCGCTCAGAAAAGAGCGCACCAGTCTCTTTCCGCCCATCCTGCGCGACGCGGTGCTCGACGCGACACCGAGCGCGGGTGATCACGTCCTCGTTTATCAGACCTCGGACACGTTTCACGATCTGGTGCCGACGCTGCAACGCTTGCCCGGCGAGTTTTACGTCTACGGGCTCAAGCGCGACGAGAAGCTCGGCAACGTCACGCTCAAGGGATTCTCCGAAGAGGGCTTCGTGCGCGACCTCGCCACCTGCCGCGCCGTCCTGGCCGGCGGCGGCTTCTCGCTCATGGGCGAGGCGGTCTATCTCGGTAAGCCGATGTTGACGGTGCCGCTCAAGGGGCAGTTCGAGCAGACGCTGAACGCGCTCTATCTGCAGAAGCTCGGCTACGGCGAATATCACCGCGAGCTCTCGGAGCAGGCGATCGCGCGCTTCCTAGAGCGGGCCCCCGAGTACGCCAGGAACCTCGGCGCGCACCGGCAAGATCGCAACCGCGCGATTCTGGGAAAGCTCGACGAGGTCATCGCCGAGATCCAGCAAAAGGGGCGGCTGGTCTCTCGCGGCGCGCAGCCGCGTGAGGACGAGATCGACGGATGACCTCGCGAAGAGCAGTTAGGCGAAAAGACGGCTGGGGTCGCGGAGGTAGCAAGGCGCGCTGCCGGCGTCGGAAGCCGTCGCAGTCGCCGCTGCGCGGCGTGCTCCTCCAGCGGACCCGCTGATGTCGCGCTGCGCGCGACGCGGGTCCTTT
>JAQBQH010000026.1 GCA_028287105.1 Myxococcales bacterium
CGCCGCCGCCCGCGCCGCCGCCCGCCGACGAGTCGCACTTCGATCCGCACGGATCGGCCGGGCAGGTCGATCCGCCGTTGGCGCTGTCGGGGCAATAGCCGCAGATCGACGTCGACGCGCACAGTCCGCAGTAGTGCTCCCTGGACGGCGCCGCCGGGCAATAGTTGTCGTACGGCCCCTTGTCGATCGGCGCGAACGGATTGCAGCCCACAGCGACGAGCAGGCAGCCGACCGCGAAGATGATACGCATGCAAAACACCCCCGAGCCTCATTGTATCACGGCCGCGCGCCTACCCGCGTGCTACGGTTACGCGCCATGGAGCGGCGGGCGATGGAGCGGCGGCGGGTGGGGTGGATTGCGTCTATCGTCGGGACGGCCGGCGCCTGGTTCATCTACGCCCTGGTCTGGCTCTTCGGACGGACCTATCGCCGTCCCGACATCGACTGGCTCGTCGGCCCGATGGGGGGCGACGTCATCGGTGACGCGCCCTATCGCGACGTCGCCGCCGCCGAAGGGCTCACCGTCGAGCGCGACTCGCGCAACAGCGGCCTCGTGCCGAGCTTCGAGGCGCTGCGCTCCGACAGCTTCGATCCCTCGAAGACGCACCCGCTCGTCCGCGAGTTCTACGAGCACACCACCGCGTTCGCGATGGACGTCTGGAGCCAGACCTACTTCCCCTCCAACATCGCGATGTACCTCCTGGTAAAGACAATCTGCCGGCAGGTGGACCAGCTCAACTTCCCCCTGTCGCCGCTCGAGACCGCGCACGGCATGGTCAGCGAGATCATCTCGCTGCGCCGCCCCGACGGCAGCGTGCGCTATACCGGCTGGTTCCGCACCCTCGCGTACCAGCGCCACGTGCTGTACACGGGTTTCTACATGACCGAGCGCGCTCCCGACGCGCCCGGCCCGTGCGTCAAGGTCGTGTTTCCCATGCCGCGCGGCAACGCGACGGTCATCTTGCGCCCCGAGCTGGGCGCCGGCGGCTCGCTCATCCTCGACTCGAGCGGCGCGCGCTTCGGCGACTCCGGCTTCTATCGCATGCAGGCGCGCGCGCGCGATCGCGTCCACGTGTGGCACATCAAGTCGCTCAAAGAGCGCTTTCACGTCTACGTCGATGACCACGGCGTCTTGCGCTGCGACCATTCCGTCAAGTTCCTCGGGCTGCCGGTGCTGCGGCTGCACTACAAGATCTTCCGTCACGCGAACGAAGCCGCGCTCTCCGCCTAGCTCGTCGACGGTCCCGTGCTCGCGTAGGCCGGACACCGATAGCTCGTCGCTGCGCCCCTGGCGCGTCAGATCGGCGAGGTCCTCGCTACGGAGAGGGTGGTCCAAATAGAGAAACTAAATGGTTGCGTTGACCGTGGCAAGCTCCTACTAATCAGAAACCAGGAGGTTGCTAATGAGCGACACCGATCGGATCGAAAAGCGGGTCGTGCTGCGGGCGCCGCGGTCGCGCGTGTGGCGCGCCGTCAGCGATGCCCAGGAGTTCGGCAAGTGGTTTCGCGTCGAGCTCGAGGGAGCATTCGCGGAAAAGCGGGCCATCCGCGGGCGCATCACCCAACCCGGCTACGAGCACCTGACGATGGAGGTGATCGTCGAGCGCATCGAGCCCGAGCGGCTCTTCTCGTTCCGCTGGCATCCCTACGCCGTCGATCCGGCCGTCGACTATTCGTCCGAGCCGGCCACCCTCGTCGAGATTCGGCTCGAAGAGGAGGCGGGTGACACGCTCGTCACCGTGGTCGAGTCGGGCTTCGAAGCGCTGCCTCCGTCACGTCGCGACGAGGCGTTCCGCATGAACGACGGCGGCTGGACCGCGCAGATGGGGAATCTCGGGCGACATGTCGCAGCGGAGTAGCGGTGCGGCCGCATGGCTCGCCGACGCCGCGCCGGTCTTCGCCGCGCTCGGAGACCAGACGCGCCTCATGCTGGTCGCCCGCCTCTGCAACGACGGACCGCTCTCGACCGTGCGCCTCGGTATGGGGGCCGGCATCACGCGCCAGGCGGTGACCAAGCATCTGCACGCGCTCGCCGACGCCGGCCTCGTCGAGGGAACGCGAGGCCGACCGCGCGTCTGGCGGCTGAAGCGGCAGCGGCTCGAAGCCGCGCGCCACTCGCTCGAGCGCATCTCGCGGCAATGGGACGACGCGCTCAGCCGCTTGAAAGCATTCGTAGAAGAGTGACAGCGGCACACTCGGAACGCGAATAATTGCGCCGCTCACTTGCTCATTGGCTGCGCGTCGTTAGATTACGAGGTGTCGGGTGCACTGTGTACGCCGGCCCAAGGCCTCGGCATAGTTGCTCGTCCCTTGACAAGCGGTGACCCCTGCCAGATACCGGGCCGGTCAGCGACCATCCAACGGGTCGGGCAGAGGGTGGCGATGGGTCGCATTTTGCTCGTCGACGACGATGGCGACTATTGCGAGACCGTCCAGGCAGTATTCACGCAACTCGGCTTCGAGGTTTCGTACCTGTTGAGCGCCGATGACGCCCTCGGCTTCGCGGAGCGGTATCAGCCGAACCTCGCCATCCTCGACCTTCACATCGGCGCGGGACTGACGGGTGACGAGCTTGCGCGCCTGCTTAGAACCGATCCTGCCACGAGCCATATCCGCATCGTGCTGGTGTCCTCGTGTCCCGACGCCGAAGAGCGGGCACTCGCCGCCGGCGTCGACGCCTTCTTGAGCAAGCCGTTCGAGATGGCGAAGCTCATCGAAATTGTCGGCTCGCTGACGAAGGGCCTGGATCCAATGGCGACGGGACTCGGAGGTGTTCAAAACGATGTTGCATGAATTCCTGACTGATCATCGCGACGAGCTGGTAACCCGCTGCCGCGCCAAAGTCGCGAAGCGCCGCGTGCCGCGTCCGACCGACATGGAGCTCGACCACGGCGTGCCGCAGTTTCTCGAGCAGCTCATCAGAACGCTGCAAGTCGAGGAGCGAATGACGCTCGGCATTAGCGAGCAGGTCGCCGGAGCCTCGGAGCGCGGCCGTATTTCGGGTTCGCCGGATCCCGCCTCGGACCCCCCCGCGCCGTCGGAAATGAGCACCAGCGCGACCAAGCACGGCAACGAGCTCCTCGGCAGGGGCTTCACCGTCGACCAGGTGGTTCACGACTATGGAGATCTCTGTCAATCCGTGACCGAGCTGGCGTTGGAGCGAAAGGCGCCGGTCACGACCGACGAGTTCCGTACGCTCAATCGCTGCCTGGACAGCGCCATCGCCGCTGCCGTGACGGAGTACAGCCGGCAGCGTGACCTGCGCATCTCGGGCGACGTCGAGCGGGCCAACAACGAGCGGCTCGGAGTGTTCGCCCACGAGCTGCGCAACGCGCTCAACACGGCCAGCCTGGCGATCAACGCCATCAAGAAGGGCGACGTCGGCTTCGGCGGTGCCACCGGCGCCGTCTTCGATCGCAGCATGAAAACGCTGCGCGATCTGGTCGACCGCTCGCTCGCCCAGGTGCGACTGGCCGCCGGCATCGTGGTGATGCGCGAGAAAATCCCGCTCTCCGAGTTCGTCGAGGAGCTTCAGGTGGCGGCGGCGATGGAGGCGAACGCGCGCGGCGTCCAGCTCAACGTCATGCTCGTCGATTACGATCTCGTCGTCGAGGCCGACCGACACATCCTGGCCTCGGCGGTGTCGAACCTCCTCAGCAACGCCATCAAGTTCACGCGAGACGGCGGCCTTGTCTCCTTGCGAGTGGACGGATCGGGAGATCGCATTCTCATCGAGGTGGAGGACGAGTGTGGCGGGCTGGCCACCGACAAGATCGAGGATCTGTTCGTTCCGTTCGAGCAACAGAGCGCCGATCGATCGGGTCTCGGTCTGGGGCTGGCCATCAGCCGTCGCGGTGTCGAAGCCAACGGCGGCGAGCTGCAGGCGCGCAGCGTCGCCGGCAAGGGTTGCGTGTTCACGGTTGAGCTTCCGAAGGCATCCGCGGTACGTTCAGGTTCGTCACGGCGCTCTGCCGGCCAGACGAGGTGATCACGATGGACGAGATCCGCGTTCGGATGGGCTCATGACGCGGCGGTCGGAAGAAGATGCGCCTTCGCACGTGGTGGGCATCGGCGCGTCGGCGGGCGGCATCGAGGCGTTGCAGCTGTTGCTGAGCCGATTCACGCTCGACACCACCGCCTTCGTCGTCGTGATGCACCTGTTGCCGACCAAGGAGAGCCACCTCGTCGCCATCCTCTCGCGCGCCACTGCGATGTCGGTGGTGACGGCGACCAATGGCCAGACCGTGCAGAAGAACTGCATCTACGTCATCCCGCCCGCATTCATGCTCACCCTCACCGACGAGGGCCGCTTGCGGCTGGCGACCCTGCCGCCGACCGTTCCGCGCTGGACGATCGATCGCCTGTTCGAGTCGCTGAGCGCGCTCGGTCGTGGAGCCGCGGGCGTCATCCTCTCCGGCAACGGGTCCGATGGATCGCGCGGCCTCCAGGCGATCAGGAGCAGCGGCGGTGCGACCTTCGTACAGGATCCCGAAACGGCGCGCTTTTCCGAGATGCCTCGAAACGCCCGCCCGGTTTCCGACTACTGCCTCGCGCCCGAGGCGCTCGGTGACGCGCTCATGGCGTACATCGAAGCAGAGGTGAAGGCCCGGTCGTCGACAGGCGCGCATTCGTCGCTGCGCTAGGGACCGCTCGACCGCTCCTGGTTTCAGCCCGGCGGCCGCGCCAGCGGAACGAGGAGCAGCACCAGCGTGTCCCAGAGCAAGTGCGAAACCAGCGTGGCGACCAGGTTGCCGGTGACGGCGCGCAGCGCGCCCCACACGAGGCCGCACGCCAGCGCCGTCGCTACCAGCAGCATGGAGCCGACCGGCGCGTGCGCAACCGCATAGAGCGTCGCGGCCACGACGACGCCGGCGGCGGTGCCGAAGCGGCGGGTCAACGCGTCCTGTACGATGCCGCGCCAGACCAGCTCTTCGCCGAGGATGACGGGTGCCAGCGCCAGCGCCGACAGCGACGGCGACAGCGCGCCGAAGGCGGAGTAGAGCCGCTCCGTCTCGGTCGCGATCCCCGGCAGCGCGCGCGCGACCGGCGGATAGAGCACGTAGGTCGCACCGGCCATCAGCGCGCCGGCGACGACGCCGATGGCGAGCTGCACGGCTCGCGGCCGTAACAGCGCAGCCAGCCGCCGCCCGTCGAGCGCCAGCGCCGCCACGCCGAGCAAGAGCGCGACCGCGCCGACGCCGTGCCACATGCCGACGCGGCTGGCGAGGAGCGCGCCGCCCGCCCAGGCGAGCGCGAACACCAGCGCCAGCACATCGCCGCGTCGGAGCTTCGCCGGCGTCGTCGCCGTCGCCGTCGCCGTCGCTGTCGGGGGCGCGCGCTTCACGCCGAGACTTCGGAGGTCGTGGCGGCCAGCGCGCGCTCGACGCGGCCCCAGGCGCCCCCGATGGGTGCCTCGCGCCGCTCGTCGGCGATGGCGCGGCGCGCCGCCTCGACGAACGACAGCCGCTCTTCGTGGTGGTCGATCAGCCGCCAGAAGCGATCGTCGGCGGCGACGAGATCGTGCGTCAGCCCGACGACGACCTCGCGCGCGACCGACCACCTCGCGCGGGTCACGAAGCGCACCCACAGCGACGACAGGCGCGGCGTCAAGAGCGGCACCTCGAGCATGCGCGGCCGGCGCAGTCCGAGCATGCGCGCGGTCTCGACGAGGATGTCGCGGCCCGAGAGCAGCTCGGGGCCCGGCACGTCGAACCAGGCGCTCTCGGTGAGCGGCAGGTCGAGCGCGCGCACCAACGCCAGCACCACGTCGGCGATCGCCACCGGCTGCGTGCGCGACTCGAGCCAGCGCGGCAGCACCATCACCGGCAGCCGCGCCGCCAGATCGCGCACGATGAGCCAGCTCAGGCTGCCGTGGCCGATGATCATGCTCGCGCGCAGCTCGACCGTCGGCACCGCGCCGGCGCGAAGCTCGGCGCCGACCTCGACGCGACTCTGCAGGTGCTCCGACGCGCCGGCCGCGGGCGCGACGCCGCCGAGGTAGACCACCCGACGCAGCCCCGCATGCGCCGCCGCCCGCGCGAAGCCGCGCGCCGACTCCACCTCGCGTGCGTGAAAACCGCGCCCTTCGCCCATGCCGTGCACGAGGTAGAGCGCGCTCTCACAGCCGTCGAGCATGCGCGCGCACGCCGCCTCGTCGCCGATGTCGCCCTCGACCCAATCGCGGCTCGGCCAGCGGGCACGCGCCCGCGCCGCGTCGCGCGTCGTGTGACGCACCTGCCAGCCGGCGGCAACCAGCGCCGGCTGCACGGCCTGGCCGACGAACCCGGTCGCGCCGGTCAGCAAGATTCGTCGCATGTACAGCTAACGTAGGTCGTTCGCGCGGCGATGCGACTACGCGCCCGTTTGCGACCGCCTCAGCTCGGCGACGTCGATCTTGCTCATCTTGAGCATCGCCTGCATCGCGCGCGAGGCCTTCTCGGGATCCTTGTCGCCGAGGAGCTCGCCGAGCGCGGTCGGGATGATCTGCCACGACAGCCCGAACTTGTCCTTGAGCCAGCCACATCGACCCTTTTCGCCGCCTGCCGACAGCCGCTCCCACAGATCGTCGACCTCGAGCTGTGTCTCGCAGTTCACATAGAGCGAGATGGCTTCGGTGAGCTTGAACATGGGGCCGCCGTTGAGCGCCATGAATTCCTGCCCCTCGAGCTGAAACTTCGCGACCATGACGGTCCCTTCCGGCTGCGGCGCGCCCTTGCCGTAGCGATTGACCGACAGGACCTTCGAATTCTTGAAGATGGAGACGTAGTGGTTCATGGCCGCTTCGGCGTTGCCGTCGAACCACAGGAACGGGATGATCTTTTGCATGGCTGGGCTCCTCATTTGTCGGCGAACAGCGTTTCCAGATAACGGCGGAGGTGCGCGAGGCACCCGGCCGCGATTGCGGGTTCGTGTCGTGCTTTGGCGAGGACGAAGGCGCCCTGAATCGCCGCCTGCGTGAACAGCGCCAGGCTGTCGGCGCTCCACCGCGCTTTCGGCGCGTAGCGGCGCTTGGCCTCGCTGATGTCCTTGGCAATCGTCGCGGCGTGCTCGCTGATGTGGCGGTCGCAAGCTGCACGGATGGCGGGATGCGTCTCGTAAACCTCCTGCACCATGGTGCCGAGGAGGCAGGTGAAGTCGGGCAGCTCGCCGGCGATCATGGCGGTGCGAAGGTCGACGTAGCCGAGCAGCCGGTCGAGCGGGTCGGCCGCGGCGTGGTAGGACGCGGCGGCGAAGTGGCGCGCAGCCATGTCGCCGAAGTGGTCGGCGGCGGCGAGCGCCAGCGCCTCCTTGCTCTCGAAGTGGTGGAAGAAGCCGCCCTTGGTGAGGCCCGCCGCCGAGCAGATGTCGTCGACGGTGGTGGCCTCGTAGCCCTTGGCGCGGATCACGTGCATCGCGGCATCGAGGAGCCTCGTCTTCGATTCGTGCTGCTGCGCGCGCGCCATCTCCGCCTCCACCGACCCGTCGCCGTGAACCATACCGACCGGTTGGTATGGTGTCAACCGTACGTCGTCGAGTCGGACGATGACGCGGCCCGCCCGCGCGCCGCCGAGGTAAGATGACCGTGAGCGAATGGTGCAAATCGTCTGGTTGACGCTGCTCGCGGTCCACACCGGCGCGGCGGCAGTGTGGTGGTGGCTCATGCCCGGCGGGTTCCCGGGCTCGTCGACCGAGTACTGGGTCAACGAGGTCGCGCCGCTCGTCGTAATCGCGCTCATGCTGACGGCGCTGCTGGCCCGCGGACGCTTCGGCGAGGCGCTCTTGCCGCCGACGCTCGCGGCCATCCCGATCTTCTGGATGACGTTCGGCGTGTCGTCGCGCATCGTCTTCGAAGAGAGCTTCCGGTCGTCGTGGCAGACCGCGTTCATCGGCGGCGCGATCCTGGCGGGCCTGTGGGTCAACCGCTTCCGCTGGCGCGTCCCCGCCGTGTGGCTGGTTCCGTTGATCGTCCTGCCGGCCGCGATCGCCGGCTGGACCCTGCCTGGATCCCAGCGTTCAGCCGATCCGGCGACCGTAGCGGCCGGCGCTCCGTTCGGCGCGGCACCGGCGGGCACGAGCGACCACAAGATGATCCGGCTGACCAAGGACGCGCAGGTCCACCCCGCCGAGGGTCGCCTCGTCGTGCGCCGCGACAAGCTGGTGTTGAACGTGCAGCCGCTGCTCTCGTTCACGAGCCGCTCGCCGGATCGCTGCTGGACGGCGCTCGCTCCCGCCGAGCTCAACGTAGCGACCACGCGAACGCTGGTTTCGAAGGTCCACGACGGCGCGCGCTGGAGCCTCTTCTACAAAGACGAGGATGCGAGCGTCCTCGACGTCGGCAGCCGCGACGGTGCCCTTCAGCTCGAGGCGCGCTCGCGCCTCGCACGTCCGGTCTTCTCGCACGTCAACAGCTTCAGCGAGCTGACCATCCAGGGGCACCAGAAGCTGTCGGTGTCGTTCTCGCCGGTGCCGCAGACGCGCATCGAGGTCATGCCGGTGACGGCGGCGGCGCGCTTCGCGTACCTCGACGAGCGCGCGACCTTCCATGTCATGCAGGCCAGTCAGCGTCAGCGCGGGCCGTTCACCGAGATCGCGGCCGGACCGCTGAAGCGGGGCGATCCGTTGATCCTCACCATCTACGACGGCGACAAGCCGGTGTTCATCGTCACGCTAGACGACTGGGCCGCCCAGGCGTCGACGCAGCTGTCGCCGGCGGCGGGCTCCGGAATCCCGGTCAACGCCATCGAGCTCATGCGCGGCGGCGATCCCGAGAGCTCGCCGGCGCTGATTTCGCTCAGCCTGGCGGCGACCAGCATCGGCCGCGGCACGCAGAGCGTCGGCTACGCGGCCGGCGTCTACCGCAATCGCATCAGCGTCCGGCTGCCGTCGCCGTAGCTCGCCTGACGACATGTGCGCCTCGTACGTAGAGCGCGCCACGCACACATCACCTTCAAGTTTTTCGCCGGCCGGTCGATGGTCATTCGGAGATCGACAAAAGATCTCTACAATGACACCGCCCCGCGGCTGCTGATCAGCCGCATCCGGGCTCACCCATCCACAACCCAGCGAAGTACTCGGAGGCGGAATGCGCTCTCGCACCACGGTCATGTTCAGTATCCTCGTCGGCGTCGGACTGACGCTCGCGGGCTCGACGGCGCTCGCACAAGCGACGCGCACCTGGGTCTCCGGCGTCGGTGACGACGTCAATCCGTGCAGCCGCACGGCGCCGTGCAAGACGTTCGCGGGCGCCATCAGCAAGACGGCGGCGGGCGGCGAGATCAACGCCATCGATTCGGGCGGCTTCGGCGCGGTCACCATCACCAAGGCGTTGACCATCGACGCCCACAACGTCATGGCGGGTGTGCTCGTCAGCGGCACCAACGGCATCATCATCAACGCCGGCGCCACCGACGTCGTCACGTTGCGCGGCCTCAGCATCACGGCGCCCAACAACGGCCTCATCGGCGTGAAGTACCTCGCGGGAGGCACCGTCCACGTCGAGGACTGCCTCATCTCCGGCTTCACGCAGGGCGCGATCGACTTTCATCCCGCGGCTGGCGTAGCGGCCAACCTGTTCGTCAAACGGGTCACTGCCAGCGGCAACTCCGGCGGCGGGCTCACCGTCGGTGGTGCGGGCAGCCCGCAAGCCGTCGTGGCCAAGAGCTACTTCTTCAACGACGCGACCGGGCTGCACACGACCGAGACCGCGCGCGTGACCGTGCACGACAGCGTCTTCGCGGGCAACAGCGGCTACGGCATCCGCGCCGAGGGCACCTCCGAAGTGAACATGGACCATGGCCTCGTCACCACCAACGGCGTCGGCGTGCAGGGCGACTCGACCGTGCGCCTGTCGGAGGTGATGGTCGGCCACAACACGACGGGCCTGGCGGGCGTCAAGGTCACCTCGTTCGGCAACAACCGCGTCGCAGCGGGCAACGGCACCAACGGAGCGCCGGCGACGACGCTGCCCCAGCAGTGACGCCGATGCGCACGACGCTCGGTCTTTTCGTGGCGCTCGTGGTGAGCGCCAGCGGTGCCGCCCAGGCGCAGGAAGTGTTGCGCACGTGGGTCTCCGCCGTCGGTGACGATGCCAATCCATGCAGTCGTACCGCCCCGTGCGCGACGTTCGCGGTGGCCATCGCCAACACCGTCGTCGGTGGCGAGGTCGATGCCCTCGACGCCGGCGACTTCGGTCCGGTCTCCTTGACCGGCGCCATCACCATCGACGGCCGCGCCGCCGGCGGCGGCATCGAGGGCGCCGGGGTCTCCAGTGTCACCATCGACGCCGGTCCCACCGACGTCGTCGTGATTCGCGGGCTCTCGATCCGCGGCAACGGCTCCGCCGGCGGCGTCGTGTTCAACAGCGGCGCCGGGCTGCACCTCGAGGACTCCTACGTCTTCGGGTTCCAGGACGGCATCGTCTTCACGCCGCCGGCGGGCGGGCAGCTCATGCTCACCGGCGTCGACGTCAAGGGTAACGGCGGCGCCGGGGTCCTGGTCGGCTCGTCGGGCGGCACCGCGACGGCGACCATGGCCGGCAGCCGCAGCGAGGGCAACGACGTCGGCGTGCGCGCCGTCGCCGGCGCCCGCGTCGCGCTCTACGACTGCGATGCGTCGCGCAACGTCACGGCCGGCATCTCGGCAGAGGTCGGCGCCGGCGGCGGCGTAAGCGAGATCAACCTCGAAGAGGTCGCGGTCACGCAGAACGACGTGGGCGTGCGCGCGACCGCGGCGGCAGGCACCGCGGTGGTGCGCATGTCGAAGGTGCTGGCGACCGCGAACGGCACGTCGCCCATCGCGTCGAGCGGCGGCGGCGCCATCCTGTCGTTCGGCAACAACCGCCTCGATCTGGTGCCGGCGCTCGCGTTGTCGTCGACGGCGCCAAGCCAGCAGGTGACCGCCGGCGACACGGCGAGCTATTCGGTCGCGGTCGCGGTCACGGGCCTCACCTCGGCACCGATCGCGTTCGCGTGCAGCGGTCTGCCGCCAGGTGCCAGCTGCCGGTTCACGCCGGCGACGCTGCCGGCAGGGACCAGGACGGGCAGCGTCACTGTCGAAGTGACGACGACTGCGATGAGCACCAGCGGCGGCTTCTTGTCGCGCAGCTCGTCGCCGGCGCCGCCGTTGGCTCCCATGGTGCCGCTCTTGGCCATGGCGCTCGGTCTGGCGGGGCTCGCAACGGCGAAGCGTCGGTCGCTGCGTCGTCCGCTCGGCGCGCTTGTCGGGCTCATGCTCCTCGGCGGTCTCGTGACGGTCGCGGCCTGCGGCTCGTCGGCGTCGCCGAACAATCGCGATCTGGCGAACGGCGGCGAGGTCGACATGAGCGACACTCCCGACCTCGGCAGCGCACCGGATCTGGCGATCCCGCCGGCGCCCACGCCGCCCGGGACCTACCCGCTCCAGCTGACCGGCACCTCGGGCGCGCTCACCGGCACGCTTCCGCTCACCCTCGTCGTCAACTAACCGTCTCCGCCGCCACCGCGCGGCACCCTACGCAAAGCAATGAGTGAGCTCGTAGAACACGAGCGCTGGGTAGACCGGCAGGATGAGCCATGTGCCGCACACCGCCAGCGGCCGCTCGCGAAAGCGCCACAACAGGATTACGCCAAGCGAAACCAACAGATGCTTGACGATTACGAACTGCAGCACGCCGTGCGAGAGCAGCGCGTCCATCAGGGGATTGGCCTCGACGGCGTCGCCGAACTCGACCGCACAGAGGGTGAGCGTCGCGTCGACCAGGTTCGAGGCGACGATGATCGTCGCCGCCAGCAGCCAGAGCTTGTTGCCGCGCTCCATGTGCCCAACTGTCAGCAAATTCAGGACCAGCGCCAACTAGTGGAAAGCCCGTAAGCGCCATCGCATGAGCTGGGGAGTAGAGGCCGCGGGAGGGCGGCGGTGTCACCGCATGCTTAGAGGTTGGGCGGCGGGGTCTGGCAGGTCAGGCCGGTCGGGAAGGGGGCGCACGCCATCGGCTCGGGTCCGATGCCGGCGCGCGCCGCGATCCACTGATTGGCGTAGTCGACGTCGCGCCGCATGATGTCGAAGTGCTGCGCGTCCGCGTCGAAGCAGGTGCGGATCGTCGTCGTCGGTGACGGCGTAAGCGCGAGATCGGCGGCGATCTTGTCGAACATGCACTGCGCGCGCGCCGGCGGGAAGTTGGAGTCCTTGCCGCCGTCGAAGATCAGCACCGGTGGGCCGCTGGGATCGATGTGCGGGCGGTCGGCGACGAAGCGCGCGGTCCAGGTCATCGCGGTGGCGTCGTCGCACGAGCCAAAGCCGGTGCCGCACCCGCCGATGGAGCTGATGAAGCTCGGCTCGAAGAAGTCCGACGGCGCGGCGCCGAGCGTGCTGATGTCGACACCAGGCGGCGGATTGGGCGAGCACTGACCCATGAGGAAGGAGCGCACCGCGTCGCGCTTGGCCGGCTGGATCATCGCAAGGCCGCCGCCGGGCCCGTCGTACACCTCGCCGTGCGAGTAGAAATAGTCGAGGGTGTACATGATGGCGTAGCCGGAGTCGGAGGTCTTGAACATCGCGAGCGGATCGATGATGCCGGCCCAGGCGTACGCGCTCAGCCACAGCGGTGCGTAGGCGGCGACGCCGATGAGCTCGCCCTGCATGCCGTAGCTCTTGGCGTACGACTGCGCCGACAGGGCGGCGTGTCCGCCCTGCGAGTGGCCGACGAAGACGACCTGCGACGGCAGCGCCGGGACCAGCTGCTTGGCCGCGCGGGTGGAGTCGAGCACGCCGTGCGCCTCGTCTTCGGCGAGCGACCAGCCGGGCGCGTCGCCGTAGCCGAAGCCGGCGTAGTCGGGAACCATGAGGAGCCAGCCATAGCCGGCCAGGCCGAGGACCGCGCCGCGGTGGTCATCGCCGGCCACGGCCGCCACGAGATCGAGCTGCGACGGCGCGCAGGGCGGCGCGATGCCGACCGACGCGTGCGCGAAGACGACGAGCGGACCGCCGGCGCGCGGATGGTCGGGCACGAGCAGGATGCCGCTCGAGGTGCCTTCGGGCACCGCGGTTCCGCCGGCGGCCGCGATGCGCTCGGTGCGATAGGCGATGCGGAAGAGCCAGGCGCCCGAGGGCAGCGTCGCGCCGGTGTAGCCGTAGGCGCTCATCTGCTTGTTGATCTCGGCGGCGGAGAGGTACTTGTCGTAGGCGCAGCGGATGACGTCGCCGCGATGGGTCGAGTCGTATGCCGGCAGCCCGGCGGGCAAGGTGTAGACGTCGGCGATGGCGTCGGTGCAGGCCTGCAAGAGCGCGGGCGGTGGCGGCGGCGGGAGCATGGCCATATCGGGAGGCGAGGTCGCGGGACTGTTGGAGCAGCCGAGCACCAGAAGGGCCCAGCTAAGGGTTCGCAGTATTCTCATCGCCGCATCATATCAGCAGCGACGCTCTTCGTGGCGGTCATGACGCGGGCATTCTCGTCGCCGGGCGAGCGATTTGCGACCTGTCGGGAGCTTCGCTACGTCTACCGGCAGCGCGCTACGTCAGTCGGTCGGATCGTGCCACGCGCCGGGCAACAATCCGTCGGTCGGCGGCCCCCACGACCCCGGCTCGTACTCGATCGGCTCGCCCGTCGCGCGCACCACTCCGTCGACGACGCGCCACTCCGCCTCGACCATCGCCTCGCTCGCGAACAGCGACTGATCGCCGCGCATGGCGTCGCCGAGCAGCCGCTCGTAGGCGAGCAGGGACCCCTGGCTCTCCGATGCCAAGAGCTCGACGGGATGGCCCACCATCGCCTCGCCCGGCTTCTTGGCGCGCATGCCGAGCGCGATGACGACCTTCGGTCCCAGCCGGAAGCGCACATAGTTGTGCAGCGCCTGGAGCGGCTCGCCGAAGACCGAGCGCGGCGGACGCTTGAGGGTGACGAAGACCTCGGTCGCCGTCGTCGGCAGACACTTGCCGGCGCGGATGTAGAACGGTACGCCCGCCCAGCGCCAGGTATCGATGTGCAGCCGCACCGCCGCGTAGGTCTCGACCTTCGACGCGGGATCGACGCCCGGCTCGCTCTTGTAGCCGCGGAACTGTCCGCGTACCACGTCGCCCGGCCCGAGCGGCGTGATGGCGGCGAGCACGCGGGCGCTCTCGACACGCACCGACTCCTCGGCCGCGGGCGGATCCATCGCCAGCTGCGCCGTCACCTGCAAGAGGTGATTCTGGATCACGTCGCGGATCGCGCCCGCCTCCTCGTAGAACGAGCCGCGCCCCTTGACGCCGAACGACTCTGCCATCGTGATCTCCACGCGCTCGATGTGATCGCGATTCCACAGCGGCTCGAGGCAAGAGTTGGCGAAGCGGAAATAGAGCAGGTTCTGCACCGGCTCCTTACCGAGGAAGTGATCGATTCGGAAGATCGCAGCCTCGGGAAAGGCCGCCTCGAGCGCGCGATTGAGCGTTCGCGCCGAGGCCAGATCGCGGCCGAAAGGCTTCTCCACGACCACGCGCGCACCCTTGGTGAGCCCGACGCGCTCGAGGCCGGCGACGACGACGGTGAACATGCTCGTCGGGATCGCCAGATAGAAGAGCGGGGCGCGCGCGCCGGTCAGCGCCTCTTTGAGCGCGATGAAGGTCGCCTCGTCGCGATAGTCGCCGCCGACGTAACGCAGCTTCCCGGTCAGCCGCTGGTCGAGCGTGGTCGTCTTCGGTGACGCTGCCGTCACGCTCTCGGTGGCGCGCTTGGCCAGCTCGGCGACGCTCCACGGCTCCTTGGCCACTCCGACGACGGGGATGCCGAGGTGCCCCTTCTTCGCCAGCGCCTGCAGCGCGGGAAAGATCTGCTTGAAGGCGAGATCTCCCGTCGCGCCGAAGACCACCAGCGCGTCGGATCGTTCGCTCGGGTCGCTCATCTCAGCGGCCCGGCGTGACGCGCTCGAAGTCGATGAAGCCCTTCGCCACGCTGACGTCGAGCAGCCGCACCTGTACCTTCTGTCCGACGGTGAGCCCCTGGAAGCCGCGCACCACCTTGCCTTCGGCGGTCGGCTCGAACACGCGCACGAACGTGCCCTTGTCGCCGGCGCCGGTGATGATCCCCGAGAAGAGCGTGCCCACTTTGTGCTCGAGCAGCTGCGCGGCTGCCGACTTCTGGACGCGGCGCTCGACCTTCTCCGCCTGCGCCTCCATCTGCGTACAGCGTGCGGCGATCTTGGCCAGCTCGTCGCGGCCGTAGGGCGGCTGCCCGCCGCGCGCGCGCGCCTTCAAGATGCGCTGCGTGATGAGGTCGGGATAGCGGCGGTTGGGCGCGGTCGAGTGCGCGTACTCCATCGTCGCCAGCCCGAAGTGGCCGATGTCGGGCTCGTTGGGCGCATGCGCGATGTACTCGCCGCGCCCCATGAGCTTGACGATCGCGAGCGAGATGTCGCTGAACTCGTCGGCGTGCGTGCGCCGCATCTCCTCGATGAAGCCGGAGAGCGCCTGCGAGCTGGGCGCCGGCGGCAGCGTCGACCCGCGCTCGGCGGCGTAGGCGACGATGCGCTGCCAGCGCTCGGGCTGCTTGACGACGCGGCGGATCGACGGCACGCCCGCCTTGTCGAGCGCGCGCGCGACGCTGCGGTTCGAGGCGATCATGAGCTCCTCGATGACGCGCCCGGCGCGGTCCTGGTGATGCGCGACCAGCCCGGTGACCTGGCCCCTGGCGTCCATGACCGGGCGTACCTCGCCGGTGTCGACGTCGATGGCGCCGTCGCGTTTGCGCGCCTCGCCGAGGATCTTCGCCAGCCGATCGTGCAGCTGCACCTGCTGAAGGAGGGTGGCGTCCTTCGCCAACGCGCCCGGCGGCGGCGCGTGACCGTCGAGCCACGCCGACACCGACGGATAGTCGAGCTTGGCCTTGTTCTCGACGAGCGCGGGATACGAGACCGCGTCCGAGATGCTGCCGTCGTCGTGGATGAGCGTCTCGATGATCATCGCGGGACGAGCTTCGTTCGGCAGAAGCGAGCTCAGGTGGAACGAGAGCCGCTCGGGCAGCATGGGGAACGTGCGCACGCCGGTGTAGACGCTGGTGGTGTTGTTGGCGGCGTATTGATCGACGGCGGAGCCCGCCGCGACGAAGTGATCGACGTCGGCGATGCCGACCCGCAAGAGCGTGCCGCCGTCGACGGCCTCGGCCACTTCGATCTGATCGAGGTCCTGCGATTCCGGATTGTCGATCGACGTCCACGGCAGGGCGCGCAGATCGCGCATGCCGGCGAGCGGCGAGTCGACCGCCTGCGCGCGGGCCGCCTCGGCGATCGCGGGCGCCGGCGGATGGGGCAGGAAACCTTTTTCGAGCATCGCCGATTCGGCGACCTGCGCCAGGACGTTTGCTTCGGTCTCTCTCATTTCAAGGGTTATATCGCATCGGCGAGCCCGCTTGACGATCGAGACCGATCAGCTCGGGACGGAAGAGGTCTCATCGCGACGGCGGTCGGCTAGGCAGCGGGCAGCGTTCGGGGCAAGCTCGTTCGAGAAATCGACCGGGCCACCGCATCCTTTGGCCGGGCTCGATCGTCTTCTCAACGAGGCTGCCATGTCGAATCTTCCGGTTCCCGTCGAGCTCTCGGCCGCGCGCGAGCAATTCCTGGCGCTGGTGGGCGAGCTGCGGCCCGACCTGCACCGCTATTGCGCGCGGCTGGTCGGCTCCGCCATCGACGGCGAGGACGTCGTGCAAGAGGCGCTGGCCAAGGCGTTCTATGCCCTCGGCCTGCAGCCGGAGCTGCCGCCGCTCAAGCCGTGGCTGTTCCGCATCGCGCACAATACGGCGATCGATTTTCTGCGGCGCTACGAGCGGCGCTTCGTCGAGCCGATGGCCGACCTGCCGGACACCGCGCTCGCCGACGCCGGCGCCGATCCCGAGGTGATCCGCGCCGCGCTGTCGACCTTCGTCGCGCTGCCGGTCAGCCAACGGAGCGCGGTGATCCTCAAGGATGTGCTCGCTCATTCGCTCGAGGAGATCGCGGCCGCGACGGGCGCGACGGTGCCTGCGATCAAGGCGGCGCTGGTGCGCGGGCGCGCCAATCTGCGCGCACGAGCGCAGCCCGACTTCACGGCGTGGCGCGACCGCGCCGGGACCTCGCCGGAGGAGCGCGCGCTGCTGGCGCGCTACGTGAGCCTGTTCAACGCGCGCGATTGGGAAGGCGTCAAGGCGATGCTGCTCGAGGAGTGCCGGCTCGACCTCGTGTCGAAGTCGGCGCGGCAGGGCAAGGAAGTGGGGTACTACTTCGGCCGCTATGCGCAGGAGCGCGACCTGCGCTTCGTTCTCGGCGTCGCCGAGGGACGCGACGTGGTCGGCGTTTTCCGCGGCGACGCCTCGCGGCCCGACTACGTCATCCTGGTCGAGTTCGACGGAGACCACGTCTCGCTCATCCGTGACTATCGCTATATCCCGTACGTCGCTGCCGAGCTGCAGTTCGAACCGCAACAGGCGTCGATGAGAGTTCCAAAACCAACCGAATGAAGGTGCGCTGAACATGAAAACGATCATGGTCCGGTACAAGACGTCCGAAGCGCACGGATCCGCCAACGAGGCGCTGGTGCGCGCGGTGTTCGAGGAGCTGCGGGCAAAGGCCCCCGCGGGGCTTCGTTACGCGACCTACCGGCTCGCCGACGGAGTCACGTTCGTCCACATCGCGACGGTCGAGTCGACGGCGGACAATCCGCTCGTGACCCTTCCCGCGTTCAAGGCCTTTCAACAGGCGCTCAAAGATCGGTGCGTCGAGCCGCCGGTGGTCACGGAGATGTCCGTGGTCGGCTCCTACGGCTAGGCGCTGTCGAACGGCGCTAGACGATGCGCGTCACCAGAAGGACGCCGATCACTGCGAACACGACCGCCGCAACTTTCTGCGTCACCTTCGGATCGAGCAGTCGGCCGGCGCGGTTGCCGACGAAGACCGCGAGCCCCGCCACGCACCACAACGCCGCCGTCGACGCCAGCATGACCGTCAGCCACGCGTGATACTTCGCCTGCAGAGCGGCCGTGCCGATTTGGGTCAGGTCGCCCCATTCGGCGATGAACACCACGGCGAAGACGGTCCATAACGCACGCCAGAAGGTCGCCTTGGGTTGCGGGTTCGCCGCGTCGTCGTCGGACGCCTCCGGTTTGCGGAGCCACATCAGCACGGCGCATCCGAGAAACACCACGCCCGATCCGATGTGCACGGCCGTCGACGGCAGCTTCGCCAGCAGCGAGCCGGCCGCGACCGCGACGACGCTCTGAATGGTCAGCGCCAGCGCCGCACCGAGGAATACCGGCAGCGCGCGGTGTCGCGTCGCCAGCACCAGCGCCGCGAGCGCCGTCTTGTCGGGGAGCTCCGCCACGAAGATCACTCCGAACACCGTCAGAAAGAGGCGCGGAGCGATCATGGCCGCACGTTCGAGGAAGAGTGGCGGGGCGGAATCGGCATCGAGGGCTCCTTGTGGCCGGGTGCCGCTGCCGACTGGGCAAACGAAACCTCGGCCAGATCGAAATCTGGTCCGAAGGTCTCGTTCGCCTCGCTGCCGAGGTGGGGGACCGGGCCCGAAGGCCGGTGTGTCGATCGCCCCTCCGCCGCACCACGCGGCGGGAACTACTCCCCTTACTCTCTTCAAGATAGGGCAGCTGCCGAACCGAGGCAACCGGGATGATGCGTTCGGAGGTTTCTGAGAATCTTCTCAATCTCCTCTCAGGAAGAACGCGCTGCGGCTCGGTATGAATGAGTATGGTCGCGGCGATCAATGCCAGCGGGCGACGTGTGCTCGTCTGCGACGCGGACCGCCAGCGGGCCGCGACCATCGGCGCTCTGGTGGCGTTTCGCCGCCACGCCGTCCGCCTCGTCCACGATGCCCGCGAGGTGGGCGCCGCGTGCCTTGCCGTCGCGCCGGATGTGCTCGTGTTCGAGCTTTCACTTGGCGCCGAGGCCGCGGAGTTGGTCGGAGCCTGGCTGACCGAGCATGCGCCCGCCGTGCGTCGCGTGTTCGTGTGCGCTACCGCGGCAGAGGCGGCGCCGTGGCTGCGGCGCCGGATCGCGCACCACACCCTGCTCAGACCGATCGCCATCCACGAGCTGTGGACGTTCGTGGAGTCGCCCTGACAACGCGCTAGACTTCGGCTCTCATGCGGATTCTCCTCGTGGAAGACGAGGCCAAGATGGCCCGGCTGCTGCACCGCGGTTTGCGCGAAGAGGGGCATCAGGTCGACCATTGCGCCGACGGCGCGACCGCGCTCGACCAGGCGCTCGGCGTTCCGTACGACGTCATCGTGCTGGACTGGGCCCTGCCCGACATCGACGGCGTGAGCCTGCTGCGAAGCTGGCGCGACCGCGGGCTGCACACGGCGGTGCTGATGTTGACCGCGCGCGGTACCGTCGGTGAGCGCGTCACCGGCCTGCGCGCGGGAGCCGACGACTACCTGGTCAAGCCGTTCGACTTCGACGAGCTGACCGCTCGTCTCGAGTCGCTGCACCGTCGCTCCGGCGGACACGAGCCGCGCCGGCGGCTGGGTCCGCTGACGCTCGACGCCAATCGGCACGCCCTGGTGCTCGGCGACGCCGAGCAGATCCTCACCGCCCGCGAATGGGCGCTGTTGTCGGAGCTGGCGGGACACGCCGGCGAGGCGTTGACCCGCACGGAGCTGCTCTCGGCCGTATGGGGCGGCGGCTTCGACGGCGGCCCCAACGTCGTCGACGTCTACGTCGGGTATCTCCGCACCAAGCTGCGCAAGCTCGGCGTATCCGAGGTGCACATCGACGCCGTGCGCGGCGTCGGCTTCCGGCTGATCGTCCAGCGGCCCGAGCGCGCGCCATGAGGGTGCGCGCCCGCCTCGTCCTCTTCGGTGCCATCTTGCCGAGCGTCGGTACGCTGGCCGCGATCCTCATCGCCGGGGAGCTCTTCGCCCACGATCTCTTGCGGTCCGTCGACGACGGGTTGCGCAATCAGGCGGCCGTCGAGAGCGTCAGCTTGTTCGACGCGCCCGGCGGCGCGCCCCATTTACACTTCCACGAGTCACCGCGCGTCGAGGAGCCGACGCTGGGAAACGTCATCATCGCCGTCTACGGAGCCGACGGCGCGCCGATCATCCGCTTCCCCGAGTCGGCGGCGATCCCGGCGAGGCTTCCGCCCGACGAGCGTCACGCCAACCCCGGGCCGCACACGGTCGTGACGCCCGGCGGCGAGCGGCGCGAGCTGGTGGTCAACCTCGTCTCGCGCGCCGGCCAGCACTACGCGCTCTGGCTGGCGACGTCGCTCGATCGCCTGCACGCGACGACGCGCGCCTTTTATCGCTCGACGCTGTCGGTATGCGCGGGGCTGGCGCTGCTGCTGCTCGCGGTGCAGGGCTGGCAGGCGCGCAAGCTCTCGTCGCGCATCATGCGGGTGAGCGCGCAGCTGCCGAAGCTGCGCGAAGGCGACTTCGATTCCGCGCCGCCGCCCGACGACAGCGGCGACGAGGTGACCGACCTGCGCGCGGCCGTGGTCGACGCGGCTGCCGAGCTCAAAGCGGCACGCGAGCGGCAGGAACGGCTGATCGCGAACGCTGCGCACGAGCTGCGTACGCCGCTCGGGCTCATGCGCACCGAGATCGACCTCGCGCTCAGGAAGGAGCGCTCGCCGGCGGAGCTGCGCGACGCGCTGAAAGAGAGCCGCCGCGAGGTGGACCGTCTCGCCGCGCTGGCGCAGAAGCTGCTCGACCTCGCGGCGCTGCGCGGCGTCGCGTTGGCGCACCAGCCGGGCGACGTCGCCGCCGTCGTCGCGGAGGCGGTGGAGGCGTGCCGCACCGACGCCAGGGAGCACGAGGTCGACGTGCAGCTGGTCGCGCCCTCCGAGGCGCCGGCGACCTTCGCGGCGACGCGGCTGCGGCAGGCCATCGACAACCTGTTGTCCAACGCGATCCGCTTCGCGCCGGCCGGGAGCGCCGTGAGCGTGCGCGTCGAGCGCCAACCGCGGCAATGGCGCATCGCCGTCGCCGATCGCGGCCGCGGTGTGGCCGACGCCGATCGCGAACGCATCTTCGAGCCGTTCTTTCGCGGTCGCACCGACGGCACGGGCAGCGGGCTCGGCCTCGCCATCGTGCGCGAGGTGGCGCGCGAGCATGGCGGCGCCTGCCGGCTGGAGCCGCGGAGCGACGCGACCACCTTCGTCCTCGAAATCGCCGACGGCAGCTCGGCATGATGCGGACCTGATGACTGCCGCCGCGCGCCGTGCTATCTGGGCTGGATGGCACTCCGGTGCAGACGATGCGGACTCCTCAGCCCACCCGAGAGCATCCGCTGTCAGTGCGGCTTCGGTTTCAGCGCCACCCCGACGCACGCGGAGAAGGGGATGCTGGAACGGCAGCGCAGTGAGGCGCGCAGCCTCAGAGCCCTCGGGATCGTCTGCATTGTCGCATCTGTCGGCTTCGCCGGATTCTCGTTTTTCGGCACGCATGGGCGTACGACGTTTCTTTGGTTCGGTTTGACCTTCGTCGGCGTGCGATTGATCATCAAGGCTTCTCGACTGAGCTGAGGTGAGACGGCGAGCCTTCGCCGCCGCGGTGAGTACAATGTAGCCATGGCGATGCCGGCCGAATCGTTGTCGCTCGCGAGCGCGCGCGGACGTTGGGTGCTCAGCGCGACCATTCTCGGCTCGGGTCTGGCCACGCTCGACGGCACCATCGTCAACGTGGCCCTGCCGACCATCGGGCGCGACCTGCACGGCGGCATCGCCGCGCTGCAATGGATCGTGACGGCATACCTCTTGACGCTGGCGGCGTTCCTGCTCCTCGGTGGCGCTCTCAGCGATCGCTTCGGACGCCGGCGCATCTTCCTCGTCGGCGTCGTCTGGTTCACCGCCGCCTCGGTCGCCTGCGGCCTGGCGCCGTCGACAGCCATGCTCACGGCGGCGCGCGCGCTGCAAGGCATCGGCGGCGCGCTGTTGACGCCGGGGAGCCTCGCGATCATCGAGGCCAGCTTTCGCAAAGAGGACCGCGCCGCGGCCATCGGCGCCTGGAGCGGGCTGGGCGGCGTTGCCGTCGCTGTCGGGCCGTTCCTCGGCGGCTACCTCGTGCAAGCGTGGTCGTGGCGTCTCATCTTCTTCATCAACGTGCCCGTCGCGCTGGCGGTCGTGCTGATCGCGAGCCGTCATGTGCCGGAGACGCGCGATCCGTTGGCGCCTCGCCGGCTCGATTTCCCTGGCGCGACGCTGGCCGCGCTCGGCCTCGGCGGCCTCACCTACGCGCTCGTCGAGATGCCGGCGCACGGCGCGCGCGCCGTCGACGTGATCGCGGCTGGCGGCCTCGCGCTGGTCGGGTTGATCGCCTTCTTCGTCGTCGAGCAACGCCGCTCGGCGCCGATGCTGGAGCTGTCGCTGTTCCGCAGTCGCACGTTCTCCGCCGCCAACGCCGAGACCTTCGTCGTCTATGCGGCGCTCGGCGGCGCCTTCTTCCTGTTGCCCATCTATCTGCAGCAGGTGCTCGGCTACACGCCGCTGGCGTCGGGCGCCGCGCTCCTGCCCACGACGGCCATGATGCTGCTCCTGTCGGCGACGATGGGCCGCTTGGCGCAGCGGGTGGGACCGCGGCTGCCTCTCACACTGGGCCCGCTCGTCGCCGCCGCCGGCCTGCTTCTTCTCGAGCGCACCGGCGCCGGCCGCAGCTATTGGACCACCGTGTTGCCATCGCTCGTCGTCTTCGGGCTGGGCCTCTCGATGACCGTCGCGCCGATCACCGCGACCGTCCTCGCCGCCGCGCCGAGCGGCAAAGCGGGCCTGGCCTCGGCGATCAACAACTGTGTCGCGCGCACCGGCAGCCTGATCGCGGTGGCGATGCTGCCCGCCGCGTCCGGCCTGGGGCCGCGAAGCTACCTCGAGCCCGCCGTATTCGCCGCCGGCTTTCGTCGCGGCATCTTCATCGCCGCGCTGTTGTGCGCCGCCGGCGGCATCCTGGCGTGGCTGACGATCCGAAACGGGCGACCGGAGGAATGACAGGTTGGTTGCGGGCGATCGCCGTGGATTTCCGGCGAGCGAAGTCACATCTGGGACAGTCCCGGGACACTGTCCCGGGGCGGCCTATTTCAGCATCGAGGCGTTGAGCACGCCGAAGCCGCCGATGAGCGAGTTGTCGTACGTGGACAACGCGACGCGGTTGCCGACGTTGCCGTTGATCGCCCACGCCTTGCCTTGTGCCTGATCGTAGGCGACGAACATCGCGGCATGGTGGATCCCGCCGACCGGCCCGATGCCGAGGAAGTCGCCCATGTGCAGGCTGAACAGCGCCGGGCTGCCCTCGTTCCAGTTCCCCGCGTTCGAAAAGGCGTTGATGATGTCGGGGGTGTACATGGCGTGGCCGTACGTCTGGATGTCGCGGTACGCGATATCGATGGAGTAGTTGTAGAACTCCGAGCACCACTCGTCGCCGCCATGGTCCACGTCGCAGTTGTAGCCGGGACAATAGGGATTGCCGCCCTTGACCACGCCGGTTCGCGAGCTCTCCAGCTCGATGAAGGAGCGCAGGAAGAGGGCGGGCCGCGCCTGCGCGACCGGATCGCTCGACACGCTCTTGGTCATGGCCAGGTAGACCACCGAGGTCGCGCCGTCCGCGCTCAGGTACCCGGGTCCGGCGGACAGCGCGTTGGTCCGCTGCGCGTCGGTGTAGAGCAGCACCTCGAGCATGTACGGGGTCTCTGGCTGCAGCGCGGGAACGACGACCCGTCCGCGCGGGCTGGCGTTGGGCATGGGCGGCGGCGACGTCGCGACCGCGCCGAACCACTGCATGTTCGTGCCCGTGTTGCTCATCGCCGCGTAGGTGACCAGCGCCCAGAGCGGCTGACCGCTGCGCGCGCGGTTCGCCGCCGTCACCGACTCCAGCGCGAAATCGAGGGTCAGGCTCGTCGTGCCGGCGAAGGTGGCGTCGCTGTAGTTGAACTCCGATTCGTCCACGAGCCGGTTGCAGTTGTCGTCGATGCCGTTCTCGATGATCTCGTACTTCTCGGGATGGATCGACGCGTTGCCGTCGTCGCAGTCGCCCTGGCGCGCGGCGGCGGGACAGGACGAGACGCAGGTCGTGGCGGGCTTGGTGTAGCCGTCGCCGTCGAGGTCGAGCTCACAGGTCTGCGGGTGTGTCGCCGCCGAGCCGTCGTTGCAGTCGCTCGCGTCCGCGACGTAGCCCGACGGGCAGGCGGCGCAGGCGTAGACATAGCTCGACGCATTGCCAAAGCCGTCGCCATCGGCGTCGCGGTAGCAGCGGCTGCCGAGGGTGACGGCGGCATTGGAGTCGTTGCAGTCGGCGTGATTGGTGACGTAGCCGGCGGTGCAGCTGGCGAGCTTGTAGGCGCTGCCCGCGCCGAGACCGTCACGGTCATTGTCGCGATAACAGGTAACCAGCGGCGGCGGATCGCCGTCGCCGCCGCAGGTCTTGCACAAGAGCGGGTCGTCTACGGACGCGACGTCCGAAGGGTCATTGGGCATCGAACATCCCCCGAGCAATGCAGCGACGAGAGCCATTCGGTACAGGTGGGTCGGCATCGGTTTCCTCGTTCGTGGTTTCGCGCCGACCCTTTGCAGCGCGCATGCCAGCCGGGGTCCTTCGCGCAGGCTAAGACGGCTGGGGTCGCGGAGGTAGCAAGGCGCGCTGCCGGCGTCGGAAGCCGTCGCAGTCGCCGCTGCGCGGCGTGCTCCTCCAGCGGACCCGCTGATGTCGCGCTGCGCGCGACGCGGGTCCTTT
>JAQBQH010000029.1 GCA_028287105.1 Myxococcales bacterium
GTAAAGGACCCGCGTCGCGCGCAGCGCGACATCAGCGGGTCCGCTGGAGGAGCACGCCGCGAAGCGGCGACTGCGACGGATTCCGACGCCGGCAGCGCGCCTTGCTACCTCCGCGACCCCAGCCGTCTTGCCGCTTGACTGACCGGGTTTGAATCTACGCGCCATCGCCGCGGCCGCTAGCGGTGTTACCCTCGCCTCATGTCGCTGGCAGAGCATCAGGCGCGCCTCGCCGAGGACGGCTTCACCATCGTCGAAGATGCCTTCCCTCTGGCCTTCGCCGACGCGCTCCTCGCCGATCTCGCGCGCCTCGAGCGTGAGACCGGCGAAGGCGGCGGCAAGAACTTCTTCGAGGGCTTCTCGACGGTGCGCATCTACAACCTCCTGGCGCGCGGCAAGCTCTACGAAGAGATCCCGGTGCACGACACGGTGCTCGCGCTCGTCGAGGGCTGCATCGGCAAGAGCCCGCTGGTCTCGTCGGTGTCGTCGATCGCCATCGGTCCCGGCGAGGGCGCGCAGCCGCTGCACGCCGACGATCAGCTCATCCCGCTGCCCAAGCCGCACGTCTCGATCATCTGCAACACGATGTGGGCCCTGACCGACTTCACCGCCGACAACGGCGCCACGCGCATCGTGCCGGGCTCGCATCGCGCGCCGGCCAACCCGGAGCTCGGTCGCGACTACGCGACCAGGGCTGCCGTCATGCGACGCGGCTCGATCCTCGTCTTCGACGGCAGCGTCTGGCACGGCGGCGGCGCCAACGGCACCGAGTCGCGCCGCGTCGGCATCGCCATGAACTATTGCGCCGGCTGGATGCGCCAGCAGGAGAACCAGCAGCTCGGCATCCCGCTCGAGGTCGCGCGCGGCTTCGCGCCGAAGCTGCGCAAGCTCGCCGGCTTCGGCCTCTATCGAAACCTCATCGGGCACATCGACAAGTGCAGCCCGGTCGATCTGCTCGACGGCACCGCACCGCGACGCGTCGTCGGGGAGTAGCCCCGCTACCGCGCCGAATCGTGGTGGTGCAGCTCCTTCTCGATGCGGCGATCGGGGATGAACCAGATGACTGCGACCAAGACGTAGAGCGCCGCCGAGAGCCAGGGCTGGTAGAACGCCAGCGGTATGGCGGTCACGTAGATGAGCGCCGACAGCTTGCCCTTGCGATCGCCACCGACGGCCTTGGCCAGCTTCGAGTCGGGCCCGTGGTCGGCGATGATGGCGTTCTGCAAGAGCGTGTAGGCGACCGCGGCCAGGAGGAGGTCGGCGCCATAGACGGCCGTCGGCAAGGGGGCCAGGTAATTCTCGCCCATCCAGGCGGTGGTGAACGGGACCAGCGACAGCCAGAAGAGGAGGTGCAGGTTCAGCCACAGGATCTTGCCGCTGACGTGCGTCGTCGCGTGGAGCATGTGGTGGTGGTTGTTCCAGTAGATACCGAGGAACACGAAGCTCAAGACGTAGCTGCAGAAGACGGGAGCGAGCGCCAACAGCGCATGCAGGTCGGCGCCGTGCGGCACCTTCAGCTCCAGCACCATGATGGTGATGAGGATGGCGATGACACCGTCGGTAAAGGCTTCCAGGCGCGTCTTGCTCATGGGGCGCGACCAGCTTCGCACGGGCCGTCGCTGCGTGTCACAATGATTGCTGCATGAGCCACTTCACTCCGTGGTCGGCGCTCGGCGGCGGCGCGCTCATCGGCCTCGCGTGCGCGCTCCTACTGCTCGTGCACGGCAAGGTCGCAGGCATCAGCGGCATCTGCGCCGGCTTTCTGCGCTTCGACCGTGGCGACTTCGCGTGGCGGGCCTGGTTCCTGGCGGGCATGGTCGTGACCGCCGTGGTGCTGGCGCGCGTGATGCCCGGCGCCTACGTCAACAGCGTGCCGCGGTCGACCGGCGTGCTGATCGCGGCCGGCCTGCTCGTCGGTGTCGGCACGCGGCTCGGCAACGGCTGCACCAGCGGTCACGGCCTGTGCGGCACCAGCCGCCTGTCGAAGCGATCGATCGTCGCGACGGTGGTGTTCATGCTGCTCGGCATGGCGTCGGCGACGGTGGCGGCGCGCTGGCTGGTGCACGCGTGAGATCGAACGTGCTGGCGTTCGTCGCGGGTGCGCTGTTCTGCGGGGGGGTGTCGCTGTCGGGCATGACCCAGCCGGGCAAGGTGGTCGGCTTTCTCGACGTCACGGGCGACTTCGATCCCAGCCTGGCGCTGGTGATGGTGAGCGCCATCGCGGTCTACGCCACGGCGTTGGCCGTGTCGCGGCGGCTGCGCGCGCCGCTCCTCGGCAGCGCGTTTCCGTCGCCGGCGTCGACGGAGATCGACGGTCGCCTCGTCGCGGGCGCGGCCGTCTTCGGTGTCGGCTGGGGATTGGCGGGGTTCTGCCCCGGTCCGGCGATCGCGTCGCTGGCGGCGGGCGCGCATACGGCGCTGCTGTTCACGCCGTCGATGTTGGCGGGGATGGCGCTGTTTCAGCTGGTCGACAGGCGGATGGGACGAGAGGACGAGACGCGGAACCGCGCTGCCACCTGAGACGAGTGCGCGGTGCGGTGGAAGGTGCTCCCGTGTCCTTTCGGTTGCCCGCGCGCGGCACGCGTTCGCGGGATGTGACAGGTAGTCACGGTCGGCGGTGATTGTCGCCAGCGTGCAATCTGCCGCGGCGATGGCGCTGGTATGATCTTCCGCCATGCGGCCACGCCTCGCACCGTCGCTGTTTGTCCGCACCTACGTCGGCGAGCGCGGGCGCGAGTGGGTGCTGGTGACCGCGCGGACCCGCGTCCGTATCGACGCGCTGACCCGCGCGCTGCTCGAGCTCAGCGACGGCAATCGCACGCTGGAGCGGATCGCGCGCGCGGCGGGGGCGCATCATGCCGGCGCGCTCGAAGCGGCGGACGTCGAGCGGCTGCTGGCGCCGCTGATCGCGGCGGGCTTCGTGATCGACGCCGGCGCGCCGCCGCTCCTCGCACCTTCGATGGAGATGGGCGACGCAGGCGGCGCGCGCGCGGTTCTCGAGCGCATCGAGCTGGAGCCTGGGCCGCTGCGCCTGGTCCTCGCGGCGGGCGTCGGTATCGACTGCGATGGCCGCGGCGGCTGCTGCGGCCTCTACGATCGCATCGGGCTGTCGGCGGCCGAGGCGGCGCGCATCGCCGAATGCTACGCGGAGGAGCACACGCCGGGCGGGCTCTACGTCGCCAGCGCGGTGGTGCAGGAGCGCGCCGACGAGGACGGCATCGGGCTCGCCGTCGTCGACGGTCACTGCACGCTGCTCGAAGACGATGGCCGCTGCGGCATTCACGCGCGCGCGGGCCTGCAGGCCAAGCCGGACTCGTGTCGCTTCTATCCGCTGCGCGACGTGGTCTGCGGCGACGAGCTGCACGTCGGGCTGGCCGTCGAGTGCCGCTGCGTCATCGACTTCGCCGGCGCCGCGCCCGGGCCCTTGCGCGCGCTCGCCGAGGAGCTGGTGGCGCGGCGGATCGCCAACGGCGTCGTCGAGGCCGTGCCGCTCGAGGTGGCGCTGTGCGAGACGCGTCGTGTGCCGCGCGGCGAATATCTGCGCTGGCGTGGCGATGCGGGCACGCGGCTGCGTGGCGAGGGGGCCGGTGGCGAGGGGGCCGGTGGCGACGGGCGGCGCGATGCGCGCGCCTGGGCGCTCGCCGAAGCGCAGGCGCTCGGAGCCGTCGCGCGACCGCTGCCCGTCGACGAGCTGGTCGAGTGGCTGGCCCGCGAAGTCGCCGATACCGCCGCCGTCTATTCGCCGCGCGATCTGCAGCGACAGATCTTCGCGTGGGCCCACCGCGCCGCCCAGCGGCTGCGCGACGATGCTGCTTCGTCGCTGACGCCGGTCGCGGGCGAGCAGCTCCTCGCCGAGCAGCTGCTACATGCGCACGGCTTTCTGCGCGCTCCGTCGCTGGCGGCCGGTCTCGTCTCGTTCGCGCTGCGGGTCTCGCTGGCGCGGTCGGGCGCCGCGCTGCCGTTGCCGCCGGCGCTGCTGCCGCTGAGCGCCGCCGAGTATCTGGCGCGCACCCATTCGTTCGGCCACGTCGGTTAGCGCGGCTACTTCTTGGTCTTGTCGCGCGGCCCGTCGCTGCCGAGAAAGGCGCGCTCGAGGATCTCGTTGCCGCCGCCGCCGCCGCCCGAGAACAGATCCTTCAGATCCTCGGTCAGCGTGCGCGGGCGCGCGTAGCCGCCGGGCTGCACGCCGCCCTCCTTCTCGACGTTGCGCAGGAAGTTCTCGTCGCCGTAGCAGTCCTGCAGCGCTTCGAGGAACTCGTCCATCTGCTGCGGCCGATCGTCGGGATCCTTGGCCAGCGCGCGCAGGATGAGCGCCTCGGCGGCGTCGGTGACCTCGGCGTTCGGATTCTTCACCCGCAGCGGCACGACCGGCTGCGAGCAGTGCGCCAGCATCACCTCGACGGGGCTCGAGCCGTCGAACGGCAAGGAAGCGGTGAGCATCTCGTAGAACAGGACGCCGAGCGCATAGATGTCGATGCGGTGGTCGACGTCGCTGCGCGCGCGCGCCGTCTCGGGCGCCATGTAGTGCGGGGTGCCGATGATCATGCCGCTCATCGTCCGGCGCGCCGGGTCGGCGTCCGTGAGATCGAGGATCTTGGCCACGCCGAAGTCGAGGATCTTGACGTGGTCGTAGGTCGTCTCCAGCTCCACCGTCGGGCGCTGCTCGACGAGGCCGCGGACGATCTTGCGGCGCCCGGCGACCGTCTGCAGCATCACGTTCTCCGGTTTGAGATCGCGATGCACGATGCCCTTTTCATGCGCGGCGGCGAGGCCGCTGCCGATCTGATTGATGATGTTGATGGCGCGGAAGAGCGGGAGCGGCGCCTCCTCTTCGAGCAGCTGGTCGAGTGGCTTGCCTTCGACGTACTCCATGACCAGGTAGGCGAGCCCGTCGGGCGTCTCGCCGAAGTCGCTCACGGCGACGATGTTGGCGTGGCCGATGCCGGCGGCGGCGCGCGCCTCCTGCAACAGGCGACCGACGGCGTCCGACTCGGCGCCGTACTGCTCGTGCAGGATCTTGATGGCGACCAACTTGCCGATGTAGATGTGCTCGGCGACGTAGACCGCGCCCATGCCGCCCTTGCCGAGCAGATCGACGACGCGGTAGTGGCCGATGGTGGTGCCCAGCCGCGAGTCGACCGCGGCCGCCGGCTGTAGCTCGGCGTCGTCGTTCGGGCAGTGGCGTACACCCTTGCCGGGAGTCGACCGGTACGCGATGCCGCATCGGGGGCAGAGGAGGATCATGTTGCGCCGCGGTGATGATCGTATCATCGCTGCGCGCCTCGCGGTATAACCGTCACGTTTACAATTCGGGGGGAACCCATGCGCATGCGACTCGCAGTCGTCCTAGGCTGCCTCACGTTGTCGGCGACGGCCCAGGCGTTCTGCGGATTCTTCGTCGGTGGCGGCGATTCGAAGCTGACCAACAACGCCTCGCAGGTGGCGCTGCTCCGCAAGGGCAACCGCACCGTCATGACGATGGCGAACAACTACCAGGGGCCGCCCGAGAATTTCGCCATGGTGGTGCCGGTGCCGGTGGTGCTGCAGAAGCAGGACGTCAAGACGCTCGCGGCCGACGTGTTCGATCACATCGACGCGCTCTCGGCGCCGCGGCTCGTCGAGTACTGGGAGCAGGACCCCTGCTACGTGCAGCGGCCGATGCAGAGCGGCATGGCGTATCCGTCGTCGGCGCCGTCCGCGTCGGCGCGCGGTGGCGGCGGCATGGGGGTCAAGGTCGAGGCGCAGTTCGTCGTCGGCGAGTACGAGATCGTGATCCTGAGCGCGCGCGACTCCGGTGGCCTCGACAAGTGGCTGCGGCTCAACAACTACAAGATCCCCGAAGGCGCGGGCGAGGCGCTGGCGCCGTACGTGCGCGATCAGATGAAGTTCTTCGTCGCCAAGGTCGACATCCACAAGGTCAAGCGCGACGCCAACGGCACGGTACAGCTGTCGCCGCTGCGCTTCTCGTTCGAGTCGAACGAGCTGCGGCTGCCGGTGCGCCTCGGGCTCTTGAACGCGAACGGCAAGCAGGACCTCATCATCTATGTGCTCCATCCGACGTCGCGCTTCGAGGTCGCCAACTATCCCAACGTGTTCATCCCGACCAACCTCGATGTCGTCGATGCGGTGCGCCAGAGCTTCGCGTCGTTCTATGCCGAGCTCTTCGACGCCACGATGGCGCAGCGGCAGGGCAAGGCGGTCGTGACCGAGTACGCCTGGCAGACCAGCTCCTGCGATCCCTGTCCGGTGCCGCCGCTGCAGGCGAGCGATCTGGCGACGCTCGGCGAGGACGCCATGCACGGCACGCAGTCGCCGGCGTCCGGCAAGGTGATGCCGCCGTCGCCCGGCGGCGGCTACTACGGTGACTTCGCGAGCTGGGTCCTCACGCGCCTGCACACGCGCTACTCGAAGGAGTCGCTCTCGGAAGATCTGATCTTCCGCGAGGCCAAGCCGGTGACCGGCGGGCGCGCCAACTACGACGGCACCAGCGGCGACGCCGGCGCCAAGGTCGCAGACGGCGGCGGCAACAACTTTCAAGGGCGCTACATCATCCGCCACTACTGGAGCGGCGGCGTGAAGTGCGACCACCCGCGCTACAACATCTGGGGCGGTCCGCCCGGCGGCGGCGAGCCTTCGGCGAGCGCGGCGCGCGGGTTGGCGACGGCGCCGCGCGGCAAGGTGGCGCTCAAGTCGGTCGTGCGCTCGCCGGTGCCGGCGCTACAGCTCCCCGGTCAGCCGCCGCCGCGCCGCAAGTAGCGACTCCTCCTCGGAACGTCATCGAAAATCGACGAGCTTCTGTCGTATGGTGCGCCCATGACGGACGTCCTCCTCGTGCCTGGGCTCTACAACTCGGGGCCGGAGCATTGGCAGAGCTACTGGGAGCGCACGCGCGGCGACTGCACGCGCATCGTTCAGCGCGATTGGGAGACGCCGCGGCGCGAAGACTGGATGGCGACGCTCGACGCCGCGATCGTGGCGTCGGCGCGCACGGCGCCGGTGCTGGTGGGGCACAGCCTCGGCTGTGCAACGATCGCGCATTGGGCGCGGTCGGCGACGGCGCGCCCTTCGCGCAGGATTCGCGGCGCGCTCCTGGTGGCGCCGAGCGACGTCGATGCGCCGAGCTATCCCACGGGCACGACGGGCTTCGTTCCGATGCCGCTCGAGCGCCTGCCTTTTCCCGCGATCGTCGTCGCCAGCAGCGATGACGAATACGTCAGCGTCGCGCGCGCGGCGGAATTTGCGCACGCCTGGGGCGCTCGCCTGATCGAGATTGGCACATACGGGCACATCAACAGCAGCTCCGGTCTCGGCGCCTGGATGGAGGGGCAGCGGCTGCTCGACGAGCTCCTCGGCGGGTAGACGGCGATCACCGTACGCGCGCGTGGTGGCACGCGTCGTGAAGCCCAAGGTCGGCGTCGAGCGTGGGGCTCGACGTCGAGGAGGGCGAGATGCAAAGACAACGAAGTGGGGTAGCGCTCGCGCGCGGGCTCGGATGGTTCAGCATCGGGCTCGGCGTGTCGCAGTTGATCGCGCCGCGAGGTCTGGCGCGGTTGATCGGCGTGCCGGACCACACACGCAGTCGCAGCACCATGTTGGCGGTCGGCGTGCGCGAGCTCATGGCGGGCTTCGGAATCCTGTCGCGGCGTGGCCAGGCGCCCGGTTGGCTGTGGGCGCGCGTCGGTGGCGATATGATCGACCTGGCGCTGCTGGTCTCGGCGCTGCGCTCGGAGAGATCGGACAAGCGCGGCGTGTTCGCGGCGCTCGGCGCGGTGGCCGGCGTGACGGCGCTCGACACGATCGCGGCCGCGAAATTGAGTCGCTCCGCGGAGGGGCAATCGGCGCTGGTGCTGAGCGGCACGCAGGAGGCGCGCTATCAGGTCACGATCAATCGGCCCATCGAAGAGGTGTATCGGTTGTGGCGTCAGCTGAGCCCGATCGAGAGCGACCAGGAGCTCATCGAGGAGCTCGCCAACTCGCGCGTGCTGTCGCGTACGAAAGACGCGAGGGTGGAATACCTGGTCACGTTCTTGACGGCACCCGGCGGACGCGGCACCGAGCTGCAGATCCGGCTGCGCTACGACTTGCTGGGCGGCGCGATCGGGTCGGCGGCGGCCAAGCTGTTCCATCGCGATCCGGCGCAGCGGGTCAAAGGCGATCTGCGCCGCTTCAAGCAGATCGTGGAGACGGGCGACGTCGTCCACTCGGATGCGAGCATCCATCGCGGCATGCACGCGGCACGGCCCTCGGGGGGCCGGCGCGCTCCGCTGCCACAACCCTCGACGGAACGGAAGGAGCTGACGATATGAGAGCGACCTGTTGGATGGGGAAGAAGAAGATTCGCGTCGAGAATGTACCGGACCCACGCATCCTCAACTCGCACGACGCGATCGTACGCATCACGTCGACGGCGATCTGCGGCTCCGATCTGCACCTGTACAACGGCTTCGTGCCGACGATGGAGTCGGGTGACATCCTCGGTCACGAGTTCATGGGCGAGGTCGTCGAGGTAGGCCCGGCCGTGCGCAACCTCAAGGTGGGCGACCGCGTGGTGGTGCCGTTCCCAATCGCCTGCGGCAGCTGCGGCATGTGTCAGCGACAGCTCTACTCGGTGTGCGAGAACTCGAACCCGAACGCCTGGATCGCGGAGAAGATGCTCGGCCATTCACCGGCCGGCATCTTCGGCTACTCGCACATGCTGGGCGGATACGCGGGGGGGCAGGCGCAGTACGCGCGCGTGCCGTTCGCCGACGTGGGGCCGCTCAAGATTCCCGAGGGGCTCACCGACGAGCAGGTGCTGTTCTTGAGCGACATCTTCCCGACCGGCTACATGGGCGCGGAGATGTGCAACATCCAGCCCGGCGACGTCGTAGCGGTGTGGGGCGCGGGGCCGGTGGGGCAGTTTGCCATCGCCAGCGCCAAGCTCCTCGGGGCGGAGCGGGTGATCGTGATCGATCGCTTCAAGTATCGCCTGCGCATGGCGGCCGAGCGCGCGGGTGCGACCGACATCGTGAACTACGACGAGGTCGACGTGCAGGAGGCGCTCATGGAGCTGACCGGCGGGCGCGGTCCCGACGCGTGCATCGACGCGGTCGGCATGGAGGCGCACGGCCACGGCGCGGTCTACGTATACGACCGCACCAAGCAGGCGCTCATGCTGGAGACAGACCGCCCGCTGGCGCTGCGCGAGGCCGTGCGCGCGTGCCGCAACGGCGGCGTGGTCTCTGTGATCGGCGTCTACGCCGGCTTCATCGACAAGTTCCCGATGGGGTCGATCATGAACCGCTCGCTGACCTTGCGAGCCGGCCAGTGCCACGTCCAGCGCTACATGAAGCCGCTCCTGGAGCTCATCCAGCAGGGCAAGATCGACCCGAGCTTCATCATCACCCACCGCATGAAGCTGGAGGACGCCGCCCACGGCTACGACATCTTCCTCAACAAGCAAGACGAGTGCATGAAGGTCGTGCTCAAGACCTAGCTCGACCGCCGCGCTCGATCCCAGCCCGAAACGAAACCCCTGAAACAGCACGGTGCCGACGCTCACAACGGGAGTTGATGGGCTCCCGTGATGTCGGACGCCGGCAGGTGCTGGGTGCTGCCGACGACGACGAGGCGGTAGCCGGGGAACCAGGGGTGGGTCGAGCGGGCGTGGACGCGGGCGTGGAGCTTCGTGCCGGCGTCGACGGTGATGGCGATGAAGTCGATGTAGCGGGAAGACGCGGAGGTCGCCAGGACGCGGTCGCGGGCGTCGAGCAGCTCGAGGTCGAAGTCGGACCAGGCGTTCTCGGGGACCACGACCAGCGTGACCTGCTGCGTGGCGTGCGACGTGAATGCGTAGCTGTCGGACTCGTCGCTCGCGTCGATGGCGCCTTCGACCATGAACGAAGTGTCGTTGTCGGTGAACGACTTCGCGAACGGCTCTTTGTAGTCCTCGAACAGCTCCCACGTCCGCGTCGTCGCGGCCCACGGCACGCGGATGGTCCGGACGATGTCGGCGCCCTGATGGTAGCGGCCCTCTTCGTCGACGGCGAAGCCGTGCGCGCCGGCGGGGCCGAGGGGGCCGAGCGGGCCGAGGACGCCGAGGGGGCCGGCGGGGCCGAGCGCGGTCCACACGCCGCCGAGCTGGAGCTGCTTGGCGAAGTCGTTGATCGCCGGCAGCGCGCGCGCGTAGGCATCGGGCGAGAGCGGGCCGTGCGAGCCGAGCGGGCCGTCGTCGCCGAGGACGCCGCCCGCGCGGGCGAGCGACGCCGACCAGTCGGACCAGTCGCCGGCGGCGCTGATCCACGCCGACGCGTTCCACGAGTTGTCGCCGATCGGGCCGAGCACGCCGAGCGGTCCCCACGCGCCGAGCGGACCGTCGCTGCCAAGCGCGCTCGACGCGGCGAGATAGTCGGCCGGGTCGTGCGCGCCGTCGGCGGTGCGCACCGTCGGGCGGACCGAGGCGAGCCGACCGCCGAGCGCGTCGATGGCGTCGGCGGTGATGGCGTAGCGACGGCGCGTGAGCGCATCGCCTTTGCCGTCGGCGATGGAATCGGTGGCGTCGATCCGAGCAGAACAGCCGAAGGCGGTGACAACGATCAGTGACAGGGCAAGGGAGCGGGACATGTGCGGTTCCTCCGTGGGCCGCCGCGCTCAGCACGCGACGTGCCGCGGCCGCGCGCGTGCAGTTTCGCGGAGGTGGCGGCGCGCGTGTGACGTAGAGCGTCGCGTCGACGCGACAGCGGCCCTCGGCGGCGCCGGCGCCACGCGCAACCGTCATTGCATCAATTGTGTGGAAGCTGACCGCGGCTACGGCGTGCGACGCGAGATCGCGAGCGAGCTATTTCCCGTCGCGCGATTGAAACCAGAAGCCGGGCGCGAGCATCGCGGCCATGCGCGCCGGATTGCGGACCTGCTCGTCGGTGAACGTGGCGTCGGCGTCGGCCTCGAAGCCGCGCGCGCGTCGCGCCGTCGCGGCGTAGAGACGCATGTCGGCGGCCTCGAAGGCGCGCTCGGCGGTGGCGAGGCGATCGGCCGCGACCTTGTGCCGGCCCTCGAGGTGCGCCGCCGCGGCGTCGATCAGGTCGGCCCAGCCGAAGGCGTAGCCGACACGCTCCTTGCGCAGGAGCCGCGCGTCGTTGCGCGCGTCCTCGAGCAGCACGCGCCGCTGCCGGGCAGAGCCGTCGACGGCGGCGGCGATCGCGGTGCGCGCGCGTAGATGCAGCATCTGGCAGTGGATGAACTGCACGCGCGTCAGCATCGAGCGCGTCAACGGTCCCCAGCTCGCCAGCACACGCGTGCGCGCCGCGCGGCCGTTGCCCTCGTAGAGATCGATCTGCGCCAGACCGACCAGCTCGAAGTAGTGCTGCATGTAGAAGCCCTGCTGCGACCAATCGGCCATGGCGTCGGCGGTCGCCCGGCGCGCACCGGCGGGATCGTCGGCGGCGAGCCACACCAGGTTGGCGAGGCCGGTGCGCAGATTGGTCGTCGCGAACAGGTCGCCGCGCTCGCCGGCGTCGCGCAGCCATTGTGGCACGCGCTCCTGCAGGTCGCGGAAGCGGCCGCGCATGGCCAGCGTCGTCACCGTCAGTCGCGCGATGGTGTCGCGCTCCCAGGCCGCGCCCGGCAGATCGCGGAGCCGCTCCTCGGCGACGGCGAGATGCGGGCCGGCGTCGCGCCAGCGCCCCTCGAGGAGCGACGTGGTGGCGCGCGCCGACGCGGCCCAGGCGAGCGAGTGGGGATCGCCGAGCTTGGCCGCGATCGCTTCCGCCGCCTCGACGAGCCTCGCGGTGCGTCGCGCGGTGGCCACGCCCGTGTTGCCCGAGAAGCAGGCCTCGTAGGCGAGCGCGCGCGCGATGCGATAGGGATCGCCCGCCCTGAGCGCCAACAGCAGGTTGAGCGACTGGAAGCTGGTGCCGTGGACGTTGTCGACCATGCCGAGGCCGATCGCCGTCGACCAGCAGAGGTCCATGCGGGTCACTTCGCGCGGCGACAGCTCGTCGAGGCTGCGCTCTTTGAAGCGCTCGCCGCGCAAGCGGACCTGCGCGCGGCGCAGCACCAGCGACAGGAGCGCGCGTCGCGGCGACGGCGCCAGCTTGAGCCCGACCGCGGCGAAGGCGGCGCGCAGGGTCGCGAGGCCCTGATCGACCCGCCCCGAGCGGAGGAACTGATCGGCGGCGAGCCGCTTGAGCTCGATGGCCTCGTCGGCGCGCGCGTCGGCGGCGGCTCGCAGGTAGACGCCCGCGGCATCGGCCCCGCGACCGGCGTTGGCCAGCGCTTCGCCGAGCCGCAGTCGCAACGGATGCGCCGCGGCGGCGTCGTCGGGCGCCAGCTCGAGCGCCATCTGATAGAGGCGCGCGGCGCGATCGTAGGCGAGCGAGCGCGACGCCGCGTCGGCGGCTTCGATGTAATAGCGCTGCGCGCGGCGTGGCTCGCAGGCGTCGCGCCAGTGTTGCGCGATCGCCTCGGCGTCGGCGGCGGGCCAGCGCTCGAGCGCCTCGGCGAGGCGGCGGTGGAGGATGCGGCGCGGTGAATCGGCGAGCCCGTGCGCGACGGTGGCGCGCACGCGGTCGTGGTACGGCTCGATGACGTCGGCGGGGCGCGTGCCGCCGGTGCGACACAGATGCGCGGCGCGCAGCTCGGCCACCGTGTCGGCGAAGGCGTCGGCGTCGAGGCCGGCAGCGGCGGCGGCCACCTCTTGCGCCAGCGGCCCGCCCGACTCGGACAACAGATCGAGCAGCCCGCGCGCGCGCGGCGTCAGGCGATGGACGCGCGCCTGCAGCGCATCCTCGAGGCGGATGGGCCCGGCGTCGCCGCGCTCGACGCGATGACGGACCAGGACGTCGAGGAAGAGCGGATGGCCCTCGGCGGCGCGTTCGATGGCGTCGAAGTCGAGCGCCCGGCGCGTGACGCCGGCGGCGAGCCGCTCGATGAGGGCGCGCGCGTCGGCGGGCTCGAGGCGGCCGAGCGCGATGCGCTGGAGCGGCGCTTCGAGCGAGCGCGAGAGCTCGTCGGCGACGTCGTTGGCGCCGCCGTCGGTGGCGCGCGCGCTCACCAGCAGCATCAGCCGCGGTGCGCCCGGCTCGCGGAGGAGCTCGCGCAAGAGTTGCAGGCTGTCGGCGTCGGCCCACTGCAGGTCGTCGATGGCGACGATGATGGGCTGCCGTTCGCCGAGCCGCTGCAACAGCTCGCGCACCGCCCCGAAGGCGCGACGGCGCAGCTTGTGCGGATCGAGCGGGCGCGCGCCGGTGCCCGCCGGCCACAACGGCGCCAGCGTCGGGAAGAGCTCGCCGAGGAGCGTCGCGTCCTTGGGGGCCAGGGTCGCGCGCTCGTCCTCCGGCAGCGCGGCCAGCGTCTCACCCAGGCGATCGATGACCTCGTCGAGCGCCTTGTAGGGCACCGATTCGCGCTCGTAACAGCGGCCGCGCAGCACCAGCGCCTCTTCGGGATCGAGCTCACGCAGGAACTCGCGGATGAGCGCGCTCTTGCCGACGCCCGACTCACCGTCGACGACCACGCCGGTGGCGCGCCCCGGCACCACCCCGGCGAACACGCTCGCCAGCGTCCCCAGCTCGCCGCGCCGCCCGACGAACAGCGTCGCGGGCGTGCTCGGTCTCGCCACGGCGACGAGGACGCGGCCGGTGGCGCCGAGCTTCTGCAAGACCGCGCGACCACGCGGCCGCGCCGTCGGATCCATCGACAGGAGCGACATGCAGAGCGCGTCCAGATCGGGCGGCACCGACGGCAAGAGCTGGCGCGGCGACGGCAGCGGTAGTCCCTGACGCGCGCGCTCGTTGGCCTCGTGCGGTCCCGCCGCCGGCAGTCGGCCGCTCAGCATGCGGTAGAGCAGCACGCCGAGGCTGTACCAGTCGGCCTCGGGCCCGACCCGCCGCTCGAGCACCTCGGGCGCCATGAACGCCTCGGTGCCGATGATGGGCGCGCTCTCCGGCTGCGGCGCGCTCAGGTCGGCGACGACGCCGAAGTCGAGCAGCACCACGCGCGCGCCCGCACCGACGAGGATGTTGGACGGCTTGATGTCGCGATGCACCTTGCCGGCGTCGTGCAGATACGACAGCGCGTGCGCCACCTGCTGCAAGGACGTGCGCAGTCGCCCCTCGTCGAAGTTGGCCACCGGCGGCGGCAAGGGCTCGAGGAGCTGACTGCGCGGCAGCGGCGCCGTCGAGATCTCCTCGGGGCGGACCTGCGGCCCGCAGACCCAGGTCATCACGTCGACGCCGTCGACCAGCTCCATGGTGAAGAACCAGCGCCCCTCGTCCTCGAACAGCTCGCCGAGGCGGACGAGGTTGATGTGGTGCAGGTCGGCCAGCGCACGGAACTCCTGCTTGAGCCGCACGATCTCCCCGCGCGACAGTCGCAGCAGGGTCTTGATGGCGACGCGGGTATCACGCTCGAGATCCTGGGCTTCGTAGACCACGCCCATGCCGCCGGCACCCAGGCGGCGCACGATCTCGAAACGAGGAGTGAACCGACCTCGTGCGTCGCCCTCGCCCTCGTCAACGGCCCCGCTCACCCCCACGGCCCGGGCTCAGTCCAGATCGTAGCGTCGGATCAATCGGTGCAGGTAGGCGCGGCCGAGGCCACAGCGACGGGCGGCCTGCGAGACGTTGCCGCCCGCTTCGTCGAGGACGCGGCGGACGTAGCTCTTTTCCCAGGCCTCGATGAGTCGATGCTTGGCGTCGTGGTACGAGTCGCTGTCGACGGCAACCGAGCTCTGCGTGATCGACAGACCGAGATTCTCCGGCTCGAGGACTCCGCCGGCCGGCGTCAGCGCGACGCTCGACGCGATCACGTTCTTGAGCTCGCGGACGTTGCCCGGCCAGTCGTATTCCTGCAAGAGCGCGAGCGTCGCCGGCGCCATCCGTACGTCGGTGCCGGCGAGGAAGTGCTCGACGAAGAGCGGAATGTCTTCCTTGCGCTCGCGTAGCGCCGGCAGGCGGATGCGCACCACGGCGAGCCGGTGGAAGAGGTCGGCGCGGAACGAGTTGCTCGCCACCTCCTGCGCCAGGTCGCGGTTGGTGGCGGCGACGATGCGCACGTCGACGTTGCGGTAGGCGGGGCTGCCGACGCGCCGCACGCTCGAGTTCTCGAGCGCACGCAAGAGGCGCGGCTGGAAGTCCAGCTCCAGCTCGCCGATTTCGTCGAGGAAGACGGTGCCGCGATGCGCCGTCTCGAAGGCGCCGACACGATCGGCGCTGGCGCCGGTGAAGGCGCCCTTGACGTGGCCGAAGAGCTCGCTCTCGATGAGCGTTCGCGGTACGCCGGCCAGGTCGCACACCGCGAAGGGCCCGTCGGCGCGGCCGCTCGCCTGATGAATCGCTTCGGCGCACAGCTCTTTGCCGGTGCCGGTCTCGCCCTCTATTAATACAGGAGCGGAGGAGCGCGAGACGCGCTCGAGGATGGTGAACAGCTCGCGCATCACCAGCGAGCGCCCCATCAGGCGGCCGAACGACTCGCGCTCCGACGGTGGGGTGGGCACGCGGTTGGTGCGCCGCAGAAAGCGCATCTGCGTCGAGCCGATGGTGATGACGGCGCCGGCGCCGAGGACCACCTGCTGAAAGCGCGCGCCATGATAGAAGGAGCCGTTTTTGGAGTCGAGGTCGCGAACGACGACGCCCCACTGATCGACTTCGAGCTCCAGGTGATGGCGCGAGACTGTGGCGTCGACTAGCGCCAAAGCGCAGTCGCGGTTTTTACCGATGACGTATCGACCTGGGTCCAGGTTGATCATCCGTCCGGTATCCGGGCCGGCGATCACCGCGAGGGAGAGGGCTTCTACCGAAAACGAAGGTACCTCTTCCACTTGTTGCGTGGTCGCGTCGTCGGCGAGGTCGAGTTCACGCTCGGGCCGCATCGCGAAAGCAGCTTAGCAAAGGTGTACGCATGCGCGTACGTTTGTTTGCGGTATCCGGTGGGCGGGTGTCTACTAAATGATCCGATTACGACGCGGAGTGTCAGCGCCCGTTGACAGGCGGATGGGCGTCGAACCAGCGCTGAAGGTCGTCGCGGATGCCGGGCGGGAAGGCCGATCCGAGCTGGCCACCGACGGAGAACCAGTCGTTGGCGCGGACCGAGCGCCAGTAGTCGTACTCGAGCTGCGCGATGGCGCCCGAGTGGTCGGAGGTAATCGGCTCGCCCATGTGGGCTTTTGCCTCCGGTGAATTGAAGACGGTGCCGATCTGCTCCTGGCCGCTGTTGCCGAGCGTCAGGTAGATGGCGCCGATGGCGCCGTGGACCCCGTGGCCGACCGTGCCGGGCGGGTAGCCGGCGGTGGCGGCGTAGGCGCCGAGGCGCGAGTTCGGATCGGGGTGGATGCGGCCTTCGTCGATGCCCTGCAGATCTTCGCCGCGCGCGACGAGGACGATGACGGGGCCGAGACCGTCGGCGTAGGGACCGGCGGCGGGGAGCGATTGGATGAGCTCGTCAGAAGACAGGCCGTTCCAGGCGACGGGGGTGAGCGGCGGGCCCTGCGGAGCCGGTCCGCGGGCGGGCGACGCCGAACCCGCGGGAAGCGCGGCGGGTGCGGGCGCGGCCGGCGTTGCCGTCGCTGCCGTCGGTGACGCGGCAGTCGGGTCCGCCGCCGGCGAGGCCGCGGGCGCGCCGCCGGAGGTCGAGCGCGCGGAGCTGCCACCGCCGCACGAGCCGCCGCCGATCGTGCCCTCGATGCAGTTGCCGGCGTAGACCGCGTCGCCGGCGATGCGATCGTGCAGCGTCTTCCAGACACTGATGACGCCGACGCCGATGACGAGCGCGATGACCACCCACTCGACGGTGGTGGCGCCGCGATCGCCGCGGCTCATGGCAGCATGTACATGTAGTTGTACATGGCGTACCCCTGATCGGTTTGGCCCGACGGTGCAGCGATGGGCTGCTGTCCCGGCGGGAAGAACCACGACGAGACGGCGTGGCCGGCGTTGCGGAACGGCGCGGTCCAGTCGCCGACGTAGCGGACGCCGACCTTGAGGTCGTAGCCGACGCCGGCGATCTGGCCGCCGTTGGTCAGCGCGCCGTAGACGCCGCTGCCGTTGGCGCCGCCCTCGACGCCGGCGGTGGCGCCGACGTGGACGCCGCCGGCGTGGACGTTGGCGCCGATGCCGCTGCCGGCGAACGCGCCGGTCTCCTGCGAGTAGCCGGCGGCTCCGTAGACGACACCGGCGGTGACGGTGGTGCTCCACTCGGTGGCGCTGCCGACGATGCGGACGCCGCCGGGGCCGACGCCGAACTCGGCGGCGCGGAAGAATTCGTAGGAGCCGTTGGTGAGGTTGACCTTGACGCCCCAGCCGAAGGCGTCGACGGCGACCTCGGCGACGGCGTTGAGGCCGGGTCGGGCCGCGCCCTCGCCGTGACCCGCGGCGGCGGCGGCGGCGCCGTTGGCGCCATTGGCGGCGTTGGGCCCGTTGGCGCCATTGGCGGCGTTGGGTCCGTTGGCGCCATTGGGTCCGTTGGCGGCGTTGGGCCCGTTGGCGCCATTGGGTCCGTTGGCGCCGTTGGCGGCGTTGGGTCCGTTGGCGCCGTTGGCACCGTTCGCGCCATTGGCCGCGTTTGCGCCATTGGCGCCGTTCTGCGCGGCGTTGCCGAGCTCTTCGGCGGTGAGGCCGCCTTGGCCCTGGCCCTGTCCCTGTCCCTGTCCGGGCGCCGAGATGCTGCCGCCGCCGCCG
>JAQBQH010000043.1 GCA_028287105.1 Myxococcales bacterium
CGTCCTTGTCGTCGTCGACGCCGTTGTTGCAGATCTCGAGCTGGCGATCGTTGTCGACCGACAGGGTCAGGTTGACCACGCCCTCGGAGCCGGGCTGGAACCCTTCGACGATGACGTTGTACGTGCCTGGCTGCAGGTTCGGCACTTCGTACCCGCAGCCGAAGGGGAGCGTCTTGGGATCGGCGCAGACCCGCTCGTTGACGTCGCACGCGTCGCGCGGGCCGCCGGCGCTGAACAGATCGAGGACGTGATCGCCGGTCTGTGTGCAGTCGAAGCCGAGGCCGAAGCCGCCGCCCATGCCGCCCTGGGCGACGGTGAACTGCACCACCATGCCCTTGGCGCCGCCGCGCGCGCACGAGGTGACGTAGCCGGCCGTGCCCTTCTGGGCGACGTTGAGCGCGACGTTGCGCGAGTCGCCGACGGCGATGTCGCCGAGCTGCGCGTCGGGCATGCAGAAGGGGCCGTCGCAGCCGGCGACGCCCTTGCACGCGGGATCGGCGCAGTCGACGAGGCCGTTGCCGTCGTCGTCGATGCCGTTGTGGCAAAGCTCGATCTGCCGGTTGCGATAGGCGGAGATCTGAGCGTCGATGTGCCCCTCTTGGCCCGGGCGCAGCGCCTTGAAGATGAACTCGTAGTCGCCGGGCGGCTCGTCGGTCCAGGCGACCTCGTCCATCGGGCGCCCGGATGGGTCGTAGCACTCGATCGGATCGGCGTCGCACGGTAGGCCCGGCTGCGGCGATCGCAGGAGCGCGACCACGTGATCGCCGCCTTGATTCCAGCGCAGGAGGATGCCCGCGGTCTCGTGCAGCGTGAAGCGCACGACCACGTCCTTGCCGCCGGCCGCGGCCTGGCAGGTGAGGTTGTTGTCGGCGTCGGCAGCCTTGGTGTCGAAGCTCACCGAGCGGGGCGCGCCGTTGACTACGAGCGCGCCGACGTTGAAGTCGGGCCGGCACTCTTGCGCGACGCAGCCGGGATCGTCGACGCACTGCGCGTCGGCGCAGTCGACGAGGCCGTTGCCGTTGTCGTCGACGCCGTTGTTGCAGATCTCTTTCATCGACGGGGTCGAGAGCGTGACCGTGACCGGCCCCTGTCCGGCCGGCTCGAACGGCTGGCTGATGACGTAGTAGTCGCCCGCCGCCAGCGACGGGAAGGTGTGCAATCCGGTGGCTGCGCCCTTGGGATCGACGCAGTCCACGGGGTTGTCGCCGCAGCCCTGATTGATGCCGGCGCGGAAGAGGCCGAAGACGTGATCTTCCTTGGCGCCCTGGCTCCACGCGAGTGTCAGATCGGCGCCGCCGGCGAGCGTGAATTTACCGACGACCATGCCGGCGCCGCCCGACGCGCAGGGCGTGACCGTCACGTCCTTGGTGCCGCGCGTGTCCTCCATGCGCGTGGCGCTCGCGCCGCTGGCCGCCAGCGTGCCGAAGTCGATCGTCGGATGGCACTTCAGATCTTTGCAGCTCGGATCGTCGGCGCACATCGGATCGAGGCAGTCGGGCATCTTCGGATCGCAGGCGTGCGCCGTGCAGCCGGGGAAGCTCTTGCAGTCGGGGTCCTTGCAGTCGACGAGGCCGTCGTCGTCGTCGTCGAGGCCGTTGTTGCAGATCTCGGTGCCCGGTTTGTGACAGCGCGGATCGGCGACGCACTCCGGTTTGGTGCAGTTGCTCTGGTTGGCGCAGGGATCGTCGCCCAGGTCGCCCAGGTCGCGACAGCCGGCGCCGCCGCAGGCCATGTCGCGCCCGTTGCTGCTACCGCCGTCCCCCGCGCCGAGCATGCTCGACCGTCCGCAACCGGCGGCGAGGACCACCAACAGCAGCGCGCGCCAGCGCATGACCGGAGGATATCACGCCCGCGTGACCAACAAGAGGTGCTCGCGCCGCGTCTCGCCGCCGGCATGCCGATAGAAATTGGGGCGCTCCTCGGCGGCGTTGGCGACGACGACGAGCTTCGAGCGTTCGGCGGCGTGACGAATGGCGGCGTCGCCGGCGATGGCGCGCGAGCCGACGGCCGAGTCGCCGATGGCGATGAACGCCAGACCCGTCTTCGTCAGGACGCGCGCGAACTCGGCGACGAAGAGGTTGACGTTCTTCTGCCAGTCGGCGAGCGCCTTTTGCGGCTCCTCGCGGCTGCCGCGGCGAGCGCCGATTTCGGACGCGGCGAAGGCGGCGGCGTCGAGACCGAGCCAGCCGAAGCGGCGGGCGTGATGCTCGGCATAGTCGTAGGTGCCAAGGTAGGGCGGCGAGGTGAGGATGACGTCGACGCTCTTGTCGGCGACGTGCGAGAGCTTGCGCGCGTCACCGAGGCGCACCTCGGGCAGCGGCGTGCCGCTCGGCACCGCGTCGGCGAATGCGCCGAGCTGTCGCATCAGCTCTTCGGCCTTGCGCAGGAACATGCGCGACGGCAAACCCTTACCGATGGTGCGCTCGACCGCGTGGTGCGTGGTGTCGGCCTGCTGCTTGGAGACCTTGACGAGGATGGACGAGAGCACGAGCAAGAGCGCGCCGCGGATCGGCTCCGCTTCGATCTGGATCTCCTCGCGCAGGCCGACCAGCTCGCGAAAGACGTGGGCCGCGTAGTGCTTGGGATCGTCGTATTCGCTGCCGTGCGTGCGCGAGCGGGCGCGCTTCTTGACGCGATCGAGCGAGCGCGTGGAGACCTCGAAGGCGCGCCTGCCGAGGAGCCGTCGCGCGTCGGGCGCCCACGGGATCGCCTTGAGCTTGGCCAGCTCGACGGCGAGCGGATTGGCGTCGACGCCGAGGCCGGTGGCGCCGCGCAGCGCCGCTTCGACGAGCGTGGTGCCCGAGCCGACGAAGGGATCGAGGACGACGGTGCCGTGGCGCGCGCACTCTGCAAACAATCGGCGGCACAGAAGTGGATGGAAGCGCGCCGGATAACTGTGAAAGCCGTGCGTCAGCTCACGCGGATCGGCGTCGTCCGGGACATCGATGGCTTCGGCCAGGATCCGCCGCCAGGCGGGGTCGCCCGAGGATACGACGCGACCTCCTCGGGTGGAGAGCGCTCGACGGGGGCGAGGAGGGCGCGGCTTCATCGCGCGCAGTATGCCCGAGAGTGGTGTCGCGGAGACAAGTTCGTGCTATAGGAGCGTCGCGCGGTTGTTTCCCGCGCGGAGGGCGGCGCCGGTAACGGTGCACGTGTATCGAGGAAGACATGGCTAAGGCGAAGAAGCCGGCGACGAAGCAGCAGACGACGACAAAGAAGCAGCAGCAGCAAAAGGCGCCGGCGAAGAAGGCGGCGGGGGCGGTCAAGACGACCGCGAAGGCGAAAGCGCCGGCGAAGAAGCCGGCTGCGAAGGCCAAGCCCGTTGCCAAGCCGAAGAAGACGACGGCGAAGGCCGCGCCGACCACGGCCGCGAAGGCGAAGCCGAAGGCGAGCGCTCGGGCGAAGAGCAGCCCACAGCCGAAGTCGAAGGCGAGCGGCAAGGGGGGCACGAAGGCGAGCGCGAAGATCAAGCGGTCGCCGGAGCAGCTCGCGTTGCCGGAGCCGACCGAGGGCGCGGTCACGGAGACGCCGATCGCGGCGACCGACGAGCCGACTGCGATGAGCGGTGCGCCGATGCTGCCACGCGAGCGCTCGGCCGATCCGCTGCGGCGTAGCAGGCGGTCGCGTGCGGAGGGCGGCACGCCGGCACAGCCTGATGCGGAATCGCCGGCGACGGCCGGGGCGATCACCTCGACCACGTCGGAATCGTCGGCCGCGGCGGCAGCGACCCAGGTGGGCGCGTCGACGGCAGGCGCGTCGACGGCAGGCTCGTCGGCGGCAGGCTCGTCGGCGGCTAGTGCCGTGACTCCGCCGCCGGCCGCCAGAGCGCCGGCGCCGCCGGTCTCGGATCCGACGTGGGGCGCGCTGCCCGCCACGGCGCCGAGGTCTGCTGGCGAGTTCGCCGATTTCTGGTCGTCGCCCGAGCCGGCGCGTCCGTCGACGCCGGCCGGCGCCGGTGCGCCGTACGCCGGTGTGCCGTACGCCGGTGCGCCATACGCCGGTGGGCGCCCGCAGCAGATGCAGCCGCGCCCGCAGCACGCGCCGAACGGCCCGTCGCAGGGCGCACTTCAGCCGGGCGCGTCGCAGTCGGGCGGTCAGGCGGGCGCGTCTCAGCACGGTCCCGCCGCCGATCCGCTCGGCGGTCCCGGCGGCGAAGGTCGCCGTCGTCGCCGTCGCCGTCGCCGTCGCGGCGGTGGGCGCGAGCTCGAGACCAGCTCCGACGGTCAACCGGTCCAGCTCGATCCGATCGTCCGCCGCCTGCGCCGCCAGTTCAACCTGCGCGATTTCCGTCCCGGCCAGGAGCAGGTCATCCGCGATCTGCTCGCCGGCAAGGACGTCCTCGCCATCATGCCGACCGGCGCCGGCAAGTCGCTCACCTATCAGCTCACCGCGTTCGAGCTGCCGGGCGTCACCATCGTCGTCTCGCCGCTGCTCGCGCTCATGTCCGATCAGGTCGAGAAGCTGCGTCGCACCGGCGCCGTGGCCGCGCGCCTCGATTCGACCGAGGGCGTCAAGGCCAAGCGCGAGACGCTCGAGCGCATCGACGAGGGTCGCCACAAGATCATCTACGTCACGCCGGAGCGCGCCGCCTCGGGGACGCTGCTCAAGGAGCTCGGCGGGCAGAAGGTCGCGCTCTTCGTCATCGACGAGGCGCACTGCGTGTCCGAGTGGGGCCACGATTTCCGCCCCGCCTATCTGGCGATGCGCACGATCAAGGAAGCGCTGCCGTCGGCCTATCCCGATCGCCGCCCGCCGGTGTTGGCGCTGACCGCGACGGCGACGCCGAAGGTCGCCGAGGACATCCTCAAGCAGCTCGACCTCAAAGAGCCGGATCTGGTGCACACCGGCTTCAATCGGCCGTCGCTGACGTTCGAGGTGCGCTTCGCGCAGGATCTGCGGCAGCAGGTGCGGCGGCTCTTGCGCCTCATCCGCCGCATCAAGGGGCCGGGCATCGTCTACTGCTCGACGGTGCGCGACGTCGAGGCGCTTCACGGCGCCCTGCCCAAGCTCGGTCTGCGCGTCGGCATGTATCACGGCCGCATGACCTCCAACGAGCGCGAAGAGTCGCAGCGCTCGTTCATGCGCAACAACCCGCGCATCATGATCGCGACCAATGCGTTCGGTCTCGGCGTCGACAAGCCGGATATCCGGTTCGTCATCCACTACAACGTGCCGGGCTCGATCGAGCAGTACTACCAGGAGGCCGGCCGCGCCGGCCGCGACGGCAAGGGGTCGCGCTGCATCCTGCTTTACAACCCCAACGACGAAGCGGTGCAGGAGTTCTTCGTCGGTGACAAGTATCCGACCAAGGCGCAGTTCAAGTCGGTCGCGTTCGCGCTCTCGAACGGCGCCGCGGCGCTCAAGGAGATCGCCATCGCCGGCGAGACCTCGCAGCAGAAGGCGCGCGTGGTGCTCGGGGTGCTCAAGGATCAGGGCTTCGCCGTCGAGGAAGAGGAGGGCTGGCGCGAGCTCAAGGAGGTCGACGACCTCACGCTCGGTCGCGCCGCCGAGGAGTATCGCAAACGACGCGAAGCCGATCGCGGCAAGCTCGAGGCGATGATCCGCTATGCGCGCTCGACCCGCTGCCGCGTCAAGAGCCTGCTCGATTACTTCGGCGAGAAGGACGTGCCGCTGTGCGGGCGCTGCGACAACTGCAAGAAGTACGGTGCCGACGCGGCAGTCGAGAAGCTGCACGACATCGGCGCGCCGTTGTCGTCGGGCGAGATGATCGACGAAGAGGGTGACGACGACCGCGAGCCGCTGCCCGAGGTTCCGCAGGCGCCCCCGCCGCCGCGCAAGGACCCGACCCACCACTTCTAGGAACGATGGAAACTCCGCCGACGATCAAGGAAGAGGGCACGCGCTGGACGGTCGAGAACGCGCGGCCGCGGGCGATGCGCGTGCTGATCGGAGTCGTCTCGCCCATCGCCATCGGCCTCATCGGCCTGTCGATGGTCAACGACGTGCGCGAGCACAAGTGGTGGATGCTGGTGGCGCGCGCCGTTTTCGCCGTGGTGGTCGCCACGTCGGCGGTCTTCTCGCTCTTCGGGGCCGAGTCGGTCGCCGTCGAGGAGCGCGACGTGGTGTGGCGACGCGGCAGCTCGCAGGAGCGGCGCTGTGGGGTCGCCGACGTGGAGAAGCTCGAGCGCGTCGGCAATCATCTGCGCGTGCACGTACGCGGCGAGAAGCACCCCATGGTCATCGGAGCGGGGCTGCGTCAGCAGCCGGCGGCGATCGCCTGGCTGGCCAAGCGGCTGGAAGCGGCGATTACTGCAGCGCGAAAGGGTACGTAACGACGTTCGCGCCGCCCGACGACGGGAAGTGTAGCCCCATCACGATCGGTCGGACGCACGCGTTGAAGCCGCGACGCATGAGCAGCTGCGGCGCCGTGACGCGCATCTTTCGCACCTGGCCCGAGCGCTCGACGCGAAAGGCGACCTCGATCTTGCCGCTCTCGAGCGGGTAGTCGCCGACCGCCTCGCTGATGCAGCGGGAGATCGCCGACTGCGCCGGGCGGAACACGTTGTCGAGATCCTCCTGCTGCAGCTCCTTGCCGTCGTCGCCGCCCTGCGTGAGATCGATGTGCTCGGCGCGGCCGAGCGCCTCTCCGGCGCTGGCGATGCGCTCGTCGCCCGGCGAGAGCTTGAGCTCCGGTTGCGACGGGTCGCCGCCCGATCCGCCGCCGCGCCGCTTGCGCTTCTTCTTGTCGGGCGGCGGCGCGACCGTCGTGGCCGGCGCCGCGGCGATGCAGCGGCCGTTGAAGCAGCGCGTGCCGTCACCACAGCGCGTGAGGCAGTCTTTGGTCTTCTGCAGGTACAGCCAGCCGCCGCCGGCCGCGAGGCCGACGCCGATGAAGATGCCGAATACGAAACGAATCACCCACCGAGCCTAGTCGCAGCGGCGCCCAGGCGCAAAATGCCACGCCCGAATCCGGTAGCGGCTGCGCGCGGGCCCGGTCGCGGCTAGGCCGGCGCGAGCAGCGGCTCGTCGGCGGTGTCGGCCGGGATCGCCAGATGCTCGACGACCACCTCCACGTCCTCGCAGAGCTGCGCCGACGCGGGCGGCACGTCGACCGGCAGTCCGAGCGCCGCCGGGCTCAGCGGCGACTGCAGCGCCAACGGCCGCGCGCGCCACGGGGCGTGGGCGATCTGCACGCACAGGGTGCGCCCCACCGGCAGCTGCGCATAGGCGCGATAGCGCTCGCAGGCGAAGTACTCGAGGGTGCCCGGCATCAGCGTCGACGGGGCGGCGTCGCTCACCAGCGCCTCGACGTCGATCCCGCGCGCGCGCAGCGCCAGCGACGCGGAGCGCACCTCGTAGACCAGCTGGCGGTCGAGGTGGTACGGCATCCCCGCCAGGCGCGCCGCCAGCGCATAGGTGGGCCGGTCGATGCGCGTCTCGAGCAGCGTCATGCCCGGCCCTTCGGGCCCATCGACGTAGGTGCGCAGGTTGAGCTGCCGATAGCGGAACAGATGCGCCATTGGCGTCTGCAGGAGCGCCCGCGGGGCCGGCCCCTCGACGTCGATGGCCACCATGCTCACGACGGCGTGGCCGCGCCACAGGTCGACCGTCGTGCCGCGCGGAATCCGCGGCGTGAGCGTATCGACCGGCACGATCCAGTGCACGTAGAAGGTCTGGAACCAGCGCATGCCACCGTAGGTCACGGTGGTAAATGGCTTCACGCCACGTGCCAGCTTGGCTACCATGCGGGGATGGCGCGCATCGTAATGCCGCTGCCCGATCAGGACTTCGATCCGACCGAGACGGCAGTGCCGTGGCGCCTGTTGACGCGTGACGGTCACGAGGTGCTGTTCGCGACCGAAAAGGGCGGCACTCCGCCGGCGGCGGATCGCCGACTGCTCGACGGCAGCCTCGGGAACCTCGGTGCCGCGGCCGAGCCGCTGGCGTTCTACGAAGAGATGACCCGCTCGCCGGCGTTCGAGCGGCCGCTCGCCTGGGACGCCATTTCGGGCAGCGACTTCGACGGGCTCATCCTGCCCGGCGGCCACGCGCCGGGGATGAAGCAGTACCTCGGCTCCCCGTTACTGCAGGAAAAGGTGTGCGCATTTTGGAGAACGGGCCGTCCTGTGGGCGCCATCTGCCACGGCGTCCTGGTGCTGGCGCGCACCCGCGACCCGGCGACCGGCAAGAGCGTGCTACACGGCGCGCGCACCACCTGCCTGCCGAAGTACATGGAGCGCGGCGCCTATCTCATGACGTTCTGGAAGCTCGGCCGCTACTATCGGACCTATCGGGCCTACGTCGAGGACGAGGTCCGCGCCGCCCTCGACGACCCGAAGGAGCACTTCGACCGCGGCCCGCTCGTGGTCAAGAAGCGCGGCACCGAGACCGACGACATCGGCGCCTTCATCGTCGAGGACGGCCGCTACGTGTCGGCCCGCTGGCCCGGCGACGCCTACCTATTCGCGCGCCGCTTCGCCGCCCGCCTCTAGCTCGCGGAGGAGCCTGGCGACGGTGACGATGTCGCGCACGAAGGCCGCGGTCTCGCGCTCCCGGGTCTCGTCGTCGGGCGCCCGCAGCACCGACGACGGATGGACGGTGGCGAGCACCTTCGGCGCCAGCGGCGACGGCACGGGGCGGCCGCGCAGCTTGGTGACGCGGAACGAGCGCCCGAGCAGCGCCTGCGCCGCCGTCGAGCCCAGGCAGACGACGATGTCGGGCTTGACCACGGAGAGCTCCGCGTCGAGCCAGGGGCGGCAGGCGGCGATCTCGCGCGCGTTCGGCTTCTGGTGGAGGCGCCGCTTGCCGCGCGGCTCCCACTTGAAGTGCTTGACCACGTTGGTCACGTAGACGTCACGTCGATCGATCCCAGCGACGGCCAGCGCCTTGTCCAGCAGGCGTCCCGCGGGGCCGACGAATGGACGTCCCTGTAGGTCTTCCTGGTCGCCCGGCTGCTCGCCGACGAACATGACGCGGGCGCGTGCGGTTCCCTCACCGAAGACCGTCTGCGTGCCGCATTTGTAGAGATCACAGCGGGTGCACCCGGCCGCCTCTGCCCTCAGCTGCTTCAAGGTCGCCATGTTTCTAATGATAGGGCGGCGCTTTTTCCTGGCACTTTTCCGCCGCATTGGGCAGATACGCGGTATGGCGCCGGAGGTCGAAACGCAGTCGAACGACGAGACCTTCGTCGTATCCGAGCTGCAAGATGCCTGGCACATCCTCTCGACGGCGGAGCGGGTCGAGGGCTTTCGCCTGCTGCCTCGCGGCGACGCCGAGGAGCTCTTCTTCACGCTCACCGCGCGCGACCAGTACGAGTTGATCACCGGGCTCCCCGTCGGTGAGCGCCGCTCCTGGTTGCGCCTCTTGCCGCCGGACGACGCCGCCGACGTCATGCAAGAGGCGCCCGACGACGAGCGTGGCGGGCTCATGGCGCTCCTCGACGATCAGACGCGCAAGGAGGTCACCGCGCTGCTCGCCTACGCCGAGGACGACGCGGGCGGCCTCATGAACCCGCGCTACGTGCGGGTGCGCCCCGACATGACCGTCGACGAGGCGATCTCCTACCTGCGCAAACAGGCGCGGGAGCGCATCGAGACCCTGGCCTACGCCTACGTCTGTGACGCCCAGCAGAAGCTCCTCGGCGTGGTCTCGTTCCGCGACCTCTTCGCGGCGCAGCAGGGCAAGCTCGTGCGCGACGTCATGAAGACCGACCTCATCACGGTGCTCGACACCGACGATCAGGAGGCGGTGTCGCGCCTGTTCGCCGATCACGACTTCGTCGCCGTGCCGGTCGTCGATGCCCAAGGGCGGATGAAGGGCATCGTCACCATCGACGACATCGTCGAGGTGGTGCAGGAAGAGGCGACCGAGGACGCGCAGAAGTTCGGCGGTATGGAGGCCCTCGACGCCCCGTACCTCGATGTCTCGATTCCGCAGATGCTCAAGAAGCGCGGCGGCTGGCTCTCGGCGCTGTTCCTCGGCGAGATGCTGACGGCGACGGCCATGGCCTACTTCGAACACGAGCTGCAGCGCGCCATCGTGCTCAGCCTCTTCATCCCGCTCATCATCTCGTCGGGCGGCAATTCGGGCTCGCAGGCGTCGACGCTGATCGTGCGCGCGCTCGCCGTCGGTGACGTCAAGCTGCGCGACTGGTTCCGCGTCATGCGGCGCGAGCTGGTGGTCGGCACGCTGCTCGGGGTGCTGCTCGGGATCATCGGCATGCTGCGCATCCTCGTATGGCCGACGCGCAACAAGCTCTACGGCGAGCACTACCTCTTGATCTCGTTCACCGTCGCGTTCAGCCTCGTCGGTGTCGTCCTCTTCGGCAGCCTCGCCGGCTCGATGCTGCCCTTCATCCTGCGCAAGCTGCGCCTCGACCCCGCGTCGGCCTCGGCCCCGTTCGTCGCCACCCTCGTCGACGTCACCGGCCTCATCATCTACTTCACCGCGGCGAGCATGTTCCTGAGAGGCGTGTTGCTGTAGGGCGGGGGAGCGTCCTTCGCTCTTCGGACTCGGGCGACGCCTACCCGGCGTCGAGCGCCGTGCGCAGCGGCAGCGGCGCCAGGCTGTGGTCGGTGGTGCCGGTGCGCTCGCATTCGCGGGCCCACAGGTAGAAGCAGGTCGAGTACGAGATTTTCATCCAGCCGCTGACGGCCCAGTACAGGTTCACGACGATCATGGCCAGCAGCGCGCCGATGGCGGGGTGGATGTGGCTGCCCGCGCGCATCAGCACGTACGCGAGCGGGAAGCAGACCGCGGCGACGATGTACGAGGTGATCGACATGGCGACGACGCCGGCGCCGACGCCGGTGGGGTCGTGATCCATCAGAACCTTGGAGCGCTTGAACGCCGCGCCGAACGACACGCCTTCGATGACGAGCGCCGGCATGATGACGTAGGTCGCCGTCGTCCAGATCGCGCGCAGGACGCGCAGGACGATGCGCGACGCGACGTCGTTGCGCTCGCGCGCGTAGGTCGACGCCACGTCGAGCAGCGCCGACACCGCGGCGAAGGTGAGGACGCCCGGCAGCGCCTTTTTCACGCGCGGGATCGCCGTCTGCATGGTCGCCTCGCCGGTGGTCGCGTAGTCGTACATGAGCGAGGCGGTGATCGAGTTGCAGGCGTAGTCGACGAAATAGAGCAGGAAGGCCTCGACACCCATCAGCGCGTAGAAGCCATTGGCGGAGTGGATGAAGAACTCGACGACGGTGAACGCGGCCATGATCGGCGTGGTCAGGAGCACGTCCCACAGCAGCGGCTTCAAGAGCGCCTTGTGCTGGCTGGCGAGCGCAAAGATCTGCTGCATGAAGGCGAGCGCGCGCGAGAACGGTCCGAACGAGCCCTTGGGTGGCGGGCTGTACGCGCCCTGCGGCTGCGGGGGACGCGGCGCCGCAGGCATCGGCGGCGTGTAGGGCGCAGCGACGGATGGCGCGTAAGGCGCAGTGACGGGCGGCGCGTAGGGCGCAGCGACGGGCGGAGCGTACGGTGCAGCCATCGGCAGCACGGGCGCCTCCATCAGCGGCGCCGTCTTCATCGCCGGAGCCGGTGCGGGCGCGACGGGGGCCGCCGTCACCGGCAGCATCGGGGCCTCCGCCATCATCGTCGCCTGTTGCGGCGTGGCTTGCGGCTGTGGCTTGATCACCGGCATGCCCTTCGGCGTCCTCTGCGCCGACAGCTCGGCCGTCGGTGCAAAGCCGATCGGAGGCGCGGCGGGCGCGGCGGCCGGCGTCGGCGGCGCGCTCGGTCGCGACGGAATCACCGGCGCCGGCATCCCCATGATCGTCTTCTTCGGCACCGGCTTCACGGGCGGTAGCGCCGAGGGATCGATCCCGAGGGCCGCCAGATCTACCGGCGCCATCTGCACCGTGCGGAAGTTGTCCGGCTCCGGCTCGGGGGTTCCCACGATGATACCGGCGGGCGCGGCCTGTACCGGCGGCGGCGGCTGCGGCACCGGCGTCCGCCTGGTCATGGGCGGTGCGGGAGCCGGCGGCGGCGACACCGCGTGCGACTGGGACTGCCGCGCGGCCAGCACGGCGCGCACTTCCGGCGGCAGCTCC
>JAQBQH010000056.1 GCA_028287105.1 Myxococcales bacterium
CACCGCCGGTGCCGTTCTTGCCGAGCGCGCCGGTGCCGCCGCCGAACGCGTACCAGTAGACGCCGACGACGCTGCCGGAGCGACGCGAATCATTGCCGCCGCCGGCGCCGTTGATGACCCGCCCCGAGCCGCCGTTGAAGCCGCCCTGCGACGAGCCGTCGCCGCCCGGACCGCCGGTGCCGCCGGTGCCGAACCCGAGGCCCCAGGTCGCGGCGGTGTTGCCGTCCCAGCCGCCGGTGGCGCTGCAGTTGTCGCAGACGCACGCCCCGAGGAAGCAGCTGCACGAAGTGTCCATGGTGCCGCCGACTCCGCCGCCGCCGCCCGACGGATCGTCGTCGTCGGCGCAGGAGTTGGTGCCGCGATCGCCGCCGCGGCCGCGCCCGTCGTTGTTGCAGGCGTACGACTGCTCGTGCGCGTTGCCCGGACCGGGAGGCGAGGGCGGTGCCGCTGCGCCGAACATGTTGCTCGACGCCGTCAGCGACGGTGCGTTGGTGCCATTGTTGCCGTTGCGCCCGTCGGCGCCGTTGCCGCCGAACACGCCGACGCGCTTGAGCGTCAGCTTCGACTTGTAGGCGTGGATGGCGTACGACGCGAGGCCCCAGTGCACGCCGTCGTTGGCGTTGGCGCCGTAGACATCGAGGTCCCACAGCGTCGTCAGCGCCGTCAGGTTGTGCGCCTGCACCGTGATGAACTGCGACTCGGTGCTGTTGAAGCCGCCCTGGATCGACACGTTGTGCCCGGCGGTGCCGCGCGAGGCGCGCTGCCACTTTGCGTCGTAGCCGCCGACGATGTCGACGCCGTTGAACATGACGACGTTCTCGTTGTAGACGCCGGCCTGCACGTAGACGTAGCGCAGCGCCTGACCGGCGGCCTGGTTGATGCCGTAGTTGATCGTCTTGCACGGCTTGGCCAGCGTGCCGCAGGTCGCGTCGTCGAGGGCGGCGGCGGCCGCGGTGGCGACGAAGATGCCCTTCGAGATATCGCCGTCGATGCCATCGCAGTTGTCGTCTTTGTACGTGTCGTCGGGCGAGTCGGTCGGTCCCGGCGGCGCGCAGCTCGACGTCCAGCCGCCGGCGCCCATGCAGGTGCGCGTGCCGTCGCAGGTGCCGAACGGCGTCGTGATCGGACAGGTCACCGTCATGCCCGCCTTACCGGCGTCGCAGTCGCAGGCGCCGCTCGTCGGCACGCACTGCTTGAACGTGCCCATGTCGCTCACCGGCACGTCCTGGCAGCTGAAGCCGTTGGGGCACGCAATTTTGCTGCAGTCGCGACCGCAGTAGTGGCCACCGACGGGAGACTCGAGGCAGCGGTCCTTGCCGCCGACCGAGCACTCGCCGTCGTGACTGCACGGCGTGCAGAGCTGCGTCGAGTTGGGCACGCAGACGTAGGTGACGGTGCCGGGATCGATCGCGCCGCCGACGCCGAGACAGCCCCAGCCGGCAGGACAGGTGGCGTTGACGCAGAGATCGGTGCACACGCCGCCGGTGCCGACGAAGATGCAGATGTTGCTCTTGCACTGGGCGTTGTTGTCGCACGAGTCGCCGAAGCCGAGCATCGGCCCCGTCGGTGAGAGGTCGTATTGCGGCAGCGGCGGATCGGCCATGTCGGCCTCGCCGTTGCCGCCGACACCGGTCGACAGATCGCAGGAGCCACCATTACAGTGACCCGGTCTATCCGGCGACGCGCATCCGACGACGAGCGCGATCGAGCCGAACACCGCCGCCAAAAACGCGGCCCCCCACAGGCGGTGCTTCATGCGACGGGAGCATACACCTGTGGGCAGATCGTGGTTCGACCTTTTACGTCAAAATAGTTTCAGCGCGCGCCACCTGACGCGTGTCGCGTGCACGCGCAGGTCTCGTTGGCTGCCTGCATCCACGCCGGCTGCGGCGGCGCGGCAGCGACGGCGGCTTCGGGATGCTCGCTGATTCGCGCGATGTGCTCGAGGACGCGCAAGTGGATCGCGTGTAAAAATATGCCGGTCCACGATCGCCAATACGCGACCGGGAAGACCTTGAGGCGATACCAGGTGGTTCCCTCGAGCGTGGTGGTGCCGTCGCCGTTGTCGGTGAGGAGGAACTGGCCGCCGTCGATGCTCGCGTATTCGTCGATGTTTTGCGGCATCGACTCGACCCCGAAGCGCAGCTCGCGCGGCGCATCCCAGACCTGGATGGGCTCGACGAACTCGCCGTTGGTGAAGATGCAGCGGCGCGTGGCGCCCGGGTCGTGGCCGTCGATGCGCGCCTCGAGCGGCATGGCGACCAGCGCGAAGATCGGCGCCGGCGGCGTGGTGATGGGCGGAAAGGCGATCACGTTCTTCCAGACCGTCTCGCGCGGCGCGTGAATGAGCACGCGAGAGCTCACCGCCAGCGGCGCCGGCGCGAGGCCGTGCGCGAGGTCGACACCGACGAGGAGCGGCATCAGCATGACGATGATCGGCGCGACGCGATCGGCGAGCCGGCGGTCGCGCGCCACCCGCCATCCCAGCCACGACGCCGGAAAGGTCACGAGCGCGATGATCGGCGTGGCCATGACGACGCACGCCATGCCCTCGAAGCCGAGCGTCATGAGCAGGAGCATCGCCAGCAGCATGACGCTGGCGCCGTAGAACCACGCCGCCTTGAACTTCAGCGACGGGCGGTGATAGGTCATGCAGAAGGCCAACCAGAAGCTCATGCCGAAGGGCAGGGCGATGAACAGCATCGAGCCGAACAGCTGGTTGACCTGCGCCGTCAGCACGTAGCAGCCGAGCGCCGCCGCCAGCGACGTGACGACCGCGAACAGATAGGCTAGCCCGGGCTCGCGCGGAATCATGCGCGTCAGCAGCCGCGGCGGCGCGGTCATCGGCGCCGGTGCGCCCTCGCGAAACGGGCCGCCTCCACCGGGCGCCGTCGACGCTGGCTCGGCCGCGCGCGACGGCGCTACGGCCAGCGCCGTGAACAGCACGAAGTGGACGAACGGCGCCAGGAAGAGTCCGGCCCAGAACGGCGATACCTCGACGTCGCGCAGCCGCCGCGCCGTCAGCGACAAGCCCATCCACAGAAATGGCAGCGACAGGAGCGTCAGCGTCGTCCAGTAGCGAGCGTCGGCCTGGAAGCGGAACAGCGGGCTCAGCCGCGGCGAGACGTACATGAGCGGGTTCCAGGGATGGCCGAACGCGAACGACACCAGGTGATCGATCGCGTACTTGATGGCGAACAGCACCACGCCCGCGGCCACGTACTGGCGCCGCGTCACGCGCCCCTCGAAGCGAAACAGATCGAGCGCGTGCTTCACGGGGCCATCCAGCCGACCCACGTCTCCGGCTGAAAGCCGACGGTGGCCTCCTTGCCGTGGCGCACGATCGGCGTCTTCAAAAGCAGCGCGTCCTCGAGCAGCGTCTTCTCGAGCAGCGGCCCCGAGAACGACGCGACCCGCAGGCCTTTGTCGCGAAAGCGCTGCGACTCGCGGTCGACGAGCTTGTCGAGCCCGACGCGCGCAGCGACGGAGCGGAGCTCTCCGGCAGAGAGCCCCTTCTCCTTGAGATCGACGAACTGGATTTTGACGGAGCGCTCTTTGAACCAGCGCTCGGCTTTGCGGGATTCAGCGCACTTCTTGGTGCCGAAGATCTGGACGACGCCAGTGATTGCCACCGGCGAATCCTAGCGCGACCGGACGACTAACGCGACTCGGCGGCCTTCTTCTCTTTGTACTCGGCCATCAGCACTTCCTGCTCCTGCTTCGGAACCGGCGAGTACTTGAGGAACTCCATCGTGAACTCGCCCTTGCCCTGCGTACCCGAGCGAAGGTCCGTCGAGTAGCCGAACATTTCGTTCAGCGGGACCTCGGCGGTGGCGATGACGTAGCCCTCTTGGTTCTCCGAGCCGATGATGATGCCACGGCGCTGATTGATCTGGCCCATGACGCTGCCCTGGAACTCCTCGGGCGCCTGCACTTCGACCTTCATGATCGGCTCGAGGATGGTCGGCTTCGCGGCGGCATAGCCTTCGCGGAACGCCATGATCGAGGCGGTCTTGAACGCCTGCTCCGACGAGTCGACGGCGTGGAACGCGCCGTCGTTGACGACGACGCGGACTCCGACGACGGGGAAGCCGATGAGCGAGCCCTTGGAGACCGCCTCCTTGAAGCCCTTGTCGCACGCGGGAATGAACTCGCGCGGGATGGTGCCGCCGGTGGTGTCGTCCACGAACTCGTAGTGCTCGACGGCGTCGGCCGGCAGCGGCTCGATGTAGCCGAGCACGCGGGCGAACTGACCCTTACCGCCGGTCTGCTTCTTGTGCGTATAGGCGAACTCGGCCTTGCGCGTGATGGTCTCGCGGTACGCGACCTGCGGCTTGCCGGTCACGACCTCGCACTTGTACTCGCGGCGCATGCGCTCGATGTAGATGTCGAGGTGAAGCTCGCCCATGCCCGACATGATCGTCTGCGCCGACTCTTCGTCGCGATGCACGCGCAGCGTCGGATCTTCCTTGGTGAAGCGGTTGAGCGCCTTGGAGAAGTTGACCTGACCCTCCTTCTCCTTGGGAGCGACCGCCAGCGAGATGACCGCCTCGGGAACGTGCATCGAGGTCATCGTGATGTTGACGCTGCCGTCGGTGAACGTGTCGCCCGACGAGCAGTCGACGCCGAACATCGCGATGATGTCGCCCGCCTGCGCCTCGGGGATGTCGTTCATCTCGTTCGAGTGCATGCGGACCAGGCGCGGAACCTTGACCTTCTTCCGGTTCGCCGAGCAGTTGACGATCGAATCGCCCTTGGAGACCTTGCCCTGGTAGATGCGGACGTAGGTCAGCTGGCCGAAGCGGCCGTCTTCGAGCTTGAAGGCCAGGCCGACGAACGGCTTGTTGGGCACATTCTCGAGCGTGACGATGGCTTCGTTGGCGTCCTGATCGCGACCCTCGTTATGGACCTGGGTCGGGTTCGGCAGGTAGTCGATGACGCCGTCGAGCAAGAGCTGGACGCCCTTGTTCTTGAGCGCCGAGCCGATGAACACCGGCGTCGCCTTGAGCTCGATGGTGACCTTGCGGATGAGGGGCTTGAGCTGCTCGGGCGTGAGCTCGCCGTCCTTGCCGTCGAGGAATGCCTCGGCAATGGTGTCGTCGAAGTCGGAGAGGCGCTCGACCAGCTCGTGGCGATGCTGCTTCGCCTCTTCGAGGAGCTCGGCGGGAATCTCTTCCTCGCGCACGGTCTCGCCATTGTCGCCGTCGAAGTAATGGGCGCGCATGCGGACGAGGTCGATGATGCCGTGGAACTTGTCCTCGGCGCCGATCGGCATCTGTACGTTGAGCGGATTGTGCGCGAGCTTCTCCTTCAACATCGTGGAGACGCGGAAGCTGTTGCCGCCCGCGCGGTCCATCTTGTTGATGAAGGCGAGGCGCGGAACCTTGTAACGGCGCATCTGGCGGTCGACGGTGATCGACTGCGACTGCACGCCCGCGACCGAGTCGAGGACGAGGATGGCGCCGTCGAGAACGCGGAGCGCGCGCTCGACTTCGATGGTGAAGTCGACGTGGCCAGGCGTGTCGATGATGTTGATGCTGTTCTCGCCCCACTCGCAGAACGTGGCGGCGGATTGGATCGTGATGCCCTTCTCACGCTCCAGATCCATCGAGTCCATCTTGGCGCCGACGCCGTCCTTGCCGCGAACCTCGTGGATGGCGTGGATGCGCCCGGTGTAATAGAGGATTCGCTCGGTGAGCGTGGTCTTTCCCGAGTCGATATGAGCCGAGATGCCGATGTTGCGTACTTTGTCGATCTTGACGTCCGCCATTACCCGTCCCTTGGTTTGGAGAGGGCGCAATATACTCACTTTTTCCAGGAATGCCAGCCTTTCGGCGGATGCCGGCGGCGATGCCCCGGGGGAACGCCGGAGCGCCTCGCGACATCAATGATTCCAGGTGATTGAATTGTGACAGACGGTGCGCCTGGCGGGCAGCGATCGGTCGCCGCGCGAGCTCTTTGGTCGGCCCCGCGGTCGGCCCCGCGATCGAGCCCCGCGGTCGCGTCCTATTAATGTTGGCCTGAGGTCGGCCGCCCAACGGCGCGTGGCGAGAACACCTCGCACCACGCCGACGCTCGATCTGCCGCGGTACGCGTAGCTACCCACGCGCACCGCGATGTCGTCGTCGCGGGCAGGTCGCCGGCGCCGATCGCCGGAGCGCCTCGGGCGCGCGCTCGACAGCCGCGGTTCTCGCGGTCGTCGCCGGCACTTGCACCTCGTCGCGATCGGCTTCGCGTCCACCGCGATCGCGATTCCGATCGCCATTACCGGTTAAAGAGAAACCAATTCTCGCAATATGGAAACGTCGGATATCGGCTGCTATTGGCGACCGTCGTACCACGTGTAAGTGCTCGTTTATCTGTAGCTTTTTTGGTATGCTGCATGATACTGTTTAGGGGCCGTGACCCTTTCTACCCCGTATATCCGTACCCTGATGATGCTCTCCCTGACTGTTGCCGGATGCGGGAGCATCGACGATCCGAACCTCGCCAGTGGAAGCCAGTCGTCGACGGCAAAAGCCGATGACGCGGCGCCCACGCCGACGCTTCCGCCGGCCGCGGCGAACGCCTGGCGCCTGCCTTGGACCTGCGGGCACGTGTACGCTGTCACACAAGGGAACCACGGCGATATCTGCGGTGTTCTCGGTAACCATATCGGCGTCGAAGAGTTCGCGTGGGACTTCGGTCTGCCCATGCGCACGCCGATCCTGGCGGCCCGCGCCGGCGTGGTCACGCTCGCGGCGAACTATTCGCCCCCCGGCAGCGAGTGCCACGACGGCTGCCCTGGCGCGCTCGACTCGGCCGGCCACGCGCTGTGCTGCTCGAAGTGCCTCTTCAGCGCCAACCGCGTCAACATCCAGCACGACGACGGCGTGGTCTCTTCGTACTCGCACTTCGACGAGCTGGTGGTTCAGAAGGGCCAGAAGGTCGCCGCCGGCGATCTCCTCGGCTACTCGGGCACGAGCGGCTGCTCGACCGGCCCGCACCTGCACTTCCAGGTCATGCTCGGCTGCCCGACCGGCTACTGCCAGTCACTCCCGATCAAGTTCGAGGACGGCGGCGACCCGATCTGCGGCGCCAAAGCCATCTCGCAGAACGCCTGCCGCTAAGCGGCTCCCCGCCCCCCGACATCCATCCCCGGTTCAGCGCGGTCGCGACAGATGCGCGGCGGGCGGCGTCAGGTCGATCACGTCGCGTGACGGAGCGACCAGCGCGGTCTCGCGGCGGCAGGGCCAGGGCTTTCCGTCGAGGCCGTTGACGGTGTCCTCGTCGGAGATGACGTCACCCTCGGCGTAGAGATACTGCGCCGTCTCCTCGAGCAGGGCCGCCATCGCGGCCGGATCGAGATTCACGAAGTGGCACTGCACGTCGGGTAGACCGAGCGGCGCGAGCCCGATGGTGTCCATCACCAGCTCGCCCGGACGCCCCTGTTCGACGTGGAACAGCCGCACCTGGACCGCCACGAGCAGCGGATCCTTCGCGCGCGCCGCCGCCGCCAGCGCCTTCGGATCGACCAGCCGCTCGGCCGGGGTCCACCACACCGCCACGCACGGCAGCTTCGCCACCGCATCGGCCACGCGCGCGACCAGCGACGGCAGCCGCTCCTCCGACGGCAGCGACTCGACGATCTTCACCGCCGCCCTGGCCTGCGCCGCCGCCTTGGCCGCGCCCGGCCAGTCGCGCGTGTGATCGATCGCGGCCGCCAGCTGCTTCTTCGTCGGGAGCGGCATCCGTTCGCCGGCTTCATGCGCGGCCTCGTCGGCGCGCGAAAGTAGGAGCACGACCTCGTACATGAGCCGGCACACTACCAGCTTGGGCGGTGCTAAGCTCGCCGCATGAGCACTCTGGCCCCCGCCGACGCGACGACGCTCCCGCAGTGGGCCGACGAGCTCAGGCGACGGTATCTGCGCGGCGAGTCGTCTCAGTTCGTCCTCCACGGCAACGTCCACGACATCTTCCTGTGCGACGGCAAGCTCTACACGCTGTCGGAGTTCCTGTCGCAGGTGCTGCTCGATCGCTCGAAGGACACCATCGCGATGTACAACGTGTCGACGGGCGTGCGCTTCGCCAAGCGCAAGCTGAAGCTCGACGGCATCGAGGAGCTGGTGCTCACCAAGGAGCCGGCCAAGGTGCTGCCGCTGCTCGAGCGCATCCTGACGACCGAGGACAAGCTCGCGGTGATCCTCGAGTACGCCGACACCATCGCGCCCGCGGGTGACACTTCGTTCTCGACGATCGACGATCGCTCGGCGGCGGTGACGCTGCATCGCTGGTCCTTGTTGCGCGCGCTCGAGCAGTCGGACTCGATCGTTCTCCTCACGCTCGAGAACCTGTCCGACCTGCATCCCAAGATCGTGTCGAACCCGCGCGTGGCGACGGTGCGCGTGCCCATGCCGTCGAAGGAGGAGCGGGCGCAGCTGCTCCGCTTTCTCGATCCCGGGCTCGCTGACGAGGATATCGAACGGCTGTCGGAGGTGACCGCCGGGCTCAAGGCGATCCAGATCAAGGCGATCCTCGCGCCGCCCGACGCCAACGCCGACTACGACGTCGACGAGCGCAAGCGCTACCTCCTCGAGCTGCTCTCGGCCGGCAAGCCGCCCACCAAAGAGGTGCAGGAGCGCGCCGACAAGCTGTCGCAGATCACGCAGGGCATGAACCGCGAGACCATTCGCAAGCTCATCGCGCCCGACGGCAAGCCGCCGGCACCGACGGCGGATGCGCGCGCCGAGATCGACCGGCTCGTCGCGGCACGCAAGCGCGAGATCATCGAGCGCGAGTGTTTCGGGCTCATCGAGTTCGTCACGCCGCAGCACGGCTTCGACGTGGTCGGCGGCATGGAAGAGGTGAAGAAGGACCTCCTCGTCGTCGCCAAGAACATCCGCGAAGGAAAACGCAACCGCGTGCCCATGGGCATCCTCTTCACCGGCCCCATGGGCACCGGCAAGACCTTCGTCGCCGAGGCGTTCGCCAAGGAGTGCGGCCTCACCACCATCAAGCTCAAGAACTTCCGGTCCAAGTGGGTGGGCGCCACCGAGGGCAACCTCGAGCGCATCCTGTCGGTCATCCAGGCCATCGGTCAGATCATCGTCATCATCGACGAAGGCGACCGCGCGTTTGGTGGCGGCGATGGCGACGGCGACGGCGGCACCAGCTCGCGCGTCATCGGCCGCATCAAGGAGTTCATGAGCGACACCGAGAACCGCGGGCGCGTGCTCTTCATCCTCATGACCAATCGCCCCGACAAGCTCGACATCGACATCAAGCGCGCCGGCCGCCTCGACCGCAAGATCCCCTTCCTCTATCCGCAGACCGACGAGGAAGTGGTCAACATCCTGCACGCGCAATATCGCAAGAACAAGGTGAAGGCCGAGGTCGATCCCGCCGAGGAGAAGGCGCTGGCGCAGGGGATCGTCGGCTACTCCAACGCCGACATCGAGGCCATCGTCATGCTGGCCAACGACTACTCGGGCGACGGTCCGGTCAAGACCGACGATCTGGCGCGCGCGATGAAGGACTATCTGCCGTCTCGTGACGTGCAGATGTTGGAATACATGGAGCTGCTGGCGGTGTTCGAAGCTTCGAACCGGCGTATGCTGCCGAAAAAGTACGCCGACGTTCCGGTCGATGAATTGCAAACGCGTTTGCAGCTACTGAAGGCGCAGGTCGGGTCGCGCCGCTAAGGAGACGACGATGTCGGAATTTTTCCCCGAGGTGAAGCTGGAGCGTAGCGCCGCCGAGGCGATCGCGCGCGGGCTGTACGCGGTCGCACGTTGCGACGGAGTTCACGAGCGCGAGGCGGGGCTCATCGCCAGCTTCTGGATCGACGCCGGCGGTGGCGGGCCGCTGAGCGATCTGGAGCGCGCCGAGTCGATCAAGCCGGCCGACCTCGCCGCGGCGTTGCACTCCGACGCCGAGCGTCAGATGTTCGTCAAGACCGCGCTGCTCCTCACCTGGGCCGACGGGCAGGTCTCGGACGCCGAGCGCAAGGCGGTGCAGGCGTTCGCGACCGCGCTGCAGATCGACGCCGCGGCGCTGGCGCAGCAAGAGGCCTCGGTCAAAGACTTCCTCCTCGGCCAGCTGGTGCACGTGCAGAACACCGACGCCGTGCGCGAGGTGGCCAACAAGATGAAGCTCTGATTCGCGCCAACATCGCACAGCGGATCGCATCACGACGGATCGCAGCCGTGGCACTCGTCGCGGCGGCGGTCTCGCTCGGCGGCTGCAAGAAGAGCGATCCGCTCGCCGCCGTCGACCTCGCCGATCCCGATGGCTACTTCAAGCGCGACTACGTCGAGCTGGTGCCGGCGGTGCGTCCGCCGACCGACGTCGAGGGGCGCGATCAGATCCGCGTCTACGTGAAGCTGCCCAAGCGCGGGCGCATCGACACCGACGGTGACGGGCGGCTGCGGATGCCCGCGGACGCGGTGGTCGAGCGGGTCGAGTCGTACGACGGCAAGGTCATCGACGTGCGCGGCATCCGCTTCGACGGCAAGAAGCAGTGGTTTCACGCCTACCGTCGCAACGGCGAGCGGCTGGTCGGCTTCGAGTGGCGCAGCGACGATCGCGGCACCGCCGAGCGCGCCCGCGCGCGCCTCGACGAGCTGGTGGTGGCCACCGAGCCGCCGGGCCCGCAGCACGATGCGTTCGTGGCGCGCTACCGCCAGCTCGCCGATTGCGCGTCCTGCCACGTGGCCAATCGCAACCAGCCGACGCGCGCCGGTGCAATGCCCAATCGCGCCACCGACGCCTCGGGCCTCTTCGTCCCGCAGACGGTCTTGAGCGATCGCGCGCCCATCGAGCGACATCGACCGCGCGATCTCAACATCGACGATCGCTTCATGCGCATGACCTGCGTCAACGCGTCGTTCATGATCGAAGCCGATCGCACCGGCGGGCGGCTGCCGCGCTGCCTCGACGGCGGCGTGGTGACCGCGCAGCTCGAGCTGCCGCGCGCGCTCGCCGCCAAGGACGCGCACGCCAAGGCCGTATGCGACTCGCGTCGCTGGCTCGGCGAGCACCTGTCGTCCGGCGCACGCGAACGCTTCGCCGCCGCCATCGCCGAGTGCGGACCCTGATTACTTCGTCATCGCCGACTTGATCGCGTCGAGCAGCCACGAGTTCTCCTCGGGCGTACCGACGGTGATGCGCAGGCAGCCGGCGAGCAGGCCGGCATCGAACAGGCGGACCAGGACGCCGCGCTCGACGAGTGCATCGTAGAACTCACGGGCGTTGGCGACGCGCACGAGCAGGAAGTTTCCGCCCGACGGGAAGACCTCGACGCCGGCCACTTCGGCGAGCGCCTCGTAGAGCGCCCGCCTTTGGCGCTTGAGCTCCTCGAAGTGCGACTCGAGCTCCGCCTTGTGCTCGGTCAACAGCTTGACCGCCGCGCGCTGCGCCAGCGTGCCGATGTTGTAGGGCGGCCGCACCTTCTCGACCGCGGCCAGGAGGTCGCGCCGTCCGACGAGGATGCCGACGCGCAGCGCCGCCATGCCGATCTTGGAGAGCGTCTGCAACACCACGCAGTTGGAATGCGCGAGCGCCAGGTCGACGCAGCTCTTGGCGTCGCAGTAGTTGAGATAGGCTTCGTCGACGACGGTGATGACGTCGGGGAACTGCACCAGGAGCTTGGCCACCGTCGAGCGCGGCCACTGCGTGCCGGTCGGATT
>JAQBQH010000314.1 GCA_028287105.1 Myxococcales bacterium
TGGCCCACGTCGCCGACGCCGTCGCCGCCCGCCTCGACGGAGACAGCGCCGCCGTCGAGCTGGCGCTGGCGCGCGCCCTCGGCGAAGCCGAGCCGGGCGCCGTCGACGCCTTCGACCTCGAGCTGCCGCGCGCGCTCGCCGACGCCGTCGGCCGGCTGCGCATCATCACGCCCGACGGAAGACGACTGGCCGTCGCCTTCGACGACGCCGCGACCGCCGCCGCGCCGGTGCTTCTCGACGCGCGCACGCACGAGCTGCGCAGCCCCGCCGGCCTCGTCGCCCTGCGCGCTCGCCCCATCGTGCGCCGCCTGCTCTACGCGCTCGCCGCGCGCGCCGGCCGTCTCATGTCGAAGGAGGCGCTGGCGGAGGCGGCGTGGGATCGCGACTACAGCCCGCTCGTCCACGACAATCCGCTCAAGTCGAACATCGGCCATTTGCGCCGCCTGGTGGCCGACGCCGGCATCCTCGTCGTCGCCGACGAGAGCGGCTATCGCCTCGAGCTTCCCCCCGGCGCCGTCTTCGTCGACCTCGTGTGATGGTTCGACCTTTGACTGCGTTTTACCGGGTTTTACCGGGCATTCCTTGTCGGCTCGCAGCCCCCCTGCGACTGTGCTCTGAAGCGTGACCCTGCCCGACAGACTAGGACTTGTATCCCTTCCGCTCCTAGATCGTTACTGGGTGCAGGAGGTCATCGCGCACGGCGGTATGAGCGTCGTGTATCGCGGCATGGATCAGCGCCTCCTGCGTCCCGTCTGCATCAAGGTGTTCGACGGTCTCGACGCCGGGTCCAAGCCGGCCTATGCCACCGGCCACGATCACTTCGTGCAAGAGGCCTTCGCGCTGTCGCGGCTGACGCATCCCAACACGATGCGCATCTACGACTTCGGGTTTCTCGAGCGCGAGCCGGCGCTGCCGTTCCAGATCTCCGAGTGGATCGCCGGCGGCACGCTGCATCAGCGCGTGCGCAAGGACGGTCCGCTCTCGATCGACGCCGCGCTCGACCTGCTCGAGCCGATCTGCGGCGCGCTCGCCGAGGCGCACGCGGCCGGCATCGTCCACCGCGACGTCAAGCCCTCGAACATCCTGCTCGTCGACGGTCCCGGCTGGATGCCCAAGCTCGCCGACTTCGGCATCGCCAAGGCGACCGCGCGCGGCCTGCCGCACGGTGCCGACACCGCCGCCATCGACTGCGGCCGCATCCTGCTCTATTCGCCGGGCTGGAGCGCGCCCGAGCAGCTGCGCGGCGATCCCGTCGGGCCGTCGGCGGACGTGTTCTCGTTCGGCCTCTTGATCGCGTTCTGTCTCGGAGGCCACGCGCTGCTGCCGTCGGGCGCGCTGATGCGCCTGGTCGCGCAGGGCGGCGACCTCGACGCCGTCGTCGCGCGTGCGCTCGCCGAGTCGCCGATCCCCGTCGACGTCGCCGCGGTCATCATCCGCGCCTGTCGCGCGGTGGCCGACGAGCGCTACGCGTCGATCGAAGCCTTGTGGGACGAGCTGGCTGCCGCCGTCGATCCGTCCGACGCGGTGCCGTCGGAGGTGATGGCGTTCGCCGCGTCCGCGTCCGAGACCGTCACGCGCGACACCGTCGCCTGCACCGCCACCGTCGAGCGCCAGACCAGCACCTTCGTCGCCGGCGGCCGCGTCGTGCGCGTCGTCGAGACCGCGGAGCAGGTGGAGCTGGCGCACGGCGGGGCCAGGCTGCGCGTGTCGCTCCTCGCCGATCAAGCCGGCGAGCTGCACCTGCACGTCAAGGGCATCAACTGCTTCGTCGCGCGTCCGGAAGGGCGCCTCACCGGCGGCATCGCGCTCAAGTGCGACGACACGCTCCAGCTCTTCTCGCCCGATCGCCGTCTGCTCGCGGTGGTGCGCTGCGGCTTCGGCGTGCCGAGCCAGCCGGGCCGGCTGTTCCGCTTCGGCGCTTCGTCGGTGCGGGTGCCGCAGCCTGCGGTCTTGATCGACTTCGAGGAGCGCCAGGAGCTCCTCCTCATCCAGCAATCGAGAGGAACCTGATGAGAATTCAAAGCCCCATCGGCCTGGCTCCGCCGGCCCCGCTCATGGGCGAGACCACGCGCATCACCACGCGCTCGCCCCAGCTCTCGCCCTGCGTCAGCCGCTCTCGTGTCTATCGCTTCGCGCTCGATGCGACCGGCCGTCCCATCGAGCTGGGCTCGGGGCGCTTCGCCAAGGCGTTCCTCGGCGAGGAGCAATGGCTCGAGTCGAAGACGGTGTTTCGCCGCGAGGTCGCCATCAAGCTCTTGCAAAAGGGCGTGAGCGAAGAGGACGGCCTGCGCTTCCAGATGGAGAAGGAGCTCATCGAGCGCGTTCAGGGCCATCCCAACATCATCGGGCTCTTCGCGTCGGGGGAAGCGGACAATCCCGAGTTCATACCCGAGAGCATCCGCGATCGCGTCGACAACGACTTCATCATCCTCGAGCGCTGCGACCTGTCGCTCGAAGAGCGGCTCAAGGGATCGCGCAACCGCGGGCAGCGCGACGACCTCCTGGCCTATCCGATGCGCGACCGGCTCTTCCGCGTCCTCGAGTACATGCTTCCGCTCACCGCCGCCGTCGAGTACGCGCACGTGGCGCGCGGCGCCTGCCACCGCGACATCAAGCCGGCCAACGTGCTCCTGCGGCTGCCCGATCCGCGGCTGCGCGGCGCGGCGCTCGACGTGCGGCTGGCCGACTTCAACGTCGGCAAGCTGCGCGAGGACGCCGAGAGCGTCAACCTGACGCGGATGCAGACGGTGCCGGGCACGCTCTTCTTCCAGGCGCCCGAGCAGGAGACCAACGTCATCGAGGTCCTGGCCGACGTCGAGCAGGGCTCGAACGAGGTGCAGTACTTCGAAGACTTCTACATGTACATCACGCAGAACGACATGTTTCAGATCTTCAACCGCGACGAGCAGTACGTGGTGTCGGGCGTCGATCGCGCGCGCAAGAAGATCTTGTTGTCGGAGCCGTTCCGCGAGGCCACCGAGCGCAACGTGCGCGCCAAGGTGATCAAGAGCGTCGATCGTCCGGCCGACATCTATTCACTCGGCGCGCTCTTCTACTACTTGATTAGCGGAGCGTACGGAAATCCCAAGTCGCTCCACGACGCCTTCCACAAGTTCATCGAGTACGAGCGTCGCGACGCCGAGAATACCGTCGAGGCGTACCTCGCGCACGAGTGGCGCGTCATCCAGAGCCTGCGCGCGCCCAAGAAGGAGGGCGACGAGATGGAGATGGCGCCGGCCGATCGCTTCTTCAGCTACAAGCACTACCTCGACGGCAACGGCGAGCTCATCGATCTGGCGGTCATGCGTATCGTGGCCAAGGCGATGATTCGCAACAAGCCCGACTCGTACTGCCAGGCGTGGGAGATCGACACGCATGGCGTGAGCGACTTCATCGGCGACCTTTTGACGTTGTCCGCGGAGTATGGCGTAGACGAGCGGGCGCGTTCGTCGCTGCAGGGGCGCTATGCGGGGCCGCGCGCGCCGCGGCGGCGCTACTTCTGGTCGCGCCTGTTCAGCTGACGGCGTTCAGCTGACGGCGCAGCGCGAGCGCGAGAAGGATCAACGCGAGCAGGTAGGCCGGCGTCTGTTCGCTGGTCCGGGCCATCGAGCAGCCGCCGGTCGCCTGCGTCATCCCGGGAACGTCGGGCTTGCCGCCGGCGGCGCCGTTGAGACCGCCGGGGAGCGTGCCCGGATCGGTGCCGTTGCCACCGACGCCGTTGCCGCCGCCACCACCGCCGCCCGCGCCGCCGTTGCCACCGTCGGGGACGCCGCCGTCGTCACCGCC
>JAQBQH010000115.1 GCA_028287105.1 Myxococcales bacterium
GCTCCGGGGCCGATGCCGACGACGTACAGGATTCCGCTCATGCGCTCCTCCGTGGATGCGGCACGCGCGCGACCGCCAGCGTCATCGATCGGTTCGCGCCCTCCTCCGTGTAGATCTGCTTCGGCACGACCAGCGCGGTCGCGCCGGCCCCGAGCAGCGCCGCCGGCTCGGCCACGCCGCGCGTGCCGACGTGCTTCATCACCATCGCCGAGGGCGTGACCAGCGGCGCCGCGTCGAGCTCCGCGGCCGGGTAGGTCAGGAGCGGGACCTCGAGCCGCGCCGCCAGCTCCAAGAGCGCCGGCTCGTCGCGCTTGAGATCGATGGTCGCGATCGCCCGCACCGACGCCAGCGCCAGCCCGTGCTTGACGAGGAGCGCGCGCACTCCGCGCTCGACCAGCGCCGGCGGCGTCAGCTTGTCGCAGCCAAGGCCGAGCACCAGCGAGCGCGGCCGATAGACGACGGCGTTGTGCCAAGCCGCGCCGTCGGTCTCGCGCAGCTCGCGGTCGCTGGCGATGAGCAGGATCTCCCACTTCGTCGGGTCGACCCCTTCGAGCGTCGTCGCGTAGTGCACGCCCGGCGGCAACGCGGCGTCGAGCGGCCACCAGTCCGGCTCGCCCGCCTCCTGCACGAACAGCACCGGCGCGCCGTTCACCACCGCCGCGCAGCCACGGGTGACGTTGCGATCCATGTCCTCGAGCGTCCAGCCGAGGTCGCGACCGAGGATGTCGACGGTGAGCGTGCCGCGCACGTCGGACGCGGTGGTGATGACCGGCGTGGCGTCAAGGGCGCGCGCGACGCGCTCGGTGAAGGCGTTGCCGCGGCCGACGTGCCCCGACAAGACGCAGATGGCGAACTTGGCCGCGTCGTCAACGCACAGGATCGCCGGATCGACCTTCTTGTTCTGCAAGAGCGGCGCGACCATGCGCACCACCGCACCAACGGAGATGACGTGCACGTGGCAGTCGTAGGCGGTGAAGGTCTCCGCCAGCGTCGGACCCATCGGCAGCGGCAGCTTCTTCGCGCCCGCCGGCGCCTTGGCGAACAGCTTCTCCGACACGAACAGATCCGCGTCGTCGCCCAGCGCGGCGGCGAGACGGCCGGCGATCTCGATGCCGTGCGTCGTGATGGCGTAGATCGCCCACGGCCGTCTCACGCGACACCCATGAGCACGCCGTTGCGCTCTTTTTTCGCCACGATGACCATCGCGAAGCAGTCGCCCCGCTCGCCGCCGACCTCACGCAGATCGCGCACCACGCGCTGCTCCTTCATCGTCGCCTTGGCGACGTAGATGGCGCGGCCGAGGAGGCCGGCACGCTCGAGCGCCGCGATGATGGCCGGCATCTCCGGGCCGATCTTCATCAGCACCACGGTGTCGAACATCCGGAGGAGCGTGTCGAGGTCGGCGACGCCGTAGTTGGCCGGCACGATCGCGATTCGCTCCTGCCCATCGGCGAGCGGCACGCCGGTCACCGCCGCCACCGCCATCGGCGACGAGACCGCCGGGACCACCTCGATCTCGAGGGTCGGCCAGCGGCGGCGCGCTTCGGCCGCCACATACACGAACGTCGAATAGAGCGACGGGTCGCCTTCGGTCACGAACGCCACCGACTTGCCGGCGGCGAGCCGCTCGCCGATCGCGTCCATCGCCTTATTCAGCGCGGGGCGTAGCCGCTCGGGGTCCTTGTTCATCGGGAAGGTCAAGAAGAGCTTCTCCGCCTGCGACTCGAGCAGTGCCGGCTGCACGATGCTCCACGCCACCGACTCGCCCCAGTCGTTCGAGCGCGGCAGCGCCAGCACGTCGACCTCGCGCAGCACCTTGATCGCGCGCAACGTCAGGAGGTCCGGTGCGCCGGGCCCAGCGCCGACTCCGTAGAGCCTGGTCATCGGGTCACCGCGAAGATGTGGATCGGGTTCTGCGCTTCCCACCGCATATAGCGCGCCAGCGGCTCGGCGCGCGAGACGTTGAGCATGATCACCTCGGGCTCGCGGTCGCGCTCGCGCAGGCACTTATAGATCTCGCCGACGTTGTCGAGCGTGACCGCGTTGACGACCAGGCGCCCGCCGGGCTTGAGCCGCGCCAGCGCGACGTCGACGATCTCGGCCATCGATCCCTTCGAGCCACCGACGAAGATCGCGTCCGGATCCGGGAGCTCGGCGAGCACCTCGGGCGCGCGTCCGGCGATGACCCGCACGTTGTCGGCGGCGTGCGTGCGCACGTTGTCGCGGCAGATCTCGACGCCCTCGGGATCGACCTCGATGGCATAGACGCTGCCTTCGGCCGCGAGCATCGACGCCTCGATGGCGACCGACCCCGAGCCGGCGCCGATGTCCCACATCACCGACGACGCGCGAAGCTGCAACATGGCGAGCGAGACCAGCCGCGCCTCGCGCTTGGTGATGAGCCCCTTCTTCGGCATGCGCTTGGCGAACTCGTCTTCGTGCAGGAACGAGATGGCCGGCGGCGCGCGCCACTCGCCGTCGCGCTGGAGGATGAGCACGTTGAGCGCACCGACGTCGGCGCACGCGGCGAGCTCCTCGACGGTGAAGCGGCGCACCCGCTCGTCCGGGCCGCCGAGGCGCTCGCACACCCACGCGCTCCAGCCGGTCTGCCCATGCGCCAGGAGCTGCGACGCGATCCAGCGCGGCGAGCTCTCGTCGTCGGTCAGGATGGCCACCTTGCCGAGCCGGCGCAGCCGCGCCAGGAGCCCGTCCCGCGAGCGGCCGTGCAGCGACAGGAACGCGGCGTCGTCCCACTTCATGCCGACGCGCGCGAAGGCCTGCTGCACGCTCGACGGCGCCGGCAGGATCTCGACGTGCGCCGCGCCGATTCTCTTGATGACCAGCGCGCCGACGCCGAAGAAGAGCGGATCTCCGGAGGCGAGGATGGCGACCTGGTTCTCCTCGGCCAGCCTGGCGACCCGGTCGAGCGCCTCGCCGAGCTTGTCCTTGAGGACGACCCGCTCGCCCACGAACTGCGGAAAGAATGCGAGGTGGCGCTCGCCACCGACGAGGACCTGCGCCGCCGCCACGGCATTGGCGGCGCGCGCGGTCAGCCCGGCGCAGCCGTCGTCGCCGATGCCGATGAGGGTGACCGCCTTCACGACGCCGCCTCCGCCTGCGTCGACAAGAGCAAGAGCGCATGGATGATGGCGACCGCGATCGTCGAACCGCCCTTGCGGCCGCGCGCGACGATGTGCGGCGCCGCCGTCGCCAGGACCGCCTCCTTGGACTCGGCCGCCGAGACGAACCCGACCGGCACGCCGATGATCAGCGCCGGCCGCACACCCGCCTCCTGACACAAGCGCGCCACTTCGAGGAGCGCAGTCGGCGCGTTGCCGACGGCGATGACCGCCCCCTCGAGGAGCTCGCGAGCGTGCGCCTTCCGCATGGCCTCGATGGCGCGCGTCGACCCCTTGGCCTTCGCGTCGGCGATGACATCCTCGTCGCTGATGAAGCAGTGGGTCTGGCAGCCGTAGGAGGCGAGGCGCTCCTGATTGAGCCCGGCGATGATCATCTTGACGTCGCACACGACCGGGCAGCCGCGCGTGAGCGCCGCGACCCCCGAGGCCACGGCGTCCGGCGACAGGCGCATGAGCGACTTGAACTCGAAGTCGGCGGTCGCATGGATCACCCGCCGCACCACCTGCCACTGCCGCGCGTCGAACTCGTGCGCGCCGGCTTCGGCGTCGATGATGGCGAAGCTCGCGTCTTCGATGCTGCGCCCGAGCGTCGTCATTTGCCGCATGTCGTTCGCGATCACCGGGGTTTCCTCCTTCATGACGGCCAGCTCCCGAGTAGGGTTCCGTTGAAATCGACGAGGCGCGCGTGGACGTCGAGCGCTCCGCCCGCGTGCGCGCGGCAGTGATCGCTCACGCGCCGGCACACCAGCGACGTGATGGCGGTGAGCCCCTCCCGCTGGCACAGCTCGAGGACGTGGCGCGCGGTGTTGGCAGCGCGAATCTCGTCCACGACGGCGGCCCGCGCGCCCAGCTCGCGCGCCAGATCGGCGAGGAGCTCCATGCTGACCTCGGAGCCGGCGGCGTGGGTCTGCATCTTGCCGTTGGCCATCTTCGACAGCTTGCCCATCATGCCGACGACGATGGCGCGCTCGATGCCGCGGCGCGCGCAGTGCTTGACGCCGGTGCCGATGAAGTCGCCCACCTGGATGAAGGCGTCCTCGGGCAGCTCGGGATAGAGGGTCATGGCGTAGGCCTCGGACTTGCCGCCGGTGGTGAGCACCAGGTTGGCGAGCCCGCGGTTGGAGGCGACGTCGATCGCCTGCACGACCGACGCCTTGTACGCGGCCGTCGAGTACGGCTTGACGATGCCGCTCGTGCCGAGGATCGAGATGCCGCCGACGAGGCCGAGCCGCGCGTTGAGCGTCTGCTTGGCCATCTCGACGCCGCCCGGCACGCTGATGGTGACGACCGCACCGCCGCCGTCGAGCTCCTCGAGCACCATCTCGGTGATGTTGCGGCGCGGGACGGGATTGATCGCGGGGCCGCCGACCTCGAGGCCGAGGCCGGGCTTGGTGACCGTGGCGACGCCGTCGCCGCCGCGCAGCTCGACGCCCGCCTCGGGGCGGAGCGCGACGGTCGCGACCAGCTCGGCGCCGTGGGTGCAGTCGGGATCGTCGCCGGCGTCCTTGATGATGCTGCACACCACCCGGTCGCCGATGCGCTCGCAGCGGGCCAGCGCGAAGCGAACGCGGTCGCGGTTGGGTAAGGTGGTCTCGATGTCGGCGACGAGCGCGCCGGTGACCAGCACGCGCGCCGCCGCCTTGGCCGCCGCCGCGGCGCAGGCGCCCGTGGTGAAGCCGGTGCGCGTGCCCCGCACGGTCATGCCGACTTCTTCCCCGGGTTGTTGAAGTAGCACTCGACACGCGCGGCCGGAAACAGCTGCTCGCGCAGCGGATGGACGACCGCGCCGTCGCCGGCGAGGAACACGCGGTCGAAGCCGCCGAGGCTGCCCGCGATCCGCTGCGCTTCGCCGAGCCGCTCGGGATGGCCGACGCGCGGCAGCGGATGGCGCCGGTAGGTCACGCCGCTACAGAGCGCGGCGCCGACGAACGCGTCGGACAAGAAGTAACCGTCCTCGACGAGCCAGACGAGGGTAGCGTGCGCGCGCTGCGGCTCGAACGCGCGACCGGCGATGAGCCCCAGCGCCGCCGTGATGCCGGTATCGGTGGCGAGGACGAGCGTGCGGCGCGGCGTCGCGTCGTCGGCGAGGAACTTGCCCCACGGCCCCGAGAACGGCAGTTGATCCCCGACCGTGCGCGTGCACATCCACGCCGAGCCGGGACCGTCGAGCCGCCGCACCGCCATGACCACGCGCTCCTGCCGCGCGTCGGACGACAAGATCGTATAGGCGCGCTTGGCCAGCTTGCCGTCGGGCAGCACGATTCCCGAGTTGACGATGAGGTACTGGCCGCCGACGAAATCGAGCGGCTCGGCCGGCTCCAGCTCGAGGATCCTGGTCGTCCCCGACAGGTCGACCAGGTGGGCCACACGCGCCTCTTTTTGCACGGCCATCGCTCAGTCCTGCGCCGGAAAGATCTCGTGCACGAAGTCGTGCAGCTCTTCGAGGTCGCGATACATGCGCGCCAGCATCTCCCGCTGGTTGGCGAGATCGAGCTCCACCTTCTTGGTGAGGATCATGAGCGAGCGGTAGTAGGCGAGCTTGGGATCGCCCGCGCTCATGCGCGACACTTTGGACGAGAGCTCGGCGAGCGCGGCGTCGTAGAAGCGCCCGAGCTCCGCGAAGTCGCGCGCCTGCGCCAGCGCGCGCACCGGGCCGGGCGCTTCGGCGGCGTTGCCGAGCTCCGCCAGCTCGTGCTGCCGCTCCGCTTCGTCGACGATCCCGAGAACGTTCATCAATCCGAGCCGCAACGCGGCCACTTCGTGACAGGCCATGAGATCCTCACTGCATGATGTTGTCGACCAGGCGCGCCACCAGCCGATCGCCGAGGAGGTGCTCCTGCACGATCTCCCCGGCGTCGACGGGAGCGACGCCGCGATACCAGATTCCGTCGGGGTAGACGACCATCGTCGGGCCCTCGCCGCAGCGGCCCATGCACGACGTGCGCGTCACCTTGATCGCGTCCTTCTTGCCGGCGTCCTTGATGCGGCGGCGCAGCTCGTCGATGAGCGCGACCGAGCCGCGATCGGCGCAGTCGGCGTTGGCGCAGACGAGGACGTGCTTGGCGATCGCTTTGTGCGCGTGCACGTGCGGCCTCGCCTGCGCGTGGGTGAAGCCGTGGCGCAGGCTGAAGAGGAGGGCCTTGAGGCCGCCGACCTCCGCGGCGCGACCGGGGAGCGGCACGCGATATTGGCAGCCGTCGCACTCGAGCGGGCGCGCGCCCTCGGTAGCCTCGGAGACCCGCTCGTCCATGAGGCCGAAGAGGGCCGCGTCGGCGCCGAGGTGGGCGGCGAGGCGCGTGCGAATCCAGGGATGGCGCGCCGCGAAGGCGTCGAGCTGGCCGCGCAATTTATCGAGCAGCCGGCCGGCGGTGAGGAAATAGGGGACGACGACGATACGGTCGGGACGGCAGCGGGCTACGCGATCGAGCGTGTCGTCGACGAGAGGGCGGGTGATGCCGATGAAGGTCGGCTCGCACATGGCGAGCGTGCGTCCTTCGCCGGCGAGGCGGACCAGCTTGACGAAGTCGCCGTTGGCGTCGGGATCGCTGGCGCCGCGGCCGACGACGACGACCGCCGTCTTGGCCGCCTCGGCGGCATCGGCCAGCTCCGGTGCGGCGGCGAGCGCGCGGGTCCACACCAGGCTGGCGAGGGCCGGACTGACGCCGAGCGCCCGCGCGGCTTCGTAGCGGACCCGAGGCTGCCGGGCGCGCGCGACGTCGAGCGCCAGCGGCAGGTCGTTCTTGACGTGACCGGCGGCGAAGAGGAAGAGCGGCAGCGCGACGACGCGATCGTGGCGCGCGCCGGCGGCGACGAGGGCGTCGGCCACGAGCGGCCGGGCCAGCTCGACGTAGCCGAGCGTCACGTCGTGCATCGGTGCCGCGCCGCTCGGTCGTGATGCGGCCCAGCGCGCGACGAGCGCCTCCAACTCGGCATTGGCGGCCGGCTCGCGGCTGCCGTGGCCGACGACGACGATGCCCAGCGTCGACCGCGGCGACTGCGTCGGCGGCGCCAGCGGCAGGCTCATCGCGCGGCCTCGGCGTAGGGGGCGCGCAGGCTGGCTGCGCGCAGCAGCTCGGCGCGACCGAAGATCTCGGCGCACGAGCCGTCGGCAGCGACGGTGCCGCCCGACAGCACGAGGACTCGGTCGCACAGCCGCGGCACGACGTCGACGGCGTGGGTGGCCACGATCAGCGTCGCGTCGAGCGCGCCGAGGAGCGCCACGAGGGCGGCCTCGCCGCGCGGATCGAGGCCGGCGGTCGGCTCGTCGAGGAGGAGGACGCGCGGGTGCATGGCGAGGACTCCGGCGAGACAAGCCCGCTTCTTTTCGCCGAAGCTGAGCTCCTCGATGGGCCGATCGGCCAGCGCGGCGATGCCGAGCTGCTCCAGGGCGGCGGCGGCGCGGCGGTCGACGTGGGGCGGGTCGAGCGTCTGGTTGCGCGGGCCGAAGCGGACGTCCTCACCGACGGTGGCGCCGAAGAGCTGGTCGTCGGGATTCTGGAACACGAGGCCGAGGCCAGCCTCGACCGCGTCCTCGGCGCGGCGGATGGGCCGCCCGGCGACGGTCAGCGTGCCGTCGACGGGTTGCAGGCCCATGAGGGCGCGCAAGAGCGTGGTCTTGCCGGCGCCGTTGCCGCCGACGACGGCGACGCGCTCGCCCTGGCGGATGCGCAGCGCCAGATCGCGCAGCACGGGGCGCGCGCGATAGCCGACGTGGCCGCGCAGCTCGATCATCGGCGCATCCCGCCACGCACGCGCATGGCCTCGCCGATGGCGACGCTCTGGTCGACCGCGCGCGCGACGACGACGCCGCCGAGCGTGCCGAACGAGCGCAGCCGGGCCGGCAGCCGCTGCCAGCCGAGCCGCAGCCGCTGCGCCTCGCGCGCGGTGGTGACGGTCTCGCCGAGCACCGTGACGTAGCGCGCCGCCAGCGCCACCAGATCCATGAGCGCCGGCGGCAGACCGAGCCGTCGGAGCGTCGCGACCAGCGCGCCCGGCTGCGTCGTCGCCGTCAGCCACGCGGAGGCGGCGGTGGCGCCGGCGACGCGCGCGCCGAGGACGAGCGCGGCGTCACGCCCATTGAGCCACGCCTGCAGGCCGACGGCGACCGCGACGGTGAGCGCCGGTGCCCGAAAGGCGCGCCACGCTCTCGGCATTGCGCTCTCGGCCAAGATCGCCAGGAGCGCCAGCGCGGCCACAGCGGCGCCCGCGCTCGGGGGCCCCGCGACCGCGGCGACCATCGCCACGAATGCGACGAGGAGCCTCACGCGCGCCGCTCCACGAAGAGCGAGCGGAAGTGATAGCCGAGGACGAAGCCGCCGATGATGCCGGCGACGAGGAAGCAGAACAGCAAGAGGTCCCCTTCGATGAAGGGCGCGCGCGCATGGCGACCGGCGGCCTCGGCCACCTTGCCGACCACCGCGTCGTCGACCCCGGGCCACGGCGCCAGCGCCATCACGCGGGTACCACCTGGAGGCGCACGAGGATGTCGCGCCGGCGACGGTAGAGGAAGGTGACGGCGCCGGCCGAGAGGACGCCCTCGAAGAGCCCGAGCGGTAGCTGCGTCGGCACGAAGGCGAGCGCGACGGCGACGAAGGTGGCGCCGAGCGGTCGCGCGCCGTGGAGCGCCGTGGCCAGCTCCAGCGACGTGGTGGCGTAGGTGGCCCAATCGCTGATGACGCCGGCGAGGAACGCGGCCGCGCCGAGGCCGAGGCCGGCGCGCCGACCGACGGTGAAGACGAGGTAGCCGACGAAGGCGCCGGCGACGCCCATGGAAAAGACGTCCGCGCCGAGGGTAGTGAAGCCGCCGTGCGCCAGAAAAAGCGCTTGCAGGAGCAGCGCCACGACCGTGACCAGCACCGTCATCGACGGTCCGATGAGGATGGCGGCGAGGCCGGTGCCGCAGGGGTGCGAGCAGGTGCCGGCCGTCGGTACCGGCACCGGCATGCACGAGATGAGGAACACGGCCGCGGCGACCATGGCGACGAACGGTTTGTAGAAGGCGTCGCGCGCGTCGCGCCGCTCGAGGAGCGCCAGCGCCGCGACGACGAACGGCAGCGACGCCGCGGTCCAGACGAGCGCCCAGCGTCCGGGCAGGATGCCGTCGGCGAGATGCATCGCGTGCGCGGGCGACGAGGCGACGAGCAGCATCGCCGCGGCCAGCCAGCCCACCTGGCGCGCCGGCGTCACGCGACCCTCCGGCGTCATGCGACCCTCCGCGTGCGGCGCGCGTAGTGCACGAGGAGGAGCCACGCGCCCGACATGGCGGTCAGAAGCGCGAGCCCGCCGGCGATGCGCAGGGGCAGCTGCGCGGGATTGTCGCGATTGACGAAGCCGAACACGTGCAGCGACCAGAGCGCGTCGAAGCGGCGCCAGGCGCGATTGCGCCAGGCGACGATCTTGCCGGTCGCCGGCGAGACGAACACCTCGCTGCCGTGATCGTCGTCGAGCCGCACCCGCCACACCGGCACGTCGAGGTCGACGACGCTCGCCTTGTCCCAGAGGAGCACGACGCTGCCGATGGCGGGCTTTTGGCGATGGGCGTCGCGCGCGATCTGCGCCGCCGCGCGCTCGCCGAGCGGCGCGCCTGCCGAGCCGTCACCGGCGTCGATGCGCCTACCGTCGACGATCCAGGTGGCCCGCCCGCCGACCGAGCGCAGCTCGACCGAGCGCGCCTGGCCGCCGGCGCGGGCCAGCACGTCGGCCAGCGCGACCTTGACCTCGTCGGCGCGCACGGGCGGCGCCTCCACGCGGTCGCGCTCGCCGCGCACAGCGGCGAAGTCGAACCAGGTGAAGGCGAAGCCCGTCGCCGTCCAGACGAGGAGCGGCACGCCCACGAGGATCGTGGCGATGCGATGCACGCGGCGCATCGGGACCTAGTGGCAGTAGTTCTGGCCCCGCGGAATGGTGACACTCCACGGGTAGCTGCCGATGTTGTCGAAGGTCTTGACGATCGCGAGCGTGGCGGCGTCGATGACGACGACGCGATTGGCGCTCGAGACGGTGGCGACGATGTACTTGCCGTCGGCCGTGGTCGAGGCGGTCTCGGTCGTGCCGCCGACGTCGATGCGCGCGGTCAGCTTCATGTTCTGCGTGTCGGCGACCGCGATCTCCTGCCGCCCGCGGTTCATGATGAAGGCGCGGCCCGGAGCGAGCGGCGAGTAGTTGACGCCGAACGACTCCTCGTCGGCGAACGGCAGCGCGCCGAGCACCGCGGCCGAGTCGATGACCGAGGCCGAGCGATCGACGAAGTTGGGCACCAGCTTGGCCTGGCCGTGGAGCTGGAACGGGTGCTCCGCGTAGACGATCCACGGACGATTGCCGACGGTGAGCTCGTCGAGCTTGCGCTGGGCGACGGTGTCGTAGACGAGGACCCGGCCGCTGTCGCGATGCGCGGCGTAGAGGATCCCGGTCTGCTGATCGATCTGCGCATCGGCAAACCCGCCCTCGCCGGCGGCGACGGTATGGTCGTCGAAGCCGTCGAGCGCGATGGTGCCGTCGACGCTGAGCGAGGTGAGATCGACGCGCGTCAGGTGATGGCCGCCCAGGTTGGCGACGTAGGCGTAGCGGCCGTCGAGCGACATGCGCGCGAAGTGCGGCGTCATGAAGCCGGGCAGCGTGCGCACGATCTCGTCGGTGGCGGTGTCGATGAAGTAGACCGCGTTGTCGAGCTCCGCCATGACCGCGAAGTATTTCCCGTCGCGCGTGAGCGACAGGTGCGTCGGATGGCGCGGCGTCGTCAGGTGCTTCGAGACGGTGAGCGTGCGCGCGTCGAAGATGATGGTCTCGTTGGTCGCTTCGGAGTCGACGTAGGCCTTGGAGAAGTCGGCGTTGAGCTCGAGCATGTGCAGCGCCTGACCGCCGGTGGCGACCTTGCCGACGACCTCCATGCAGGTCAGGTCGATGGCGTGCACCTCGTCGCTGTTCTTGCTGACGATGTAGGCGCGATCGGCGAGCGAGCCCGAGCACTTCGACGCGGTCTCGTGGCAACCAGCGACGGCGAACAGGGAAACAGCGACAGCGAACAGGGCGACAGCGAATGACGGAACGACGGCGAACAAGGGTCGAGTGCTCATCTTCTCTCCTCCGGAGAACATGCAGCGTGGCGGTTTGCGAGGCAGGTCTCCTGGCTCACGGCTCGACGCTCTTTCGAGCGTCACCTCACTCCCCTTCCCCGTCGACGAACCGTCGACGAGTGGTACTGCGGAGAAGGCATACCGTTTACAGTGGCGGGACCGCGCCGGATTCACACCGGCTTCCCTTGGCCTCGGAACGCTATTCAGTTGTCG
>JAQBQH010000118.1 GCA_028287105.1 Myxococcales bacterium
GGTTGCCGACGGGACGATAGGCGCCGGACCACAACCCTTCCTCCTCCGCGTCGATGGTGACCACCAAGAAGGGCCTGCCCATCGTCCTGGCATCGGCAGCGCGCTCGGCGGCGCAAGCGGGAAATCGTGGACAAGCCAAACGCGTTCGCGTGCCGAGGAACAGGCCATGGAACCCGAACGCATTCCTCTGCATCGTCCCGACATCGACGAAGAAGACGTCGCCGCCGTCACCGCGGTGCTGCGCTCCGGCTGGCTCACAACCGGCGAGCAGTGCCGCGCGTTCGAGGCCGAGTTTGCCGCGTTCGTCGGTGCGCGCCATGCCGTCGCCGTCAGCTCGTGCACGGCCGCGCTGCACCTGGCGCTCGAGGCGACCGGGCTGGGGGCGGGCGGCCTGGTGCTGGTGCCGACGATGACTTTCGCCGCGACGGCCGAGGTGGTCGCCTACTTCGGCGCGACGCCGGTGCTGGTCGACAGCGAGCGCGACACGCTCAACCTCGATCCCGCCCACGCCGCGCGTCTGCTCGACGCGCTGGCCGAGGAGCGGGGCGTCCCCGGCGTGGCCGAGCCGCGGCGCGCGCACGCCGTTCTGCCCGTGCATTACGCAGGGCAGATGGCCGACGTCGACGCGATCGCGACGCTGGCGCGAGCTCACGGTCTACGTGTCATCGAAGACGCGGCCCATGCGCTGCCGGCGGCGGCGCGCGGCAGCGACGGCGCGTGGCGCTCGGTCGGCGCGACCGCCGAGCAGACCTGCTTCTCCTTCTACGCCAACAAGACCATCACCACCGGCGAAGGCGGCATGCTGGTCAGCGACGACGAAGAGCTGGCGGCGCGTGCGCGCATGATGTCGCTGCACGGCCTCTCGCGCGATGCCTGGCAGCGCTACACCGCCAAGGGGAGCTGGAGCTACTCGATCGTCGCGCCCGGCTTCAAGTACAACTTGACCGACATCGCGGCGGCGCTCGGTCGCGTCCAGCTGCGCAAGGCGGCCCGGCTGGCCGAGCGGCGGCGGCTGCTCGCCGCGCGGTACCAGGCGCTGCTCGGCGACGTCGAGGAGGTCGAGCTGCCTCGGGAGCGCGCCGATCGCCGCTCGTCGTGGCACCTCTACGTCATGAGGCTGCGGCTCGAGCGGCTCGCGATCGATCGTGCCGGCTTCATCGAGGAGCTGGCCCGTGCGGGCATCGGCGCCAGCGTGCACTGGCGGCCGTTGCATCTTCATCCCTACTACCAGGCGCGCTACGATCTCTCGCCGGGCGACTTCCCGGTGGCGAGCGCCGAGTGGGAACGCATCGTGTCGCTGCCGCTGTACCCGTCGATGAGCCCGGCCGAGCAGGATCGCGTGGCCGGCGTCATCCGCACGTTGGTCGCGCGCAACCTGCGTGCCCAGGTCGCGTGATGACGGCCAAGCGCGCCTTCGATCTGGTCGTCTCGACGGTGGCGCTCCTCTTGCTGGCGCCGCCGCTCGTATTCATCGGCCTATTGGTGCGATTGACCTCGCCAGGACCGGCGCTCTTCCGCCAGCAGCGGGTCGGGCGTGGCGGGCGCCTGTTTCGCATCTGGAAGTTTCGCAGCATGGTCGTCGATGCGGCGGCGTGCGACCGCGCCATCACTGCCGCGGGAGACGCGCGCGTGACCCGCCTCGGACGCTTCTTACGGCACACCAAGCTCGACGAGCTGCCGCAGTTGGTGAACGTCTGGCTCGGCGACATGAGCCTGGTGGGGCCGCGACCCGAGGTGCCTCGCTATCTTGCGTGCTACACGCCCGACGATGAGGTGGTGCTGAGCGTGCGACCGGGCATCACCGATCCAGCCTCGATCTGTTTTCGCGACGAGGAGAGGCTGCTTGCCAGCTTCTCCGATCCGGAGCGCGCCTACGTCGAGGTGATCCTGCCAGCCAAGCTGGCGATGGCGCGCGACTACATCGGCCGGCAGAGCTTCACCGGCGACCTCAAGCTGATCTTCCAGACGCTGGCGCGGCTATGAGGCGCCCGTAGAGCCGGGCATAGGCGCGCGACATGGCGTCGATCGACTGGTCGCGCACGGCTGCGAGCGCCCGCGCGGCGCGGGCCCGGGCGGCGGCGAGGTCGTCGAGCGTGCGCGAGAGCGCGGCCGCCGCGTCGGTCGCCGAGGCGGGCGAGAACCACAGCGCCGCCTCGCGCGGCAGGCACTCGCGGTGCTGCGCGATGTCGCTCACGACGAGCGGGCAACCGGCCGCCATCGCCTCCAGCACCACGTTGGGTCGGCCCTCGAAGCGGCTCGGCGCGATCGCGACGTCGGCCGACTTGAGGAGCGCCCACAGATCGGGGCGATAGCCGGGCGCGCGGCAGCGATCGCCGAGGCCGGCGCGGGCGATGATGGCGCGGAACAGGTCGAGCTCCTCGCCTTCGCCCACGGCCAATGCCACCGCGCGCCGTCGCTGCCGGAGCACCATCGCGAGCGCTTCGGCCAAGAGCTCGATGTTCTTCGGCGCGGCGAATCGTCCCGCGTAGAGGATGAGCTCGGCGTCGGCAGCGACGTCGAAGTGGCGTCGCTCGGCCGGCGGCGTGGCCAGGATGGCGTCCAGCTCGACCCCGTTGGGCACCACGTGAACGCGCGGCCCGAGTCGCGATCGCCACCGCGCCGCGCCCGCCTCGGAGTTGGCCACGACCGCCTGGGCGCCGTGTCCGACGAAGCGCCGCACCGAGGCGCGCCATCCGCGCTCGTTCAGCTCGACGGAGCGCTCGCTGTAGAGCCACGGCCGCCGCGCCAGCCGGCCGGCGACGCCCCCGGCGACGCACATGCGGCCGAGCCAGGTCTGGACGACGTCGATGCGCCGCCTGCGCATCACGCCGTAGAGGTCGGCCACCAGCGGCACCGTGCCGCGCATCCCGAGACGATGCAGCGCCGCCCCCGAAGCGGAGAGTCGTGGCTCGTGCGTGCCACCGACGAGGTAGACGACGTCGACCTCGTGATCGAGGCGCGAGAGCCCTTCGACGAGATAGGTGAGCTGCCGCTCGGCGCCGCCGCCGCGCAGCGTGTCGATGCACTGCAAAATGCGCATGCACGGAATGTCGGCACGACGGGAAGGCTGCGCTTGAACGCTCCTCTTGCCCAGCTACACCCGCTCGAGCCAGCACTCGCGCCAGAACATGTATTCGCGGCGCGGAACGGCTCGTCGGTTCAGGTGGCGATAGACGGCACCGTCGAGAATGACCGTATCTTTCATCGGGCGCATCCGGGTGGTCTGGTCGAGGAGGATCCGCTCCACCCGCCTGAGCACGGTGAGCTCGCGGCCGCAGTAGGGCAGCATCTCGCGCGAGAACTCCAACCCGCGATTCCACCCATTGGCGTCGAGCGTGGCGAGGATTTCGCGTCTGCTCTTGACGCGCACGCGCTCGCCGGGTTGCAAACCGAGGCTGACCACCGGCGTCTTCTTGCACGGGCCACGCAGCGTATTCCATTCCCTCTTGACCAGCCGCCACTTGACCATGTCGACCGCGAGGATGCCGAAGCTGAGCAGCAACACCGACGGCCGCAGTCCCTCGGCGGCCGGGGCCCGCAGATCCTGCAGCGCCAGCCGGGGCCGTGGCACGGTCGCGCGTTCGAGGTGCGTCGCCTGGCAGATGTAGCCGTCGCCGTCGGTCGCCGCGAGCGCGCCCAGCGCTGTCGCCGCCAAAGCCGGCGTTGCCCTCGCAGGCTCGACGGGGCGCCGCAACCAACTCTCCTTCCAATAGAGCAGGCATTCCCGACAGCAGCCGTCATGCGCGGCGCCGTCGCACCGCAGCTCCTCGAGGTGCACGGTGTCCTTCATGCTCCGCACCCCCAACCGCTGCACGACGGTACGGTCCGCGCGCGCCGCCACCCGATACCGCCCCCCACAGAACTTCCGCATCTCGGGCATGAACGGCAGCCCGTCGACCATCCCCTCCCCGTCGAGCGTGCCCAGTATCTCCGCTTCGCTGCGCACCTCCACCCATTCGCCTGGCCGAAGACCCAGCGCCGCCGGGCCGCTCGCTCGCATGCACGCCAATATCGGCAGCCCACGCGCCCCGGCAACTCGTGCTCGACAGGGATCGAGATCGCCGGCGAACGAGCGTTCGGACAACCCGAGCGCCTGACGGTGAAATCTGCGCGACCTCGCCCGTCGCGATCGACTCCGGCGGAAGCTCGTCGGGGGTGACTCCGCGCTTCGCGAAGACGTCTTTCGCGATCACGACCGCCGAAGTGGCATTGGCCCAGCCGGAGTAGAACGCCAGATGTCTGAGGAGCTCGGAGAGCTCGCCCGGCTTGACGCCATTGTCGAACGTCCTCCATCGTTGGCACCGCTGGAGCGCCATCTGGTCTCTGCATGGTCGTTGTCGTCTGTGTGTGGGCGCAAGCTGCGAGCATCAAGCAAACCGACGCCATCTCCGCAATGCGCATTTCGTCCCCGCGCTAGTGGGCCGTGTAGCCGCCGTCGACGGCGAGCGTGTGACCGATGACGAAGCTCGCTCCCGGACTGCACAGCCACAGAACGGCGGCGGCGACCTCGTCCGGCCGACCCAGTCGTCCGATCGGCTGGTCTCTCATGATTTCCTTCATCGCCTCCGGCTCCTTGGCCAGCATGGCCGCGACCATCGGCGTCTCGATGGTTCCCGGGCACACCGCATTGATGCGAATGCCCCTCGACGCATATTCGAGCGCCGCGCTCTTCGTCAGCCCGAGCACTCCGTGCTTCGCAGCGTGATAGATGGCTCGCCCCGGAAGCCCAACGAGGCCGCCGAGCGAGGAGCAGTTCACGATCGCGCCATTTCCTCGCGCGCGCATCTGCTGTAGCTCGTATTTCATGCAGCTCCACACACCGCGCAGATTGATCGCGTCGACGCGATCGTATTCTTCGCGGGTCGAATCGGCCGTCTCGACGGCAGGGCTCTGCACGCCGGCGTTGTTGAACGCCGCGTCCAACCGTCCGAACGTCGACACGTCTTCTCGATCATCGCTTTGACCTGGGCGTCGTCGGCGACGTCGCACGTTCCGGAACTCCCCGGGCCTTCAGGTATGCGGGCGATCCGACGACGATGAAGCGGAACGGCTCGGCGAGCCGGACCTGCACCATGTCGCGCTGGATGCTTTCACTGAGGCGCACGCCCGCGTCGTAGCCATCGGCAACGATGTCGACCAGGCGATCCGTGACGGCGACTTCTACTTCGATGCGTGGGTGCTGCTCGCGGAACCGCGGGAGCACCGGCCCAGTCACGAACGGCACTGCGAGTTGCGGCACCGACAACCGCACGCGGCCAACCGTCCCTCCGGGCTGCGCCGCGACCTCGTTCAGAGCGGCGAGGGCCTGCCTTACTGCGGGGCCCGCGCCCTCCACGAGTCGCCTTCCCGCATCGGTGGCAGATACGCTGCGCGGCGTCCGCATCAGGAGCACGACGCGCAGTCGAGTTGCCGCACTGCCTGAATTACGGCCGAACGCGTGACACCCAGCTCACGCGCCGCACTTGCGAAGCTTCGATGGCGCGCATCTTCTCTGAGCAGCGACAACGCAAAGGAGCGAGAGATGGCGACGCACAACGACAGAGGAGGTTTCGCGGGAAAGGTCGCGTTCGTCACGGGCGCAGGGAGCGGCATCGGCCGCGCCACGGCACTGGCGTTCGCGCGCGAGGGTGCCAGCGTGGCGGTGGCTGATGTCTCTGAAAAGGACAATCAGCAAACCGCGCGTCTGATCGAGGAGCTCGGCAGCCGGGCGCTCGCA
>JAQBQH010000162.1 GCA_028287105.1 Myxococcales bacterium
GGAGCGCAGCGATAGTGGCGCCGCAGTCCGAACCGCCGCGACCCGCGCGCTGGCATGTCCAGCCCTTCGGCGTGGCGCCGCGGCGAGGCCAGACCGTCGGCCGCGATCACCAGCTTGGTCGCGAGCGTATCTTGTTTGTCGAGGTGAAGCTCGATGCCGTCGGAGAGTCGCCGGAGCCGCTGTACCGTCGCGCCCGCACGCAACGTGACGCCCAGCTCCTCGGCGCGCCGCGCCAGCGCGTCGCTCAGCGCCGATCGGCGAATTCCGAGGCCGCCACCGCTCGACGCGGCAAAGCGCGCCTCGGCGAACGAGCCGTCCTCCTGGATGTAGCGCACGCCCTCGAACGGCGCGCACGCGTCCGGATCGAGGAGCGCGCGCACGCCCAGCCGATCGAGCGCGCGCAGCCCTGACGGCATCAGGCCTTCGCCGCAGGCCTTGTCCCGCGGCCAGCCGGCTTTCTCCAGCACCACGACGCCCAACCCGCGACGAGCCGCGCCGATCGCGGCGGCAAGCCCGGCAGGGCCGCCACCGACGATCGCGACGTCAACGCGCACGACCCACCCGCAGCTTGGCGAACGCCCACGCCGAGCGCGCAACCGCGCCGGCGATACGCAGCCGCGAGACCGGTCGCGGCGCAGCCAGCTCGCCCGCCGTGAAGAGCCGCAGCGCTTCGGCCCGGCGCAGCTTGCCGCTCGACGTGCGCGGCAGTGTGCCCGCGGCGAGCAGGCAGACCGTGTGGGCACGCACGCCGGTGCGCTCGAGGATGGCGGTGCGGATGCGGCCCCCGAGCGTCGGGTCGCGTTCTTCGGAGCCGAGCTCGGCCAGGATCAGGAGCTCCTCCTCGCCGCCGCCGTCGGGCTGAAAACCGAGCGCCACCGCGCAGCCCTGCCGCACGCCAGCGACGGCGTCGAGGCATTCTTCGAACTCTTGTGGCGCGTGATTGGCGCCGCGAATGATCACGACGTCCTTGGCGCGGCCACATACGTAGAGCTCGCCGTCGGCGATGAAGCCGAGATCGCCGGTGTCGAGCCAGCCGCGCTGCAGCACCCGCGCTGTCGCCACGGGATCCTGAAAATAGCCGGCCATCACCGACGGGCCGCGCACCCAGATGCGGCCGGCGCGACGTTCCTTCACCTCGGAGCCGGCTTCGTCGCGCACCACCAGCTCGACGCCGGGGACCGCAAGACCGACCGACGCGATGCGCCGCTCGCCCGGCACCGCGATGCCGTCCGTGGCGAGGCGGGTCGGGTCGACGCCCAGCGAGCGTGGCGGCCGGCCGGGCGGCGAGAAGCTCACGGCGAGGGTCGCCTCGGCCATGCCGTAGACCGGCGTGAGCGCGCGGACATCGAAGCCCCAGCGGGAGAAGCGCGTCGCGAACTCGTCGAGCACGCCCACCGACACCGGCTCGGCACCATTGAGCGCGAAGCGCCAGCTCGACAGATCGAGGCCCTCGAGGTCGGCGTCCTTGACGCGCTTGAGGCACAACGAGTAGGCGAAGCTCGGCGCTGGTGAGACGGTCGCCCGATGGCGCGCGATCGCGCGCAGCCACAGCGACGGGCGCGCCAGGAACAGCTCGGGCGAGATCAGCACCAGCGGGTCGGGCCGATACACCCCACTCAACAGGCAACCGATGAGGCCCATGTCGTGGTGCAGCGGCAACCACGACACGCCGACCTGCCGCTCCGCGCCGTGCGACGGCACCATCTGATCGATGGTGTCGAGCTGCGCCATGAGGTTCGCTTGCGTGAGCGCTACCGGCTTCGGCTCGACCGTCGACCCTGACGAGAACTGGAGCAGCGCCAGGGCGTCCGGCGCGTTGTCACGCTCCAGCTCGGCAGCGCCGAGCAGCGAATCGACGACGAGGCAGCCCAGCTCGGGACGGGCCGTGGCCACCGTCAAGCCGAGGAGGCGCTTGATGCGCGCGTCGGTCAGCACCAGCCGCGCGCCCGCCACTCCGATCATGCGCGCCGTGGCCGCGTGATACTCGTCGAGTCGCCCGAGCCGAAGCGGCGGCGAGAGCGGCACTGGGATCGCGCCGGCCAGGGTCGCGCCAAAGAACGCATCGAGGAACGCCGGCCCCGTGGCCAGGATCAGCGCGACCCGATCTCCAGGACGCACACCGAGCGCGGCCAGCGACGCGGCGACCCGGCGGGCGCGGGTGCGCACCTCCCTCCAGGAGAGCGCCAGCTCACGCTCCTGCAGATCGACGAAGGTGACGCCGACCGACGACTCGGAGGCGACCTTCAGCGCATCATTGATGGAGGCGCGACGAGGAGGGCGGGCCGGCGCGCCCTTCACGAGGCCGCTCCCGCGCGCGCGGCGACGCAGCGAGCCAGCTCGCCCACCGTCTTGATCCGCGTCGCCTCCTCGTCGGAAAGGATGATCTGGAAGCGGTCCTCCAGCTCGACGGCGAGCGTGGTCAGCGTCAGCGAATCGAGGCCCAGGTCGTCTACCAGACGGTCGTCGGGCTGAATCGCGCGCGGCGCCGACAGCTGCAGCTCGACGACGCGGCGGATCTCCACCATCACCAGCGCTTCGGACACGATCACGGTCTTCCTCCTGGAATGAAGCGCGGCGTCCCCGCGAAAGCCTCGACGTATTCGCGTCCGAGCGCCGCTTCCTCGGCGCGAATGCGGACCAAAAGGAGCGCGGCGTTTCCGAGCGAAAACGCGAGCGCGGTGATCCACGCGCCGGCGATGAGCGGCACGAACAGCATCTCCATCGCCACCGCGACGTAGTTGGGGTGGCGCACCCAGCGATACGGGCCGGCCACCACCGGCGCGGCGCCCGGAAGAACGATGACGCGAACGTTCCAGCGATCGCCGAGCGTGGAGATGGCCCAGTAGCGCAGCGCCTGCGCCGACAGCGCGCCGGCGAAGGCCATCCACACCAACGCCGTCGGAAAACCGCCGCGCGGCCGCAAGAGCGCTTCGGCCGCGCACGCGCCGAGAAACAGCGTGTGGAACAGCGCCATCACGCGGTAGTGACGTTGGCCGACCTCGACGGCGCCGCGAGCAAACGCCCGCTGCGCGTTGCGGCGCGACAGGGCGAGCTCGCCCACCCGCTCGAGTGCCAGCAGTACGAGGAACGCCAGATAGTAGGAGGTCACCATTTCAGAAGCACCAGCTCGGAGCAGAACCCAGGGCCCATCGCGAGGAGGAGCCCGAGATCGCCCGGGCGCGCGTCGCCCGAGTCGAAGAGGGCGCGCAGCACGAACAGCACCGACGCGGACGACAGGTTGCCGGTCTTTTCCAACGAGTCCCATGACCGCTGCAGCGCGCCGTGGGGCAGGGCGAGCGCCTCGGCGAACGCTTGCAGTACCTTTGGCCCACCGGTGTGCGCGACGAAGTGCTGGATGCGCGAGCGGTCGAGCCCGTGCGCCGCCAAGAACGAGTCGACGTCCTTGCCGACGTGCTGATAGACGATCTCGGGGACCCCTGCCGAGAGGACGATCTTGAAGCCTGAGTCGGTCATGTCCCAACCCATGACCCGCTCGGTGTCGGGATAGAAGACGGAGCGCGTCGCCACCACGCGCGGCCCGACAGCTTCGCTGCGCTCGCCGCCACCGATGACCACCGCCGCGGCGCCGTCGCCGAACAGCCCCGATGCGATCAGGTTGGCGACCGATAGATCGCCGCGCTGGAGCGTGAGCGAGCAGAGCTCGGTCGACACCAGCAGCGCCACCTCACCTGGAAATGCGCGCACGTAATCGGACGCGCGTGCGATGCCGGCCGCACCGGCCACGCAGCCGAGCCCGAAGATCGGCGTGCGCTTGACGTCGCTGCGCAGGCCGAGTCGATTGACCAGCCGCGCGTCCAGGCTCGGCACCGCGATGCCGGTCACCGTCACGAAGAAGATGTGATCGACGTCGGTGGGCTGGAGGCCCGCGCGTGTCAGCGCCTCGCGCGCCGCCTCTTCGCCCAGTTCCAGCGCCACGCGGATCCACGCGTCGTTGCACTTGCCGAAGGTGTCGTGTTGCTCGTACACCTCGATCGGCAGTGCGAGGTAACGGCCCGCCACCTTGACCGCGCGGTGGAGATCGTCCACCCGCGCCGGGTTGAAGTGCTGTTTGACCCACAGGCGCCGCAGCGCGGAGAGCAGCGCTTCCTGGTCTGCGTAGTGCTTGGGGAGCGCGAGGCCGACGGAGAGGATTCCGGGAGAGACCGACATGCCGCACTGCGTAGCACTCGGCGCGATCGGCGAGCAATCAAAAAAGTTTGTGTGCAATTAAATCGTTTCCAATGAGTAACGGAACCGCGGTACATAGGGCGCGCATGGACGTTCAAGCCCCTGGTGTGCCCAGGCTGCCACCTCGGTTCCTCGTGAAGATCGTGCTGGGGCTGCGCCGCGCGCTCTTGTGGTTGGCGAACGCGCTGGTGCCGCCGCAGCTCCCGCTGTTCGAGCTCGCAACGGGCGTGAGCAAGACGCAGATGCTGAGCACCGCCGCGCGGCTTCGCATTGCCGACCTGCTCGCTGCCGGCCCGCTCGACGCCGCCGCCCTCGCCGCGCACACCCGGCGTGACCCGGACGCCGTGCAGCGGATGATGCGCGCCCTGGCCAACGTCGGAGTCTTCACCGTTCGCAAGGACGGGCGCTTCGCCAACAACCGCATGTCGGCGGCGTTGCGCTCGGGCCGCGTCGGAACCTTCCGCGATTTTGCCGATTACTTCGGCTCCGCATCGAACGTGGGCGCGTGGGCCGACTTCGATCGCACGCTCCAGTCGGGGAAGAACGCCTTCGAGCGCGTTCACGGGATGTCGGTGTGGGACTGGTTCGATCGTCATCCCGAGGAGCGCACGGTGTTCGCCGCCGCGATGGGCTCCATGACGACGCTCGACGCGCCGGGCGTGGCGCGCGCCTATCCGTTCGGCGAAGTGTCGCGGCTGTGCGACGTCGCCGGCAGTCGCGGTGCGCTGCTCGCGGAGGTATTGGCGCAGCACCCGCACCTACGCGGCGTGCTGTTCGACAACGCGGGCGTCATCGCCGGCGCGCACGAGGTTCTGAGCGCCCGCGACGTCGCCGATCGGGTGGAGCTGTCGTCGGGCAGCTTCTTCGAACGGGTTCCCGAGGGCTGCGACGCCTATCTGCTGAAGAACATCCTGCACGACTGGGACGACAGCCGCTCGGTGACCATCCTGCAGAATTGCCGGCGCGCGATGCGGCCGGGACATCGGCTGCTGGTGGTGGAGCTCCTGGTGGAGCGCGACGACCCCAACGGGATCGGGCCGCTTTCCGACGTGCAGATGATGATGGTCTGCAACGAGGGACGAGAGCGCAGCCGCGCCGACTTCGCGCGGTTGTTCCGGAGCGCCGGCTTCGAGCTGCGGCGGGTCGTGCCCACGGCCACGCTGATGAGCATCGTGGAAGGGGTGGCGACGTGAGCGACGAAGTCCTGCGCCTCGACAACCAGCTCTGCTTCCCGCTCTACGCCTGTGCCCGTCTGGTCACGCAGGCCTATCGCGCGCATCTCGACCCGCTCGGGCTCACCTATCCGCAGTATCTGGTGCTCCTGGTCTTGTGGGAGCGCGACGGGCAAAAGGTCAGCGAAATTGGCGAGCAGCTGTTTCTCGACTCGGGCACGCTGACCCCGGTGCTCAAGCGGCTCGAGCACAACGGGCTGATCATCCGCCACCGACCCAGTACGGACGAGCGTGCCGTCGAAAGCCGTCTGACTGCGGCCGGCCGCAAGCTGAAGCGCCGCGCCGCCAAGGTACCGCTCTCTCTGCTGTGCGATGTCGGGCTCGACCTGCAAGAGACCGCGCGCATCCGCGACACTGTGCGCGGGCTCATTCCGCGCCTCCAGCACGCCGCGCGACGCCAGGGTGCGACCGTCGAGGGGCGTCCTGTGCGAAAGCAAAAGCGCTGACCCGGCGCGGGCGTTCGCGGTAAGCCGCGATCCTGCGAGCTTCTGAATTCTCAGTCCGGTGAGGCGGTCTCGGTTTCGGCCAGCGACATGCGGGCTGAGTAACGGAGTACGATGTGGGCGTGCACGTCGTCGCCCTCGTCGAGCTCGCAGGAACGATCGAGCGCGTGACGTTGGCGTTGGCGTCCGCGCTGGGGACGCTGGCCTACGAGGAGCGGCTGAAGCTGGGGACGGGCCTTCCGGCGGTGGTGCTGATGACACCGGACGCCGGGAGGGCGGCGGCGTTGGTCGAGGCGCTGGCCGCGCACGGGCAGCCGGCGCTGACCTGTGCGTTGTCGGACGTGGTGGCGGCGAGCGACATGGTTTCGCTCAAGCGCTTCGCCTTCGAGCGCGATGCGCTGGTGGCGAGCGATGGGGGCGAGCGGTTACCGTGGGGAGAGGTGGCGGCGCTCGTGCGCGCAACCGATCGGCGCCGCGTCGAGAGCGCGACCGTCGTCGCCGAGAAGAAGTTCGATCTGGCGCGCACCGTGATCACGGGTGGCTTGGTCCGTTCGCGGACGAACAAGCGCGAGGTGACGACGCGCGCCTACGAAGCCGAACCCGTGCTCTATCTGTTCGCTGGCAGCGGGGCGACACCGTGGCTCTTGCGCGAGCAGGGGACCCATTACGAGGGCTTGGGGGATCGATTGTCGAGTACCGCCGCGCCCAACTTCCTGGCGACAGTGGCGGAGTTGCGCGCTCGCGCAGCGCAGGCGCGCTATGACGAGCGGTTGGTGACGCGACGCAGTCCTGTCGAGGCGCGGCCGGCGGCGGGTGGCAAGCTCACGTCACCGCATGACCTCGATCTATTGGCCTACCTCGTCGCGCAATCGCTGGTGCGGCTGGGAACGACGGCGTGAGCCCCGTGGTCGGTCGGTCGATCAACGCGAGCGCGACCGACTCGTCAGATAGCGCCATGCAGAGCCAAGGCAGTAGGAGAGCCGGCCCGACGGTGCGTAGTGGCGGCTGCATTGTGCCACTCGGTCCTTTGCCAGCGCGCGTGCGGTCTGCTCGAGGGTCGGTAGAGCGTGCTTGGACGATTGAGCGAGTGCGATCAGGTCCCACTCGACACGTCGTTCGGTATGGCTGCTCATCGGTGCGTTCCTTTGCCAGCAGTCGACCGGGCGTGCTTTTCCGCGACCTATCAACCGCGTCGGGCTACTGCAAAGTGCAGCAAGTAGTTCTTCGCGCGCCGACCGGCGCGACTCTCGTAGGAAGCGATCAGGCGGGTGATTTGTTCTGACAGCTTTGGTGCGTCTGCTTCGTCCAGTCTAGCCACGCGCCATAGCTCTGCCGCGTAGGAGCCACCGACTTTCCGCA
>JAQBQH010000174.1 GCA_028287105.1 Myxococcales bacterium
GCCTGCGTCGATCGCGCCAGCGCCTCCTGGGTGCGGCCGGCGCGCCCGAGCGCCAGCGCCTCGGCGCACAGGCCGTAGACCTCGCCGTTGGCGATCTCGGCCTCGCGCGCCAGCTTGGTCGCCGACTGCGCCAGCTCGAACGCGCCGTCGGCCACCTCGGGCCCGCCGCGATCGAGCCGGCAGAACGCGAGGTACACCAGCGCGCGGATCTCCTGATAGCGATTGCGCGTCTCCGAGGCCAGCTCGAGCCCGCGCTCCAGCTGCTGATCGGCGACCTCGGGCTTGCCCTCGCGCAGGGAGACCTGCGCCAGCGAGATGAGCGCGTCGGCGAGGCCGGGCTGATCGCCGAGCGCGGTGTGGATCTCGAGCGCCTTGTCGAGGTAGCGGCGCGCCCGCTCGAAGTCGCCGAGGTCGGTATAGGTCTGCCCGATGTTGGCCAGCTTGACGCCGATGCCGGCGCGGTCGCCGAGCTCCTGCGCCAGCCGGAGCGAGCGCTTGTAGTGGACGAGCGCCTCTTCGTACTCGCCGAGCCCGACGAAGACCCAGCCCATGTTGTTGAGCGCCGCCGCCTCGAGGCGCCGCACCGCCAGCCGCCGGTAGATGACGAGCGCCTCGGCGTAGTTCGAGACCGCCTCGCGCAGGCGGCCGGTGTGGACGTGGACGTTGCCGACGGCGTTGAGCGCCTGCGCGCGCGCCAGCAGCTGATCGCGGTCGCTCGCCCGTGCCGTCGAGCTGGCCGCGCCCTCTCCGACGACGGCGAGCGCCTTGAGCGCCAGCTCGAGCGCCTCGGCGTTGCGGCCGATGTTCATGAGCAGCGTCGCCGACAGGCGCAGCGCCTCCGACTCGGCGAGCGAGTCGTGCGCTTCACGCGCGAGCTGCAGCGCGCGATCGAGCTCACGGCGCGCGGCGGCGTGCTTGCCGACGTCGAGGTAGAGCAGGCCGAGGCGGCAGAACGCCTCCGCTTCGCGCCGCTTGCCATCGCGCCCGCCGCTGGTCGCCGACATGGCGGCGGCGTGCTTGCGCATGTGGTGCACCTCGCGCAGCTGCGCCGGCCGCTTGCCCCAGCCGCGCAGGATCTGCTCGCGCTCGGCGTGCACGTCGTAGCGCTCCTGGTGCGCGTCGGGCGGCAGGAACCCGAGCGCGCGCGTGAGGAGCGTGAAGGCGTCGGCGTTGCCCGCGTTGTCGCGTGCGTAGAGGCCGGCCGAGACGAGCGCGCGTCCGGCCGCGGGGCGATCTCCCGACGCCGCCAGGTGCTCGGCGAGCCGGGCATCGTCGGCGCCTTTGCGGTAGCCGAGCGCGCGCACCATGCGGTCGGCGGCGACGGAGTGGAGGAGCGCGCGCGTCTCCGGCGCCAGGCCGTCGTAGGCGACCTGCTTGGTGATCGTGTTGCGGAAGGCGTAGGCGCCCGGGCCGCGCGCGTAGACGTCACCCGCCGACGACGCCGGCGCGATGATGCCGCGCGACGCCAGCCGCACCAGGGCGCGGGTCAGCGTCTCGGGCGCCGCCGCGCCGGTGAGCGCCTGCAGGTCCTCGACGCGAAACACGCGCCCGAGCAGCGCCGCGCGCCGGATGGTGTCGCGCTCGTCGTCGGGGAGGAGATCGATACGCGCCGCCACGACCGCTTCTACCGTCGTCGGCACGCTGACCGCTTCGTCGCGACGCACCCAGCGCAGCCGGCCCGCTGGATCGTTGGCGGCGCCCTCGAGGATGCCGCGCTCGACGAGCGACTCGATGATCTCGTTGATGTAGAACGGATTGCCGCCGGCGCGATCGAGGATCTCGCGCATGATGGCGCGCGCGTCGGCGGCGTCGACGAAGCGGCCTGCGACCAGCTCCTCGCGCTCGCGCACGCCCAGCTCACCGACGAGGATCGTGGTCAGCTGGTCCGACTGCGCCAATAGATCGATGCGCTCCTGGTGGCGCGCCGTGCCGACGCCGAGCACCGGGCGATCGATCGGATCGCGCACCAGCTGCGTCAGGATCTCGAACGACTGCGAGTCGGCCCAGTGCATGTCCTCGACGACGACGACGAGCGTGCGACCCTCGGCGAGGCGCGTCTGCAGCTTGCGCATGGCCGCGTAGAGCCGATGGCGCCGCTCGCTCGCGTCGAGCTCATCGGCGCCGGCGACCTTGACTCCGAGCAGCACGCCGAGCGCGTCGGCCACCTGGCGCGCCTCGCGCTCCTCCGACGGCTTGAACAGCAATTGCACGGCCGACTCGATGCGCCGCTTGACCTCGCGCGGCTCGGCGTCCTCGGGCAGCCCGAAGAGATCGCGCGTCAGGTCGGCGATCATCGCGTACGGGTTGTCCTTGAGGCCCGGGCGCCCGACGGCGCGCAGGACCAGGTGGGTCATGGGGTCGAGCTTGTGGCGGAAGGCGTCGACGATGCTGGCCTTGCCCACGCCCGCCTCGCCCAGCACGAGCGCATAGCGCGCGCGGTTCTGCTCGACGACGGCGCGATGCACGTCCATTAGCATCGAGAGCTCGATCTCGCGCCCCACCAGGCGGCGCAGGCCCGCGTGGTCGGCGAGCCGCTCGGCGCGCGGCCGCGGCCCCATCAGGCGATAGACCTTGGCGCGCGCGGGCCCGCCCACCTCGCCGACGTAGCTGTCACCGGGGCGCCGCGATCCCGGCGAGGTGTCGCCGTCGGGCGGCAGCTCGATGGCGTCGAGCTCTTCGAAGTTCCAGTCGGTGCGCGCCGCGCGGAAGATGCCGCCACCGACGAGGATCTCGCCCGGCATCGCCTCGGTCGCCAGCCGTCGCGCGATCTGCGCCGTCTGCCCGAGGAGCTCGTATTGGAAGCGCGGACCGGCGCCGCCTTCGCCCGCCGAGCGCGACACCAGCGCCGTGCCGCGCGACAGCCCGATGGCCAGCTTCAGAGGCGGCGACAGCTCGCGCGAGATCCCCTCGAGCGCGTCGATGAGCGCGCGCGACAGCTCGACGGCGCGGGCCGCGTCGTCCTCGGTGCCGACCGGCAGGCCGAGCACATAGGTGAAGCCGCGGTCGTCGAGCCGATCGGGATGCGCCTGGTGCTTGTAGGCGACATGCTCGGTGACGCGCAGGAAGTCGAGCAGCGCTTCGCGCGAGCGCGCTTCGCCCATGTTGCGGCGCAGCGCCGCCAGCGCCGAGAGGTCACCCTCGACGACGATGACGCTCTTGCGCTCGGCCGGCTGCAGGAGCTGGTCCTTGTCGCGATCGTGCCCCGACTTCGACACGATCGACGGGCGCGAGAGGTCACGCGGCTCGTCGTCCAGCTCGTCGTGGCCCGCCTGCGGCTGCGACGGCGTCCCCGCCGCCACGCCGTTGCGCTCCGCCTCGGGGATGAGCTGCGCGATGAGCCCCGCCATCGCGCCCGACTCGAAGATCTTGCCCTCCTTCGACGAGAGCGCGAAGAAGAACTGGCCGAGCGCGCGGTGCAGATCCCGCGCGGTCTGATAGCGATCCTCTTGCTTGCGCTGGAGGCAGCGCAGGATGATCGCCTCCAGCTCCGCCGGGATCGACGGATCGATCTCGCGCGGCCGCGGCACCTGCGCGTTCTTGATGGCGTTGATCGCCTGCTTGCCCTTCAGGTTGCCGAAGAGCGCGCGGGCGCAGGTGATCTCCCACAGCACGATCCCCGTCGAGAAGATGTCGCTGCGCGGATCGACGGGCGCGCCCGCCGCCTGCTCGGGCGACATATACGCGAACTTGCCCTTGACCACGCCCTCTTCCTCTTTGACGTGGCGGGCGCGCGCGATGCCGAAGTCGACCAGCTTCACCATCCCGTCCCACGAGACGAGGATGTTCTGCGGCGAGACGTCGCGATGCACGATGCCGAACGGCTCGCCGTACTCGTCGGTCTTGCGATGAGCGTAGTCGAGCGCCTTGGCCACCTGCTGCCCGAGATAGGCGCACAGCCCGAACGAGATGCGCTGATTGTGATCGACGCCGGCGTTGAGCACGCGCAGAAGGTCGACGCCCTCGACGTGCTCCATGGCCAGGTAGTAGGTGGGGCCGATCTGTCCGTAGCCGAAGGTCTGGACGATGTTCGGGTGGTTGAGGTTGACGGCGACCTTGGCCTCGTCCTCGAACATCTGGCGGAACTGCGGCGTCTCAGCCAGCGACGGGTGGATCTTCTTGATGACGAGGATCTTCGCCAGGCCCTGCGCGAGCGGCTCGCGCGCCAAGAAGACCTCGGCCATGCCACCGGCACCCAGCCGGCGGATCAGCTGATATTTTCCGAACGCTTCCACGGTCGTAACGGACTTTCGAATCGTAGCATCAAGTGGTAGAGAGCGTACCGCAAGGGGAGAGAGCCATGGGAGACGCGCCGAAGGTGTCGGGTCCCGATCTCGCGGCAGGCGTGGCGACGAGCGATCTCGTCGACGGCAAGCCGCTGGTCGGGCACGTGGGGGATGAGAGTGTCATGGTGGTACGGCGCGGCCACGAGTTTTTCGCCACCGGCGCGACCTGCACCCACTACTCGGGTCCGCTCGGCGAGGGGCTCATCGTCGGTGACACGGTCCGCTGTCCGTGGCATCACGCCTGCTTCGACCTGCGCACCGGCGAGGCGCTGCGGGCGCCGGCGCTCAACCCGATCGCCTGTTACGCCGTCGAGCGCGACGGCGAGCTCATCAAGGTCGGCGCCAGGCGGCCGCCGGTGGCGACGGCGCCGTCCGAGCCCAACGAGCCCAAGCGCATCGTCATCATCGGTGCCGGCGCGGCGGGGCACGCCTGCGCGGAGCAGCTGCGGCTGCGCGGCTATCGCGGGCAGCTGGTGCTCATCGGCGCCGATCCGGCGGGCCCGGTCGATCGACCCAACCTGTCGAAGGACTATCTGGCCGGCAGCGCGCCCGAGGAGTGGATCCCGCTCAGGCCCCCCGAGTACTTCGCGGAGCACGGCATCGAGCTGTCGCTCGGGGTGCGCGTCGCCGCCATCGACACCAACAGGCACACCGTCACGCTCGAGAACGGGCGCAGCTACGACTACGATCGCCTGCTGGTGGCGACGGGGGCCGAGCCGGTCAAGCTGCCGATCGGCGGCGCCGAGCTGGCGGGCATTCACTACGTACGCACGCTGGCCGACAGCCGCGGCCTCATCGCGGCCGCGCAGCCGGGCAAGCGTGCGGTGGTCATCGGCGCCAGCTTCATCGGCCTCGAGGTCGCCGCGTCGCTGCGGGCGCGCGAGGTCGAGGTCCACGTCGTCGGTCCCGAGGCCGTGCCGCTCGAGCGCGTCATGGGCCCCGAGCTGGGCGGGTTCATCAAGGACGTTCATGAAGCGCACGGCGTGAAGTTCCACCTCGGCCGGAAGCCGAAGGTGATCGAGCAGGCCGGCGACGGCGGTCTGAGCGTGCGGCTCGACGACGACAGCCACCTGGCCTGCGACTTCGTGGTCGTCGGCATCGGCGTGCGCCCGGCCACCGCGCTGGCGGAGAAGGCCGGCATCAAGGTCGACAACGGCATCGTCTGCGACGACGAGCTGCGCACCAGCGTCCCCGACGTGTTCGCGGCGGGGGATCTGGCGCGCTGGCCCGACATCCACTCGGGCAAGACGCTGCGCGTCGAGCACTGGGTCGTGGCGCAGCGCCAGGGGCAGACCGCGGCGCGCAACATGCTCGGCGGCCACGAGCGGTTCGACGCCGTGCCGTTTTTCTGGAGCATGCATTACGACGTCGGCATCAACTATGTCGGACATGCCGAGAAGTGGGAGCGCCTCGAGATCGACGGTCGGCCGGCCGACAAGGATTGCGCGGTGCGCTACTTCGTCGATGGCAAGTTGGCGGCGGTGGCGACGATATTCCGCGACCAAGAGAGCCTGGACAGCGAGCGAATTCTGGAGGAAGATCGTCGCTAGGAGGCAGCTCATGCGAACCCTGCGGCTGTGCATCGTGCTGACGATCGGGATCGCATTCCTGGGCCTCGACGTCGGCGAAACCGTACGCTCCGGCAGCATCAGCGACGGCAGCGCGCACGCCAAGAAGCACCGTCGCCATCATCGCAAGCACGCGCGCAAGCACCGCAAGCATCACAAGGCGCCAGCGACGGAAATGTAGGCGCGCGCCGCGATCAGCTATCAGCTTCGGAAGGTCCAGATGGCAGCGAAAAGCCGCGTCTGAATCTGAGTCTGGGATTGGCTAATTGCTGATTTTCAGGTTGTCAAAATGCAGCTCGGCTTCCCAGTCGTTGAAGCCGAAGTAGCGGTGCTCGGCGCCGTGTAGCGGGCTGGGATCGTCGAAGGTGAGGAACGGCTTGCCGTCCACCTGCCAGTCGATGTGTCCGCCCTTGCGCGCGATGCGCCAGTGGTACTTCTTGCCCTTGACCACGCGCAGGTCGGTGCGCGGGCGGCGGTCGGAGCCATGCTCGTCCATGCGCGCGATCACCGAGATCTGGTTGTGCCAGCCGCCGAAGACGAAGAGGTAGCTCGTCGCGGCATACGAAACCGTCTGCGCATAGCTGCGACCATCGCCCCACGCCTCGACCTTGAGATCGCCGACGTCGTCGTTCGACCACGCGTCCAGCTCGATGACGGCGTCATCGGGGATGGGGCGCTTGAGCCACAGCGGGTGGTTGTAGCCGTGATCGATCACCACTTCGCCGTCGGCGATGCGCCAGTTGCCGCCGGTGGCGCTCCACTCCGCGCCGAGCGTGTCGCGGTTGAAGTCGTCGCTGAAGGGGCCGGCGGCCGGTAGCTTTTCGAGCTTGCAGCCGGTGGCGAGCGTGGCGACGAAGAGGACGGCTGGGACCAGGCGCATCCTCGCTATCTACCATGCTCCCCGACGGCGGCGCGACCCGGCGAGCGCTGACGCGACTAGCGCTGCGGCTTGGGATGGGCGGCCTGCATCGTGTCGGAGCTGCCTGGTGCTCCCGGCTGCACGTCGTTCAGCGGACCGCGGACCGACGTGTCGATCGGAGTGCTGCCGGGGCCCGTCACATCGCCGGGCTGATTGCCGCCGACCATACCGCTGCCGAGGGACGAGGCGCCGGGATTCGAGGGGAACGTGTTCGGCTTGAGCGTTGGGCGCGACCGCTCGACCGCATTATCAAAGGTCGGCGTCTGCGAGGGGCTGGTGGCCCGGTCGGCCGCCGTCGGATCGCGCACCGGTGTGGCGAAGGACGTAGCGGGTATCAACAGCGCGGCCACGAAGAGGCCCCCCCTGAGCGTTCTGGTCATATCGAATTCCCTCCTGTGTATCGGAGGCAAGTTGCATGGCCCGTTCCACGAGACGCGCTAGAGCGTGCGCACGGTGCCGGCAGCGTCCGCAGCGCTCGGGCGCCCTGCGGGATCGTCGATGAGCAGCGACGAGAGAAGTGACACCAGCGCGCCGGCGCGGACGGGGCCCAGCGTCGACGCGGCGGCCACCGGCAGCTGACCGGACCAGCGCGCGTCGCCACGCAAGAGCGCGGCGCGATCGCCCAGCCAGCCAGCCAGCGCCGCGCTGCCGGAGATGAGCTCGACGAGGATCACGCCGGCGGCGTAGACATCGGCGGCGGGGGAGAGCACGCCCCGTCGCTGCTCGGGCGCCATATAGGCGAGCGTGCCGCGCGCCGCGCGATCTTCGTCCGCCTGCCCGCCGAGCTGCGCCAGCCCGAAGTCGCCGAGCACCAGGTCGGCACCGTCGCCGCCGTCGCGAAAGAGCAGGTTGGCCGGCTTGACGTCGCCGTGCACGACGCCGCGCGCATGCACCGCCGCCAGCGTCGAGAACAGCTCGTCCGCGCGCGCCATCGCCTCGGCCACCGGCAGCGCGCCGCTGCGCAGCCGCGTCGAGAGCGCGCCGCCGGCGCACCACTCCATGGCCAGGAGCTGGCGATCTTCGTCGAGATCGTAGACCGCGACGACGCCGGGGTGGCGGATGGCGGCGGCGACGCGCGCCTCGAGCCAGGCGCGGGCGCGCGGCAAGCTCTTGTTGCGCGTGTGCGGATGCAGGATCTTGAGCGCGACGTCGCGATCGAGCTCTTCGTCGCGCGCGACATAGACCGCGCCTGCCGCGCCGCGGCCGATCTCGCGCACCAGCCGCCAGCGTCCGAAGTCGGCGCCGCCGTCGGGCAGGCCGGCGATCGTCGGCGCCGCGACGGGCGGCGTGGCCACCGGCGGCAGCGCGCGGGCGAGACGATCGGCGCGGCTGCGCGCTTGGGGGTAGTCGATGTCGAGCGCCAGGATGCGCTCGAGCTGCCGGCGCGCTTCGGCCTCGTCGCCGGTGCGCTCGGCGGCGTCGGCGAGGAGGAAGCGCGCCCGCAACAGGTGCTCGCGCACCGTCGCCAGCCGTTCGAGCAGCGGCCGCGCGGTGGCATGCTCGAGACGGTCGCACAGGATCTCCGCCAGCCGCATGCCGACGGCGTGATCGTCGGGTCGCGCGGCGACGAAGCGGCTCAAGATGTCGATGGCGGTGCGCTCGCGCCCCGTGGCCAGGAGCCGCTGCACCGCCGACCAGAACTCGCGATCTCCGACGGTGAGCTTGCCGTCGTCGGTCGGCTCGGTCACGCGCTCGAGGAGATTGCGCAAGAACGCCTCCTCGGCCGGCAGCTCCGCCTCCGGCTCGACCTCGAGCGGGCGGCCGCCGAACGCATCCTTGAGCCAGCCCCACATCGACGCCATCAGCCGACCTCGAGCCGCTGCTCGCCCAGCTCGACGACGTCGCCGCGGATGAGCTGCACGGCGAAGCCGGCGTGTACGCCATTCAAGTAGAGCAGGCGACCGCCGATGGGGCCGAGGCGCGGGCGGCCGTCGATGAACTGCAGCTCGCCGACGCCTTCGACGTCGAGCGCGCCGCGTCCGGCGACGACGCGCAGCCCGCGGTCGAGGCCGCGCGTCACCTCGAGCGTCAGCGTGTCCCCCTGCACGACGTAGTGGATGACGCAGAGCTCGCCGAGGCCGAGGTCGCCTTCGCCGGCGATCGGCAGCGTACCGGCGATGCGCACGCCGGCGAGCGTGGTGCCGTTCTTCGAATCGTGATCGCGCAGCGCGAAGCCGCCGTCGTCGGCGGCGACGATCTCGGCGTGCTGCCGGGAGATGCCGGCGTCGCGCAGCGACAATTGGCACGAGGCGTCGCGCCCCATGACCAGCGGAAAGGCGGCGACGTAGCGCCGCTCGCGCGCGTGACCGACGGCGCCGGCCCGCAAGAGCACGCTGCCGTCGGCGACCAGCTTGGCCTCGAGCTCCTCGCGCAGCCGCTGATAGGAGGCGCGGTCGCGCATCATCTCGGCCTGGCGATCGGCGCTCATCGTCGGTGAAAGGGGCGGCAGCGGCGATTCGGCGCACTGGCGGATCGCCTCGAGCGCGCGGTCGCGCTCGCCCGACGCCAGCGCCATCTTGTACTCCTCGAACGCTTCGCGCACGCGGCCGCCGAGCTTGCGCCGATGCTCCTCGCGCGACAGCACGCTCTCCAGGCGCTCGACGTCGCCGGCGCGCTGGTAGGCCTCGGCCGCGGCCAGCTCGTCGCCGACGAACTCGTGACACTCGCCGGCGCCGACGTGGTCGCCGACGTCGCCGAACAGCTGGGCCGCGTCGCGCACCACGCTCTTCTCGGCGTCGCTGACGAGGGTGGCGGTCTTGGCCCAGGCGAAGAGCGCGCGGGCGATGCGCCGCCGCGCCTGCGGGCCGTCCGGCTCGTCGAGATCGGCCCAGCGGATGGCGGCACGCAGCTCGTGCAGCTTGGCGCCCGGCGACGGCGCCCGCTCGGCGCGGAGCAGGTGCATCTCCGCGACCTTGACCTTCTCGCCCGCCAGGGCGTAGGCGCGCGCCGCCTCGGCGTAGTCGCCGGCGGCCTCGGCCGCGACGGCACGCCGGAAATCGGCCGAGAACATGCGCTTGAAGAAGGTCACTGACTCCGGTTCCGAGTTGAGAGTTGAGACGTAAGGGTACAGACTCAGAATAGCAAAGGTCGGGACCCTCAACCCCTAAACTCTCGACGCCAACGATGCTCGAATCGGTCGCGCTCAATCAAACTCGCTTCAACGTCCCCGGCGTCGCGCCCGACAATCGCGGCGTGGTCCTCGGCAAGCAGGGGGCGCTCCTGTTCGCCTCGGTGGACCGGCTGGTCGGCTTCTTTCGCATCTTCTGCGACGAGTCGTCGATGGACGAGCTTCTCCCCAAGCTCAAGATCCACCAGGTGCGCACGCCGCTGATGTCGCGCGAGTTCCTGGTGCTCTACGCGGCGTCGACGTCCTATCTGGTCGACCGCACGTCGCGCATCGCGGCGCTCCTCGGCGGGCTCTCGTTCACGGGGTCGGGCAAGCACTTCGTGAAGTATCGCGACGCCACTTCGCCGCTCGGCTACGACGCGACCGCCCTCTTCGGCGAGCCCGCCGACTTCGTCCTCTACAGCGACACCTTCACGCAGGGCTATCAGCGGGTCAAAGACGTCGAGTTTGCGCAGCTCGTCTTCCGCCTCTCGCCGCGCCGGCTGCCGGGCGCGCCCTCCGACGATCTGCAGGACCGCGAGCTCTTGTGGCTCGGCGTGCGCCAGGGGTTGGCGCGCTCGACCCTGACCTATCTGTGGCGCAATCGCGTGCGCGCCGAGGCTGCCTACGTGGAGCCGGCCGACACGGCGGGCGGGGTTGGCAGCTTCGGTCAGGGCACGCCGTTCCTCCTGGTGCGCACGCACGACCTGCCGGCCCGCATGCTGGCGCTCTTCTCCGAGGTACCCGGCATCGAGGTGTTCCGCCCCGTCGGTGACAACGTGGTCGTGCAGGTCGGCTATCGCCATCCGCTGCACCTGCCGGCCTGCGCGTCGGTCTTCGACAAGGAGCGCTTCTACGTCTTTTCGGGCACGCGCGATGCCGTCGACCTCTTGAAGTCGATCCCGCCGCTCGTGCCGGCGACCGACCTCATTGGCGGAGGCTTCGATCTGGGCGAGCGCTCGGAGCCCGTCGAGCACAACACGCGCGAGCCGGACAAGCTCGAGGTGCAGCTCAAGCTCGTGGCGTCGGCGACGGCGCGGCGCCGGGTCACCGCGACGCTGGTGCCGTGGGTGCACGCCGATCGCCTGCGCAAGCTGGTCTATGCGCTGCCGCCGACGATGCTCGCCACCTACCGCGTCGCCGCCGTCACCGAAGGGCTCTTCGTAATAGGCGACCAGGGCATCGACGGTCTGCCCATCGGCGACATGTTCCAGGAGGCGGCGCCGTCGATCTACGTGCCGCTCGGCATGGAGTTCTATCCGCGCGTCGGCGCCGAGGTGCTCACCGATCACATCGGCGGGGTCAACGGGCGCTACGTCGTCTTCCCGCGCGGCGGCCGGCCGCTGGCGCTCGAGCATGCGTCGTTCGAATCGCTCGGCCGCCGGGCGCTGGCGCGTCTCGAGGTCGATCCGCGCAGCCGCGACATGCGCCTGCCGCCGCCGCGCGCCACCACGCCGGCGACGGTGGTCAACGAAGAGCTCTCGGCGCTGCCGCTGTGGGGGTTCGCGTCCGAGAAGAAGCCGGGCTGACCGTGTCGCGCGGAGATCCTGGTTAGTGGCGTTCGATCCCAAGCTGTGGCTGCACCACTTCGTGCTGCCGCTCGTGGCTGGTGGCGATGTGCGCGTGCAGCAGGTGATCGGCACGCGCGAGCTGCAGCAGCTCCTGACGTTCGAGTTCGGCCGCGACGAGAGCGCGCAGCGGATCGCGGAGGCGCGCCAGGCCATCGTCTCGGAGCTGGTGATCGATCCGCCGGAGCCGGAGCTCGACGAGGACGCGTTGCGCCTGGCCGCGGCGATGCAGAACCTGCTCTTCCTGCAGCATCCGGGGACGCAGACCGTCTCGGTGACACGGCGGCGGCTGCGCGCGGTCTCGAGCTACGCCGCGCAGCTGGCGACGCTGGCGCTGCCCGACGTCGACCTCGACGACGATCGCGTGACGGCGCGGGTGCTGGCGGCGCGCCACTCGATGCTGCATCACCTGTTCGACCTCGGCCGCGACGACGTGCGCGTCAGCTTCTGGGTCGGCAAGCGCGAGTTCCGCGGGGCCGAGCCGCCGCCGCGGCTGCTCAAGTGGCCCGAGGTGCGACGCGTGCGCGAGGAGCGCTGGCGCGTCACCGTCGTCGGCGAGGCCATGTCCGATCCGCTCATGAAGCCGATCATCACGGGGCTCCTGGCGTCGTCGCCGCTGACCGATCTGTTCGAGCCGTCGCGCCTGGAGCCGCGCTTCGATCTGGCGCCGCTCACCCGCTGGCTCAAGCATCCGTCGGTGGCGCGCGCCGTCGCTGACCGCTGGCTGTCGGCGGGCTTGCCGCAGGTCGCCGGTGCCTACGCCGCGGCGCTGATGGCGCTCTACAACGAGAAGGATTCGCGCCATCGCGCGGCGGCGCGGACGGCGACCGCGTTCGCCTGTCACGTGCAGCTCCTGTCGCTCGTGGGGCGGAAGGCGACGACGGAGCGCGAGCATCTGCTCGAGCTGCAGGGCATCGTGCAGGCGCAGCCGGGGCTGCGCGACTTCTACGGGCTCTTCGCGGCGGCGCAGCGCGTGGGGCTCGGCCGCCCCGCCGACGTCGCGCGCGACCCGCGGCTGGCGCGGGAGATCGACGCCTACGCGTCGGCGTGCACACAGCTCGTCGGCACCGAGCGATTGCTGGAGCTGGTCGGGGTCATGGCGCGCGGCGTCGGCTACCAGCTGCTCGCGTCGTAGCGGCCGCGTCGCGCGCCGCCGCGACCCTCGCCGCGACCCTCGCCGTCAGGCGTCGTTCTCGAACGCGGCGAGCGTGCGCAGGAACTCTTCCGCGACGGCGAGGTTGTGTCCCGCGACGTCCTTCATGATCCGCGTCAGCACGCGCGACCGCGACATCCGGTGGGCAAACCGGCGCGACGCCCATCGCATCCCCACGAGCACCGCCACCCCGAAGGCCATATTCGCCGCCAGGTACGCTGCGCCGAGCCGCGCGTACGCGTCGATGCCCAGGAGCGCGTCGAGCGCGACGATGAGGAGCGGCGTCCACGCCAGCGGCGCCACGAGCAGGATCCAGGCGGTCAACCGGATGCGCCCCATGCGGATCGCCTCCACCTGCTTCTGCATCGCCACCAGCGGCGCCGCGTAATCGAGCGCTCGAAGCGCCGTCCACTGCCGCGCACCGACGGCGAGGAGCGCGATCCCGCCGAGCATGAGCGCCACTGCCGGCAGCGCCATCCGCCAGGCCCCGCTACCAACCCGATCCGCCGCGTAGGAGCCGAGCGCCACCACGCCGACGAGATTGACGGCGAGCTCGAACGCCACTACCCACGCCAACCGCCCCAACGCTGTGCGCACCGTCGCCAGATCGAGCGCCCGTACCGCGCGCCGGTTCAGCGTCAGCCCCGCGTCGAGCTTGCGATCCATCTCCTGCCACAGCCGCTTCAGCTCTTCGATGTCCATCAGCCGACCTCCTTCATTTCGTCGCGCAGCCGCTCTTTGATCCGCCCCAGCTTCGTCGACACGTTGGTCGTCGAGAGGCCCAGGATTTCGCCGATCGCCTCCTGCCCGTGCCCCTCGAGGTAGAGCAGCACCAGCGCCCGATCGAGCTCCCCGAGCCGCGCTAGCAATTCGGCGACGACGCGCTCGTCCGCCCCGCCCGCCGCCTCGCCGGCCACGGCGCTCGCCGAGAGCTCCAGCAGCGCCTCGTCGAGCGGCACCGTCGGCCGCGTGCGCCGCACCTGGTCGCGCACGAACGAGATGGCCACGTTCAGTGCCACGCGGTACATCCACGTCGACAGCTTGGAGCGCCCGTCGAACCGTTCGAACGAGCGCCACAGCTGAACGACGATCTCTTGCGTCAGCTCCTGCCGATCGGCCTCGATCGCGCAGTACAAGCGAGCGACTTTGTAGACGATTTTCTGATGCGTCGCCAACGCCTGGAGAAACCGTTCTTGGGTCTCGGCCGCGCTCATCGTCGTCTCTTCACAGTCCCATGAGTCGCTCGGCGCACGGGAATCCTCACAGCCTCCTCGCAGATTTTTCGCGGTACACTACGCCCGATGCGAGAGAGCCCACCCCCGCCGCCCGCGGCGCTCCCCCTCGACGCCCGCCTCGCCACGCGCTTCCAAGAGGCGGCGCGCGTCATGGAGCAGCACTTCCTCGACAAACAGGAAGTGATCCGCCTCCTTTTGGTCTCCGTCGCCGCCGGCGAGCACATGCTGCTGGTGGGCCCGCCCGGCACCGCGAAATCGGCCATCGTCCGCACCTTCGCCAAGCTCATCGACGCGCAGTACTTCGAGTACCTCCTGACGCGCTTCACCGAGCCCAACGAGCTCTTCGGCCCCGTCGACATTCGCGCCTTCCGCGAAGGCACCTACACGCGCAAGACCGAGACCATGCTGCCGTCCGCCGAGATCGTCTTTCTCGACGAGATCTTCAAGTCGAACTCGGCCATCTTGAACTCGCTGCTCACCATCCTCAACGAGCGCAAGTTCTCCAACGGCTCCAAGCTCCTCGACGTGCCGCTGCTCTCGATGTTCGGCGCCTCGAACGAGGTCCCCAACGACGACAACCTGGCGGCGATCTTCGACCGCTTCCTCCTCCGCGTCGTGTCGGACAACCTCGACAGCTATCACTTCCACAACCTCATCGCCAAGGGCATCGCCAACGAGGCGGCGCTGCTCACCGGCAAGGCGCCCGTCGAGCGCGCGCTCTTCGCCGCCCGCGATCTGCACCAGCTGCACAGGCGCTTCGACAAGCACCTCGCCTTCACCGAGGACTTCCTCTCCAAGTACAAGGGGCTCATCTTCCAGATCCGCTCCGAGGGCATCTCGGTCTCCGACCGCCGCGTGGTCAAGCTGCTCAAGCTGTTCGCCGCCAGCGCCATCGTCGACGGGCGCGACCAGGCCAACGACTCCGACTTCTTCATCCTCAAGCACATCTGGAACAACCTCGACCAGACGGAAATTCTCGAGGAGATCGTCGGCCCCGTCGTCGATCGCTGGTATCGCGACCATCCGAGCGAGCGCCGCTTCACGTCCGGCCAGGTCGGCCTCGACGACCTCCTCGGCGAGCTGCAGATCATTCGCGAGCTGTTGACCTCGGGTGAAGCGCTGTCGGACATCCAACTCTTTTCGCAGCTCAAGAATTTGAACGAGATCAAGGCGGCGCTGCAGGCCGTCGACTCCGAGACCGCGCGCCGCATGGTGGCCGAGGTCGACGCGCTGCTCGAGAACGTGTTCGCGTCGTCGAAATTCGGATGAAGGTCGTCATCTTCGATGACGTCTTGGTGCGGCGGGCGCCCGAATACGAGCGTCCCGATCTGGAGCTGAAGTTCTTCCCCCACGCCGACGACGCCGTCGACGTGGTCCGCCGCGAGCGCCCCGACGTGGTGCTGATGGACTACTCGATGGACGATCACTCCACCGACCACGCGTCGGGCGAGGACGCGATTCGCGCGCTGCGCGCCGCCTTCCCGCGCAACGGCACCAAGATCGTCGCCATCTCCAGCGATCCGCAGTCGAACGACCGCATGCTCGCCGTCGGGGCCGACGACGCGGTGCCCAAGACCCACGTCAAGGCGTACCTGTCGCGCCTGGCCAAGCTGAAGCTCGGGTGACGACGTGATCGCCGCCGACAAGCGCCACAGCTATCTCGCCCGCCAGGTCGGCACGCTGGCGTTGAGCCACGTGCGCACGACCAACCCGATGGCGGCGGTGCGCGCGGCGGCGTGGGCCAACACCATGGGGCGGCTGGGCGTGCATCTGCCGCTCTTCATCGTGCACGACGTGGGGCTGCTCATGACCGCGCCGCGCGGGGCCGCCGGAGTGATGCTCGGACCGCGCGAGCCGCTCATCAACGCCATCGGGCTGCCCGACGAGGCGCGCGCGCTGTTGCGGCAATACGGCTCGCTGCTCGCCACCATCGCGGCGTCGGAGGTGGTGGAGAAGGCGACGTCGTGGCGGCTGCGTGACGATCTGGTCGCGGTCCTGCTCACCAAGATCCTGGGCGACCTCTACCATCGCTGGACCGAGCCGACCAAGGCCATCGGCGCCGAGGAGCTGCCGCTCGATCCGCAGACCTACGCCGACGCCGACCTGGCCTCGCACTTCCGCGACTTCGACGCCGCGCCCATCATCGGCTTTCTGCGCTTCGTCGCCTCGCAGCAGCTGCACATCTATACGTCGCTCGAGCAGATCGACCTCGACACCTTGCGGCTGCTCGGGGTCTTCAACGGCGGCTCCGGTGGCGTCGAGGCGGCGGCGATCGATCTGGTCGATCTCTTCGGCGTCTTCCAGTCGCCCGAGGCCAACGACGTCGTCAACTTCTCGCTCGAGCTCCTGCCGTCGGTGCTCGAGACCAAGCGCGCCTCGGGCGTGCAGACCTTCGCCGTCGACGGCTACGCCTCGATCGAGCGGCGCGGCAACCTCGACTCGCTCATGCTGACCGAGTTCGCGTACGACGAGGAGCTGTTCGAGCGCAAGGTCATCGACGACGAGCTCTACTACTACGGCCACGAGAAGCAGCGCGAAGAGGAGCGGCGGCTGCAGTACATCCTGGTCGACTCGTCGCCGTCGATGCGCGGCGTGCGCCAGGTGTTCGCGCGGGGCCTGGCGCTGACGCTGGCCAAGAAGCTGGCGCTCCAAGGCGACGAGGTGTGGCTGCGCTTCTTCGATTCGCGCCTCTACGACACGCAGAAGGTGCAGAACGGCGATCTGGCCGCGCCCTATCTGCTCTGCTTCAAGTCGGAGCGCGGGCGCAACTACGCCAAGGTGTTCCGCCAGCTGGCGCTGGAGCTGCAGCGGCTGCGTCGCGAAGATCGCCGGCAGCTGGTCGTCTACATCCTGACGCACGGGCAGTGCCACATTCCCGTCGAGGTGGTGCAGCAGATGCGACGCGAAGCCTACCTCTACGGAATCTTCATCCTGCCGTCGAGCGACGTCTCGCTCGAGTACCTCGACCTCTTGCACCGCCACCAGATCGTCGACGACCAGACGCTGCAGAGCCGCAATCGGCGGCGCGACAAGGCGCTCGAGATCGTCAACGAAGCGGGCGGACGGCCGACCACGGCGCCGGGCTCGCCGCAGCCCAAGAAGACGGCGGCCCGATGATCTGGATCCTCCTGGTGGCGCTGTTCTCGTATGACGAGGTGGTGCGCACCGACCTCGTCGGGCACGCCCGCATCCGCTGGTCCAAGCTCGACGCCGGCGAGCGCATCGTCGTCGAGATCGAGGGCGGCAACGCCAAGCGCACCAATCCCAACTGGTCGCCGCAGCCGCAGAAGCTCGCCTACGATCTGACGCGGCAGCGCGAGCTGTCGCGGGTCATCAAGTGGGCCAAGCTGCCGTCGTCGCGACGGGAGCCGTCGACCGCGACGGGGGACCGCACGCTCGAGATCCTGATCGAGGAGGCGAAGGGTTGGAAATCGGCGGGCTTCTGGTCGATGTCGGCCAAGGCGTGGCAAAAGGGGCGATTCGGATCCATCTTCGATGCATTGGAGCCGATGCTCGACGCCAAACCGGAGCTGTTCAACACGCGCGACGGCAACGAGCGCGAGGGCGGCTTCGTGCCGAGATGACCAGGCTGGCGGTCGTCTCTTGTCTTCTGTGGAGCGCGACCGCCGTCGCTGACGCGGCGCCCTACAAGGTCTGGTGGTCGTTCCCCAACGACGACGACACCGCCATCGAGGTCGACGAGCCGGACCTCGAGATGTCGCGCTGGGAGGGGCAGCGCTGGAAGTTCGCCGTCGAGATGCAGCGCTGCGACGCGCGCAAGTCGAAGCTCCTGGCGCAACACAAGGACGGCACGCCGGTGCGCGAGGTGCGCGTCGATGCCCTCGAGCCCGACGGCAAGGTGCGCTCCACCGTTCGCTGCGTCATGACGCTCGCCGATTGGCGCAAGCGGTTCGGCAAGCACATGACCTATCGCCTCGACGACGAGCTGGATGCGCACGCCGCGTTCTTGATGCCGCGGCGCGGGCCGGGCATGCCGCCCAAGGTGCCGCTCGACGAAGCCGGTGGCGCCGCGCCCAAAGGCGCCCGCAAGCCGGTCGACGACGTCACCAGGCCCGTCGAAGACGTCAAGCGGTCGAGCGACGAGGTCAAGAAGCCGAGCGACGAGGTCAAGAAGCCGGCGGACGGCGGTAGCCGATGATCGAAGCCAACGCGCAGCTCCTGGCGCGGGCGCAGTCGCTCCTGAGCTCCGGTCGCGCCGCCGAGTCGGAGCGCCTCTATCGGCAGCTCCTGCAGCATACGCACGTCATCGACTTCGAATACGACGAGTGGCTCAAGGGCGTCGCCGACTGCTATCGGGTGCTGCAGCGGACGCGCGAGGCCGGCTACGTCTTTCTGTATCTGCACGCGTTCGATCGCGCCGCCGAGATGTTCCCCGCGGCCACGTCTCCCGTCGACGCCGCCCGCGTGCGCGAGCTGCAGGGGCGGCGCGTGGGAGGCGAGCAGGGCAATCAGCTCTACGCGCAGGCGGCGCGCGGGTACGCCGAGGCCAACCGTCACGTCCTCGCCGCCATCGCCTACGCGCAGGCCAACTCGCCGCGCGACGAGCGGCGCGCCTGGGAGCGCGTGCTGCGCGATCCACGCCTGCGCGGCCGCATGTACGAGGAGGCGCTCGTCCACTTCAACGTCGGCATCGCCGCCATCCGCGACGGTGACAAGGAGGGCGGCAACCGCCACCTGGTCTCGGCGCAGCGCCTGCTCGAGGAGGTCGCCGACGAGTTCGAGACCAAGGGCGAGCGCCACCGCGCGTTCGACTGCTACTGCATCCTGCTCAAGCTGGGCAAGGACTCGTCGAGCTTCGAGAACCTGGCCGAGGGCTACATCAACTGCATCCGGGTCTTGAAGGAGGACAACCTCAAGTTCTACGTCCTTCAGTACTACGAGGACTTTCTGCGCATCGCTCTCGAGCGCGAGGAGTACCACGCGGCGGCGACGGTCTTTCGCGAGGCGGCCGACTACGCGCGCCGCGTCGGGCTCATCTACGATCGCGGCTACATGAAGCGCGCGGCCGAGACCTGGTGGAAGGCGGCCGAGAAGAACGAGCGCGACGGCGGCCCCGTCGAGATCACCGAGAACGCCTACCTGGCGGCCATCGACTCCTACAACTCGGTCGGCGACTTCTTCCACGTGCGCGAGTCCTACAAGCAGCTCGCCAAGCTGGGCCTCGGCGAGAAGAAGCAGAAGCGCTACTCGGACGTGGTGGCGCGCTACTCCGAGGTGTGGCAGGAGGCGATCGACGCCGCGCCCTTCCCCGACTATCTGCGGCAGCAGCACGCCTACCCCGAGATCTGGTACCTCGATCTGGTGGAGTGGGAGCTCGACGGCGACCATCGCGAGGTGTGCGCGACGATCATCGGCGACACGCGCTACGCCGACATCATCCGGCGGCGGGCGCTCAACGTGCTCTTGACCCATCTCGACGCGCGGCCGCGCGAGGGCGTGGAGCTCGACCCGCACACGCTGGCGCAGATCGCGCAGGACATGGGGCAGCTGCAGGCCTACGCGGCGCTGCAGCCGCTCGAACGACTCTCGACGCACCCACATCCCGAGGTGCGGCGCGGCGTGATGCGCGCGCTCAAGCACCTCTTCTTCAAGCGCACCTTCAACATGATCCAGCGCGGGCTCAAGGACGAGGTGCCGGTGGTGCGGCAGGCGGCGCTCGAGGCGCTCAAGGCGCTGCACTTCCCGCACGCGTTCGATCCTTTGACGCGCATCTTCCGGGAGCACGACGACCCGACGGTGAAGGAGGTGGCGCTCGAGAGCATCGCGCGCATCGGCTCGCTCGAGGCGGGCGAGTTCCTCGTCGAGGTGCTGCGCTACGAGGCCGAGCCGCTGCGCCAGGTCGCGCGTCGCCAGCTGGCCGCCTTCGACAACCCCGACATCTTCCCCATCCTGCGCAAGCACCTGGAGCTCGAGACCGCCGGCCCCGCCCGCCAGGCGCTGGAGCAGATCGTCCGCGCCGCGGGCGCACGAGCGAATTGAGAAAACAGCTGACCGCTAACAGCTGTGAGCGGTTTCAATCGTCGAAATCGTCCGTGCCGGGGTCGATGCGCGGGATCGGCATCGTCGCTTCGGCACGCGGCGGCTCGGGGAGCGAGACTTCGCGATCGCTGTGGCGATCGTCGGCGTTGTCCGTCGGTGCCGAGGCCTCGCCGGGAACGCGGCCGTACTCCTCCAGCTTGCGATAGAGCGTCTTGCGATCGAGACCGAGGCGCTGCGCGGCACGCGTCTTGTTGCCGCCCTCGGCCTGCAGGACCCGATTGATGTACTCGCGCTCCAGCTCCGCCAACGTCAGGCCGCGCGCGAGCGCACCGGCCAGCACATCCGAGGAGCGGCGCTCGCGCACCTGCGACGGCAGGTCGTCGGGGCCGATCTGATCGCCCTCGGCCAGCGCCACCGCGCGCTCGACTACGTTCTCCAGCTCACGGACGTTGCCCGGCCACGGATAGGCGAGCAGCACCTTGAGCGCCGGCTGGGTGAAGGCGGCGATGCGCTTGACCGACCGCGAGCTGGCCTCGGTCAGGAAGTGCTCGGCGAGCGGCAGCACGTCCTCTGCGCGATCGCGCAGCGGCGGCAGCACCACCTCGATGACGTTGAGGCGGTAGAACAGATCTTCACGGAACGCGCCCTCGGCCATGCGCTGCGCCAGATCGCGGTTGGTCGCCGACAGCACGCGCACGTCGACCTTCTCCGCGCGCGCCGCGCCGAGCGGGCGCAGCTCGCGCTCCTGCAAGACGCGCAACAGCTTGGCCTGGAGCTGCGGCGTGAGGTCGCCGATCTCGTCGAGGAAGATGGTGCCGCCGTCGGCTTCGACGAACATGCCCTGGCGATCATTGCGGGCGTCGGTGAAGGCGCCGCGCTTGTAGCCGAACAGCTCCGACTCGAGCAGCGTGTCGGGGATGGCGGCGCAGTTGACCGGGACGAACTGCTTTTTGGCGCGCGGCGAGTTGAAGTGCAGCGCGCGCGCGACCAGCTCCTTGCCGGTGCCGCTCTCGCCGGTGATGAGGACGTTGGCGGAGCTGCCCGAGAGGCGGCGAATCAGCGCGAAGACGTCCTGCATCGGCGCCGATTTGCCGATGATGTTCTCGAAGCGATAGGGGCGCGCGACCTCTTTGCGCAGGCGCGCCACTTCGCGGCGCAGCGTGCGCTCGTCGAGCGCCTTCTCGACGGCGACGAGGAGGTCGTCGATCTCGAACGGCTTGGTGATGTAGTCGTGGGCGCCGAGCTTGAGCGCGCGCTTGGCCGTCTCGATGGAGCCGAAGGCGGTGATGACGACGACGTGCGGCGGATTGTCGGTGCCGGCCGGCGCGCGAATCTCCGCCAGCATGTCGAGCCCGTCCATGTCGGGCATCTTGACGTCGGTGACGACCAGGTCGACGCCGCCCGCGCGCACCCGCTCGACCCCGGCGCGCCCGCCCGCGGCGACGTCCACGCGATAGCCTTCGTCCACCAGCGACTCGGACAAGAAGTCGCGCATGGCGGAGTCGTCGTCGACGACCAACAGCTGCGTGCGTGCTCTATCGGCGCGGTCCATAGCAGGCTATCTCATAGCATGGTCAGCCGGTCGAGGCGCGTCGGAGTTCCGCCGCTTCGGACGCCGGCAGGTAGACCTTGAAGATGGTGCCGCCGCCGGCGCGCGAATCGATCTCCATCCAGCCGTCGTGATCTTTGACGATTCCGACGGAGACCGCCAGGCCGAGGCCGGTGCCGCCGGTCTTGCCGGCGCTCTCGTCGGGCTGCTTGGTCGAATAGAAGGGCTCGAAGATGCGCTCGCGGTCCTGCTCGGGGATGCCGATGCCGGTGTCGGCGACCTGGAGGACGACATAGCGCCCGGGGTCGGCGGCGTCGAGCCCGGGCCGCCGGCGGACCAGCGCCAGCGTCGACAGCTCGAGCGCGCCGCCCTGCGGCATGGCTTGAATGGCGTTGATGCACAGGTTCAGGCAGACCTGCTGAAGCTGATCGGAGTCGCCCTGCACCGTCGGTGACTCGGCGGGCAGGAGCGCCACCGCGCTGCCGTCGGTGCGCGTCGAGTCGATCTTGAACGGACGGAGCTTGACCTCGATGCGCGAGGTGTTGAGCTGATGCTCGAGGAAGTCGAGGCAGTCCTTGGCCACCGTCTGCAGATCGACCTTGGTGCGGGTGGCGTTGGGGCGCCGCGCGAAGTCGAGCAGCTGCTGGATGATCTTGGTGATGCGCTGCGTCTGCACGGCGATGATGCCGGCATTTTTCGCCACCTCGGCCGGCTCGTTCGCCTTCTTCTCCATCTGGCGCGCGCGGCCGCCGATGACGTTGAGCGGCGTGCCGACCTCGTGGGCGATGCCGGCGGCGAGCTGGCCGATGGTGGCGAGCTTCTCCGAGTGGCGCAGGCGCGCCTCCAGGGCGAGCTTGGCGTCGACGCCGTGCAAGATCTCCTCGCGCGCCTCGCGCAAGGAGCCCGTCATGTCGTTGAAGCGGTCGGCCAGATCGCCGACCTCGTCGTCGCGCTCGCGCAAGATGACGCGGCCGAGATCGCCGTGCGTGACGTCGTCGATGGCCTCGACCAGCCGCTTGAGCGGGTTCGAGATGGAGGCGCGCGTCGAGAGCCAGATGAACGCCGCCAGGATGGCCGACAGCCCGATGAGCGCGAACAGGACGGTGCGGCGCGATTCGAGCAGCGCGCGCGCCATGTCGTCCTCGTCGCGCAGGAGCTCCATGGCGCCGATGACGCGGTCCTGATCGTCGCGCACCGGCTCCATGAGCGCATAGAACGACTTGCCGTCGGCGCCGATGTGCTCGCCGACGGGCGCCTTCTCGATGGTCATGCGCTGCAGCCGCTGCGCGCGCGTGGGGTCGAAGGGGGCCGGCATGTAGAGGTACTGATCGTCGGGGCTGACCGGCGTTCCCTGGGGGCTGGCGACTGCGCCTTGCGGCAGCTTGCCGTCGCGCGCGACCGCTGCGCGCGCCGCGACGACGAAAGCCGGCGTCTGCATGCCCGGCCGCACGTGCGCGACGTCGAGGTAGGTGAAGCGGATGTTGGGCTCGGCGTCCTGCCAGCGCGCGACCAGCTTGCGCGTGTCCTCGAAGAGGCCGTCCTTCAGCGCCAGGTCGAGGGCGACGCGAACCGACGCGCCCACGAGCTCCATCTGCCGCTCGAGGTCGGCCGACAGCTCGGCGCGCCGCGTTCGCAAGCTGACGACGCCGTAGAGGCTGAGCGTCAGGAGCACGAGCGTCACCGTCGTGACCGTGATGCGCGTCCCGATCTTCATGGCCGACCACCCGAGGGTAGCACGAGCGGCAGGCGAGGGCCCGTCGCGGGGGTCGTCAGGGCTTGGGGCGCGGAATGCCGAAGAAGAGGGTGACGAGGCTGCGGATGGGGACGCGCTGCCGCTTGAAGGTCCACTTCTTGATGGTGGCGACGATCTCGTCGTCGGCGTCGGGAATCGAGGTGAACACGTCGACGTGCGTGACGCGGCCGTCGGTGCCAACGGACACCATGTACGCGCCCTTGAGCGCGGCGACGTTGCCGACGCGCGCGAACCTCTGCTGCAGGGCGGTGGGGAGCTGCGGCGCCTCGCGGGTCAGGATCTGCTGGTTGAAGACCACGGGCGTCACGTTCTTGTACTTCTTGCCGCCTGCGGGCGTCGGTGCCGTGTTCGCCGATGCGGCGTCCGGGGGGGCGGCGTTCGCCGGTGCGGCGTTCGCGGGCGCGGGTGTCTTCTCCGGCGCGGCGCCTTCGCGAGCCGCCGCCAACGCGGACAGCGCGAGCGAGGTCACCGCAATCGTGACTGCGAGCTTCATGGCGACACCTTATACAGGCGCGGCGTGCGGAGTGGGGCGGTACTTCTTCATGATCTCGACGACCCGGTCGAGCGGCAGCGCCGGCGCGAAGTTGCCGCCCTGCCCGGTCATGTCGTCCGCCATGCACAAGGCGTTGACGATGGCCTCCTCGGTGGCCTCGATGACCGACTCGTACAAGGGGCCGATGGCGCGGTCGAGGAGGATCTCGATCTTGGTGGTCATGCCCTCGGCCACGCGCGGAACTTTGTTCGCCGTCGAGAAGGCGAGGATGATCTCGCCCGAGCCGTGCGCGGCGTAGCTGCCGCAGCGCCCGATGCCGAGGGCGGCGCGCTTCGACAGGCGCGCCAGCTGCGACGACAAGAGCGGCGCGTCGGTGCCGACGATGGCGATGATCGATCCGTAGTTCGAGATGCGCTTGCCGAGCGCGCTGTACTCGGGCGCCAGGATCTCGCCGACCGCGACGCCGTCGATGCGCAGGTTGGTCATGACGCCGAAGTTGGTCAGCACCAGGACGCCGACGGTGTAGACGCCGACGTCGGCGCGGATGGTGCGCGAGCTGGTGCCGATGCCGGCCTTGAAGTCGCAGGTCATCATGCCGGTGCCCGCGCCGACCGAGCCCTCGGCCACCGGTCCGCTCGTCGCCGTCTCGATCGCCTTGTAGACGTTGTCGGAGCGGATGTGCCGCCCGACGGCGTCGTTCAAGAAGGAGTCGTCGCACTCGCCGACGACGGGGATGACCACGTCCTCTTCCGAGCCGAGGCCGGGATACTTCTTCGACATCCACTTGACCGTCGCGTCGGCGACCTTGCCGACCGAGAGCGTGTTGGTGAGGAGGATGGGCGTCTCGATGAGCCCCCACTCGGAGACCTGCGTCAACCCGGCCACCTCGCCGGCGCCGTTGAGCACGAAGGTCCCGCCGATGAGCCGCTCGCGGTAGACGTCGACGTGCGGCATGACGCAGCTGACGCCGGTGCGGACCGGCCCCTTGCCGCGGTCGAGCTTGCCTTCGCCGCTGATGATGGTCGAGTGGCCGACCCGGACGCCGCCGACGTCGGTGATGGCGTTGTGCGGCCCCGTCGGATAGCGACCGATTGGAACGCCGAGCTCTCGAAGCCGTTTGCGCGTCATGGCTAGACTCGCGGCGTGAGCACTACGAAATCGCCTCGGGCTTGATGGGATCGACCTTCTCGACGCGGTCGGTGCGCTCGCGATCGACCGGCCGCGGCAGCGCCTCGCGCTTCTTCTCGCGGAGCCGCTTGAGCGCGCCGGCGAGGATCTCGCCGATGAGCGTGCGATAGGTGATCCCGGCCGCCGTGGAGATCAGCACCAGATCCGAGTAGTCGGGCGTCAGCCCCGGCAGTGGGTTGACCTCCAGGACGTAGACCTGACCATCCTTGCCCATGCGCAGATCGATGCGCGCCACGTCGCGGCAGTCGAGCGCCATGAAGGTGTCGCGCGCGGCGCGCTCGACGGTCTTGAGCTCCGCCGGCGACAGCTTGGCCGGGCACTCGTAGTAGACGTGCTTCTCCCACTCCTGCTTGATCTCGAAGTCGTAGACGGGCCGCTGCTTGGAGGCGTCCTTGAAGCAGATCTCCATCGGCGGCAGGATGCGCGGCCGCTTGTCGCCGAGCAGCCCGACGGTGAACTCGCGCCCCGAGATGTACTCCTCGACGAGCGCCGGCTGCCGATACTTCTCGACGATCGCCGTCACCGCCGCGCGCAGCCCCGCCTCGTCGTCGACGACGCCCGACCCCGAGATGCCCTTGGACGACCCCTCGGCGTTGGGCTTGACGATGAGCGGGAACTTTTGCAGCAGCGTCGGATGCAGCTTCTCGCGTCCCGACGCGAACACCTGGAACTCCGGCGTCAGGATGCCGTGCTGCCGCAAGATGCGCTTGGCGAGCGCCTTGTCGAGCGCCAGCGCCAGCGTCGCCGAATCGGATCCGGTGTACGGAATGCCGATGAGCTCGCACAACGCCGGCACCTGCGCCTCGCGGTTACGCCCGCTCAGCCCCTCGGCGATGTTGAAGACGATGTCGACCTTGGCGTCGGCGAGCCGCTGCGGCAGCTCGCTCGTGGCCTCGAGCGGCACCACCTCGTAGCCGAGCGACTCGATGGCCGTGCGAATGGCGTCGATGGTCTCGGGACCGTCGTACTCGGCCTCGGTGTCATTGCCGGCTTTGGAGTCGACGCGCTTCATGTTGTACGTGAAGCCGATGCGCAGCTTGTCCGACTGCTTCTTCTTGGGCGCCTCGGCGCGCTGCAATCCCCAGCGCACGCCGGCCGACTTCACCACCTGCAGGATGGTGTCGACGTAAGAGAGCCCCTCTTCGCGCTTCGACGCCGCGAAGATCGAGGCGCCCGGCTCGAGCGAGGGCAGGGCGTTGACCTCGAGGAAGTAGATGCGCCCGTCGTCGCCGAGGCGAAAGTCGATGCGCCCGACGTCGCGCATGCCGAGCAGGCGCACCGCGGTCTTGGAGATCGCCTTGAGCCGCGCCAGCACGTCGCGCGGCAGCTCGGCGGGACAGCGCACGTTGACCTTTTCGGGCGCGGTGTTCTTGAGGCGGTAGTCGTAGATGTTGAACTTCGAGCGCGCGCCGGCCTCGATGACGTACTCGACGGGCATCATGACGCCCTCGTCGCCGAGCCCTTCGACGAAGGGCACCGTCACGTCGACGCCGGGGATGAACTCCTCGATGAGGACGCCGGCCGGATACTGCTTGACCGTCTTCTCGACGAGCGCGCGCAGCGAGCGCCAGTCGCGCGCGACCGAGTCGTCGCCGATGCCCTTGGACGAGCCTTCGTAGTTGGGCTTGACGATGGCGGGGACGCCGACGCCGAGCGAGCCTTCGAGCTTCTCCAGCGACGGTAGATCGCGCGCGGTGACCAGGCGCGCGCGCGGCGTGTCGATGCCCTGCTCCTTGACGACACACTTGGTCAGCCACTTGTCGAGCGTGACGGTCAGGACGTAGGCGTCCGAGCCGGTGTACGGATAGTTGAGCTCTTCGAACAGCGCCGGGTAGAACGCCTCGCGGGCGCGCCCGCGTCGCCCCTCGGCGGTGTTGAAGATGAGGTCGGGCGCGAACGCCTCGATGCGCGCGGCCAGGTGCGACGCCGGGCCGGAGACTTCGATCTTCTCCACCTCGTGCCCGCCCGCGGCGAGCGCGTTGGCGATGGCGTCCACGGTCTCGACGGTGTCGAACTCCGCCTCTTCTTCGGCCTCGGTCAGCTTGAGGTTGTGCGTGAACGCGATCTTCATCGGCGTGGATCGAGCATATCACCGCACGGCTCGACAAGGCGGGGCGACTGCGGTACGAACGGCGCGGAAGCGCTTCCAGATCTGGTGGCTGGCCCGGTCTTCAAAACCGGTGGGGCGTAGTTACGCTGCGCTCGGCGGGTTCGATTCCCGTGCGCTTCCG
>JAQBQH010000176.1 GCA_028287105.1 Myxococcales bacterium
GACGTGCCGATGCGCACCGGCACGTCGCGCGACTCGCCGTCGCCGACGGTGACTTCGGCTTTGACGTCCGCGGGTGGCGGCTCCTGGAGCTTTCGCACCACGCCGACGACCCCGAAGATGATGAGCACGATGGCGAGCGCTCCCGCCACCAGCGGCGCCGCCGACGGACGCAACGACGCCGGCTCGGCCACCGGCGCCGGCGCCGCGGGCCGCCGCCGCTCGGTAAAGATGTGGACCGCGCGCACGCCCGGCCGCCCCTTGGCGAGGAGGTCGAGGTCGAACAGCGCGATGACTTCGGTGCCGTGGCCAGGCGCCAGATTGAACACCAGCTTGCTGGCGTTCTTGAGCGCCGACACCAGGCCCAGCCCCGCGCCCGACTCCTTCTGCTCCGGCGTCAGCGTCTTCTGCGTGCCCTTCGCCAAGAACTTCACGACCGTCTCTTTGTCGAGCGAGCCGTAGGCGTCGCGGACGGCGACGGCGAAGAGCTGCCCGTTCGACGCACAGGCGACCTTGACGCCGCGCTCGAACGTCTTGCCCGCCATCTCCTTGCGCGGCAGATGTTGATAGAGCGGCTTGCCGTTCTCGTCGGTGGGCGCGTGGTACATGGCGTTGATGAGGAGCTCCTCGGCCACCAGCGCCATGCGGTCGCGCACCGGACCGCGCGCGCCGGCCAGCTCGGCGTAGGCGTTGAGCACGTCGAGCGCCTTCACCTTCTCTTCGTAGCCGGCGATCTCCATGTTGTAGAGCGTGACGCCCCATGGAAAGTACTTCTGCAGGCCGAACACCTGGCCGTGCAGCAGCTTCGTGACGGTGACGATGAAGTCTTCGGGCTCGAAGTGGTCGTCGTAGGTGATGACGCTGCCGCAGCGGGGGCTGCGCATCGCCTCGACCATCTGACCGAAGTCCTGCGCCCCGACGATGGCGATGAGCCGCACCTCGGGAAAAACCGCCTCCAGGTCCTTCATCGTCGGCGCCGAGGGGGAGCGCAGATCGACCGCGATCAGGCTGGGGGCATCGGCCGGCAGCTTCGACAGATCGTTGATGAACTCGGTGACGGCGCCCGTCGCGGTCATCAGCCGCTTGAGCGACCGGCGCATCGCCGGCTCGCTCGACACAATCAGAATCTTGTGGCGCAGCATCGCATCCGCGCTGCGGCGTCGTTCCTTCCCGTCATCTTGCGGCTGCGGCGTCGGCTCGGAGGCTGCCATCCCTTATCCTGTCTTGGCGACAGCACCCGCGCGTTGCGCCTTCTCGGCCAGCTCCAGCCGCGCGCGCACGCCGGTGGTCTCCTTGTGATCCGCCTCGAGGCGCCCGATCTCTTCCTTGCGCGTCTCGATCTCCTTCTCGAAGTCCGCGATCGCGCGCTTCAAGTTGGCGACCCGCTCTTCGAGGTCCTTCGTCTTCTTGTCGGCATCCACGATGATGTCCGACACCTTGACCTTGAGCGACTCGAGCGTGGTCTTGATGACCGCGACGACCAGCTCGGGGTTCTGATCCATCGGCAGCGCCCGCATCAGCGTGATCGCCTGCTCGATGCCGTAGTGCGGCCGCGGATCGTCATCCTGATGATGATGCTGCTGCTGTTGCGCTTGCTGCGGCGCGCCCTTATTGCCGCTCCCGATCGTGCCCGACGTCGACCCAGTAGCTCCACCCGCCGCATTGCCTCGCGAACGCGTGTCGGACAGAGAGACGGTTTCCACCGGCGAATCGTAGTAGCCAGCTTCGTCGTCACCCTGCACCGGGGCCTTTTCGTCGCCCTTCTTCCCTCCGAAGAGCTTCATGTCTCTTCCTCCTCGCCGCCACATTTTAGCCCATTTATTTGTTCCTTGTATAGGATCGACACTCAGCGTGCCTTGCCGCTTCGCACTCGCCTGCCTGGTCGCCGCCCTTTGGACCGTCGCTGGCTGCAACGACACCGCCGTCGTCCTGCGCATCGCCAGCAATCGGCCGGCGGGCCAGCTCGACGGAATCTGCGTGGAGCTCGACGCGGGCGGCGCGCGGCGGTTCGGCCGGCGCTACGCGCTGCCGTCGCTGCCGCTGCCGCAAACGCTGACCGTGTTGCCGGGCGGCAGGCCGGCGACGCAGTCGATCGTCTACGCGTTCGGCCACGGCATCGAGGTCGCGCGCGACCGTCGCGTGATTCCGTTCAAGTCGGCCAACGTCCTACATGTCGATGTCCCGCTCGACGCCTGTCAGCCGCATCCATCGAGCGGGCGCTTCACCGCGGCCGCCGCTCCGACGGGCGAAGCGATCGAAGCAGCGACACTCGCGCCCGCCGCCGACGCCACGGGCGGGGGTGACATCGCCCTCGGCCTCGCCGCCGGACGCGCGGCCCGCTACTCGGTCGCCGCGCCCGGCGTGGGCGCGCTCGTCGCTGGCGCACCCGATGCGCCGGCCGGAAAGGTGCGCGCCGTCCTCAGCGTCGATCTCGACGGCGACTGCCGCCTCGACGCCGTCGTGGTCGCGACGGGCGCGCCGCTCTCGCTGTGGCGCGACGCCGGCGACGGCAGCTTCACTGCGCTCGGCTCGATCGGCGCCGCCGACAGCGTGGCCGCGGCCGCCGCCGACGTCGACGGCGACGGCACCACCGACCTCGTCGCCGTCGGTGGCACCGCCGCGCACGTCTGGCTCAACGACGGCACCGGCCACTTCCGCGAGCAGACGGGCTCCTTCGATGCGGCGCCCACCGACGCCACCGCCGTCGCGCTCGCCGATCTCGACGGCGACGGCCGCGCCGACGTGATCCTCGGCCAGGGCAGCGCCACGGCCGCGGTCCCGCGCGTCTACCTCAACGCGTCCGGCGGCGGCCACTTCACCTTCACGCCGGCCGCGCTGCCGCCCAAGCCGGCGCGCGTGTCGGCGTTTGCCGTCGGAGATCTCGACGGCGACGGCGATCTCGACCTGGTGATGGCGCAGACCGCGGGTCCGATCCGCGCCTACATCAATCGCGGCGACGCCTTCCTCGAAGATCGATCGTTCACGCTCCTGCCCGATCAGGTCGCCGGCGACGTGCCTTCGTTGCTGCTGGCCGATCTCGACGGTGACTGCCTGCCGGAGCTCGTGGTCCCGCGCGCCGGCGCCGCCCCGCTGCTGTGGAAATCGGCGGGCGGTGGCAAGCTCGCGGCGGCCGGCACCTTCGATCAAGCGGTCCCCGCCGACGGCGCGCTCGCCGACGACGTCGACGGCGACGGCGATCTCGACGTGCTCCTCTACGGCGGCATGACCGGCCTGCAGCTCGAGGTGCAGCCGTGAGGGCGCGCTACCTCGCGCTGCTCGTCGCCGTCGCCGTCGCCCTCGGGGCGGGCATCCCCACGCCGGCCGCGGCCGCCGAAGATCCACAAGACGCGGTGCGCGCGCGCCTCGCCGAAGGCGAAAAGCGCTACCAGGATCAGGAGTACCGCGCGGCCGTCGAGGCCCTGACCGCCGTCGTCAAGGATCCCGTCGCCACCCGCGATCTACGCGCCCGCGCCTACGAGTACCTCGGCATGTCATTCCTCATCCTCGGCAAGAAGCCGCGCGCGCGCGAGGCCTTCGAGGAGCTCCTCGCCATCGATCCCCACTACACCTTGAGCGATCCGACGCACTCGCCCAAGCTGCGCGAGTTCTACGACGACGTGCGCGCGTCGTTCGTCCCCGGCTATGGCCACAGCGGCGGCGAGGCGGAGCTCGAGCATGACGCACCGACGGGCGCCACCGCCGGCCGGCCGCTCGAGATCAAGGCCGTCGTCATCCGCGGCGCGCCGCTGGTCCAGTCGGTCACCCTCCACGCCCGGAGGCGCGGGCTCCTCACCTACGGCGCCAACGCCATGCGCGGGCAGGACGGCCGCTTTCAATCGAGCTACACGCCGCCGCGCGAGAACGACAGCTACACGCTCGAGTACTACGTCGAAGCGCGCGACGAAAAGGGGCGCGTCGTCGCCCGCGTCGCCTCGCCCGAGCGGCCGATCGCGCTGCCGGTCCAGGGCGCGCCGATTCCGCCGCTGCCCTGGTTCAAGCGCTGGTACGTCTGGGCCGCCGTCGGTGCCGTGGTCGCCGGGGCCGCCGTCGGTGGCATCGTCTACGGAACGAGCGAGCGCGCGCCGCGCGGGTCGTTGCCGCCGGGCCAGGTTTCGCTCGGGCTCACGTTTTGAGGTAACGTCGAATCATGTCGGACGAGCAGCAGCCACGGCCGCCGCGCGTCCCGCTCGAGGTGGAGGTGACGCTGGAGAGCGATCACAACTTCTTCACCGGCGTCGCGGAAAACCTCAGCGAAGGGGGCGTTTTCGTCGCCACCAACCATCCGCCCGACGTCGGCAGCGAGGTCGGCTTCGAGCTGGTCCTCGGCGGCGAGCGCTTCCTCGTCATGGGCGTGGTCCGCTGGGTCCGCGGAGAGCGCGCCGCCTCGGCGGGCGCGCCGGCCGGCTGCGGCGTTCGCTGGGGGCACCTCGAAGACGGAGCGCTCGAGGCCATCCGCCGTTTCATCACCGTGCGCGATACCGATTTCTACGAAGAGGATTGAGGTAAGATTCCCACGGGAGAGTCTTCGTTGTCAGACAACGACCAGGGAAGTCGGGCACCGCGCGTCGAGGCGACCTTCAAGGTCTCGTATGCGAACGTCGACCAGTTGCTGGTCGCCTACTCGTCCGATCTGTCCAAGGGCGGCATGTTCCTGGCGACGGAGCAGTTCCTGCCCGTCAACGCCGTCATCCGCGTCAACCTCGAGCTGGGCGAAGGGTCGGCCGAGATCCCGATCATCTGCCGCGTCGTCTACGTGCGCGATCACGCCGCCGCGCGCGCGGTCGGCAAGCCGCCCGGCATGGGCATCGAGTTCCTCGACCTCACCGTCGACTGTCTGGGCCTCATCGAGGCGTACATCAACGAGCGCATCAGCGAGGGCGAAGGGGTCGTCGAAGCGCCGGCGCCGACGCGGCGCATGAGCGTCATGATCGCCGACGACGACCACGGCTGCCGCACGCTCGCCGCGGCGCCGTTCCGCTTGCGCGGCGACTACGTGCGCGTCGCGCCCGACGGCTTCGAGGCGCTGGCGCAGTGTCTCAAGGAGACGCCCGACGTCATCGTCAGCGACGTGCACATGCCGCGCATGGACGGCTGGCAGCTCCTGCGCATGTGCCGCGCGCGCCCGACGCTCTCGTCGGTGCCGTTTCTCTTCTTGACCACGCTGGGCGGCGAGCAGGAGCGGCTGCGCGGCTACCAGCTCGGTGTCGACGACTACATCCCGAAGCCGTTTCGCGGCAAGGAGCTGCAGGCGCGCGTCGACCGCGTCGTCTCGCGGGTGCAGCGCTCGCCGCACGCGCTGGCGACGCAGAAGACGCTGCGCGGCGACCTCGGCCAGGTCTCGCTACCGTCGGTGATGGGCTTCCTGGAGCTGGAGCGCAAGACCGGCGAGCTGCTCGTTGTCGGCGCCAAGACCGCGCACCTCTTCATGCGCGAGGGGCACCTCTTGCGCCTCGAGGTCGATGGGGTCCTGGCCGAGCCGACGTCGATCGAGGTGGTCTACGACGTGCTCAGCTGGAAGAACGGCCAGTTCGAGTTCGCCGCCCACGACATCCCCGGCGACGATCTCTACGACACGACGGTGACCGCGCTGCTCCTGAACCACGCGCGCTTCTCCGACGAGAACAACCGCTAGAACGCCGGTGTGCACGAGGTGAGCTTGATGGCGTGGCCGGCCAGGGTGCGGGCGACCCTGCGCGGACGACTCACCGTCTCGCGCTTCGCGCTCACGGCACCACCTTGCGCAGCTCGCCCGTCTGTCCCGACGGAATGCCGGTCGAATTGCCGAGCACGTACACCTCGCCGTTCTCGTCGCGCGCGAAGCCGAAGACGGACAGGCCGAACGGCGGCGGCGTGAGCGTCACGATGCGCTCTTGCATCGTCGATGTACCAGCGGCGAAGGCGGAGAGATCGGCGTCCGAAAGCTGATCGAGCACCAACAGCCCTTCTGCCGCCAGATAGTCGGCGAAGACGTACTTTCCGACGAGCTGCGGAATCGCGGTGCCGCGGTAGACGAAGCCGCCGATCACCGCCCGACCCTGGACCATCATCATGTGCGTGTGACCGTACTCGGCGATCGGGTCGATGAGCCCCGGCGGCATGCCCGGAGAGAGCATGGTGACGAAACCGTCGGTCGCGCCGCCCATGACGGCGAAGCCCGCCGCGTTGAACAGGGCGTTGCCTTCCTTGACGGGCCAGCCGTAGTTGCCGCCGGCGCGGATGACGTCAACCTCCTCGATGTCGTTCTCGCCCGTGTCGGCGCCGATCAGCACGCCCGTGCCCGTGTCGAACGAGAAGCGCCAGAAGTTGCGCAGCCCCAAGGCCCAGATCTCGGGCAGCGTGCCGCTCTGCCCGACGAACGGATTGTCGGCCGGCACCCCGTAGGCGCCGTTGGCGGAGGTGCGCGCGATCGGATCGATGCGGAAGATCTTGCCGTACGCGAGTGATGGATCCTGTCCGTTCCCGCCAGGCACGTGCCCGATGGTCACTTTGCCGTCGGCGTTGAGCTGACACGTCTGATCGTCTTCGCCGCCGCCGTCACCGAGCGAAAGGTAGAGCATGCCGTCGGGACCGAAGGCGATCATCCCGCCGTTGTGATTGAAGTTGGGCCAGTCGAAACGCAGGATGACGCGGCTGTTGGCGTCGGGTTTCGCCTGCGGATCGGTCGGGCTGGCCACGTGCCACTCGCGCAGCACGTTCTGATGATCGGGGTCGAGGCTCATCGCCGGCGTTGGGCAGCTCGAACCGAGCTTGGGGAAGGTGAAATCGGCGGTGCCATTCACCGGCTCGGACGCGACGGTGTAGAAGAGGCCGTTTTGCGCGAACTGTGGGTGGAACGCGAGCCCGAGCAGGCCGCGCTCGTCGTAGCCGCCGATCATGGCAATACCGAGAGGCACCAGGCTCGTGCTCACGTCGAGGAAGGTGCTCTTGGCGCCGGTCGTGCGATCGGTGCGGAACACGGTTCCGACCTGATCCACCACGAAGAGGACGCCGTTTACTCCCGGGGCCGGCGTCGCGAACAGCGGCGCGGTGAAGCCCGTGGCGATCGTCTGCGTCGTGGCCGTGATGGTGCCGGTGCCGATCGCCGGGATGCTGTCGAGGACAGCTTGGGCCGCCGCGGCGCCGTCGGGCACGCCCGCATCGGGCGGGACCGAGGCGGTCTGTGACGTCGTATTGTCGCCGCACGCGCTCGCGGTCGCCATCAGACCGACGGCGGCTACGATCATCCAAGGGTAAACGGAATTTCGTCTCGTTCGCATGGAGTGCCCCTCCTTCGCGTGACCGCTCAGAGGTGCAAGACAGGCGCCCGCGGCGCGGCCTCGCCACGCGAAACAAACGGTGTCGCCGAGCTTCCAATCAACGGCGAGCCGCATCCGCTCGGCTGCGCGCTTTCTGCGCCGCCTCCTCGATCAGCGCCGCAACCTCCCTGGGATGCGACTCGTAGACGGAGTGACTTGCTCCCGCTACCTCAACCGTGACGCTGTGCGCACGCTTTGCGTACATCCGTTCGAGGTCGGGATTGATGATTTTGTCTGCACCAGCCACCAGCGCCCAACTCGGCTTCACCTTCCACGCAGGATCGGCAACCGCGGTGGTGAACACGCCGGCGGCCGTCAGCATCTGCGAGCGCGCCTCGAACTCGGCTTGTTCGCGTGGTAGGTCGGCGGCGAAATCGTCGGGGAAGCGGGAAGGATCGAGATATAGGAACCCGTCCGCTGTCTTGAGTGGCGGCTTCGCCGCGCTCGGCATACGCTTGCCGTTCGTAGCTTCGGTTTCGCCCATATCGGGCTCGTGCGCGGCAATGAAGACGAGCCCTGCGACGCTCGGGTCGTTACCTGCTTCCGTGATGACGGTTCCGCCGTAGCTGTGGGCGACGAGGATGCAGGGGCCCTGCTGAAGATCGAGGATGCGCTTGACGGCGGCGACGTCGTTCTCGAGCGACGTCAACGGCTCTTGGACGACGCTCACGTTGAAGCCGCGCTTGGTCAGCATCTGGTAGACGGGTTTCCAGCCCGAGCCGTCGACGAACGCGCCGTGAACGAGCACGATGTTCTTGACCGGGGCGGCCAGCGCAGACGTGCCCCCCAGGGCAAGAGACAACGCGAGAATCGTCCCGGCGGCGAGGCCGGTGCGAACGGGCTTGGCGAGCATGGCAGGTCTCCTCTCTAGTCGTCTTACTGCGGCGCGAGCGCCGGAAGTTCTCTGAGGGGGGACCGCGGCAAATCCATGTACGTCATCGTTCTTCGTGCGCATCGAGCTTGCTCGCGAAGCTGGCGTGCAGGATGACGCCGGTGCCTTCGACCGCGGTCGCGACGCGAACCATCTGATTGCGGGTCACCTCCAGCTGGAGATCGCGCGGCGGCTCCGGCAGACCTGCCAGGAGCTCGGCGGGGAACGTGAACTGGCCCGCCGCGTCGGCCGCCTTGCAGCGAACGACGACCCAGCGGCCGTCGCGCTTGGACACGACGAGCGCTAGCTTGACGCGCTCGGCATGATCCGGTTTCCAGCGCACCGTCAGTCCCGTTTGCGTCAGGGAGAGCTTCGCAGGTGCAGTGATCTCGAGCCGAGTGGGCGCCTCCAATGAGCCGGCAAAGGGCAGGGCTGCGTGGCCGTCCGTCTCGATCGTGAGCCGCTCACCGCCGGCGAACAGCTCGTGGTGCGGCAGCTCTGTCACGGGCAGATAGCCGGCTTGCTTGTCGAAGGCGAGCTCGACATCGCGAATCCCGGTGCCGCCCTTGATTCGGAGGTGGCCAGCGTCGATCATGTCGAACCTCGGCGCCGTAAATGTTGCCGACGATACGGACACGCAGCTCTCTCCAGCCGCCGCCGAACGTTCGTCGACGATTGAGTCGCCGTCCACTTGCGCAGCGGCGACTGGGCTGCCGACGAACAGCGCCGCGGGGTGAACACCGCCGGCGAAGCCATGGATATGGACTTCGCCGACGAGCGTGCGCAGCCGCTGCGACGATCGAGGATGGCAGCCTGCGGTGAGAAGCGCGCAAGAAATGAAAAGGCTCGCGATTCGCATCCGATACTGCATGGCGCGATGCGGGTCGGCTTGAATCGAGTGCCGAGCGTATTCAGCACTCTTTCAATCGCCAGACAATCGGTATTCGTGGAGCCGACACGCCAGGATCACCCCATTGCTACTGCATTGCAGTTGCGTAAGCCCGAGCTTCGGAGGTGATGCATGAGGATGTTGATCATTCCGGCAGCCGTGTCATTGGCGATTCTCACGAGTGGATGTGGCGGCGACAACAACCAGGATATGGCGCAGCCGTTTGACCTGGCGAGCCCGACCAGCGTCGGCGCTGATATGGCGGCGGCTCCCGGTGCCGATCTGGCCGCCGCTCCGGTCGACATGGCGACAGCCACCGCGCCGACGACGGCGGCGATCACCGTCATGGACAACTTCTACACGCCGGCCAACGTCACCATAGCCGCCGGAGGTACGGTCACCTGGACGTTTGCGGGCGCGAATCCGCATACGGTCACGTCGGGCGCGGGCACGCCGACCGGCATGTTCGACAGCGGCATCAAGAGCACCGGCACGTTCTCGTTTACCTTCCCAACCGCGGGAAGCGTCGGATACTACTGCATGGTGCACGGCTTCGCAGTCATGCACGGCACCGTCACCGTCCAATAGAGCTCGTCGGCTCGGTCGTCGACGGTGTTGGTGGCGATGGTATATCCGGCATGAATCAGATGCAGTGAGCGTGGCGGGGCCGGTAGAGTCGCCAACACCTCGATGGGCATATCGTAGTCGCCGCCGTCGTCGGTCAGACAGCGGATGCTGGTCCACCGGGCGGCGTCGGCAATGAGGGGATTACTGGGCCAATATCTTGCGCTCGCTGTTCGCAGCTCGGCCGTCACCGTCGATCGCGCTCACATTCAGCGCGCACGGCTGATCTCGCACACCGTCGCAGGCACTGACGACGATCACGAGCAACACCTGCATCCGCATGCGTCACTACTAGACACTTCCACATCGCGCGCCAGCCGATGGCGAATTGTACACGCCACGTCGCCCGCGCTGGCCGCGCAACCGGCGCAACCTGCTTCTACGCTTCCGACGGGAGACGGGCGTCTTCCGATGCCGCGCGGCAACAGACGCGCCGAGCGCGGCTACGGCTGCGGCGAAGGCTTGGGAACGAGCTGCGCGAGGTGGGCGTCGAGATCGCGCCCCTCGTTGCGCCACCCGTAGTAGGTGGCCGGCCCGCGCGGGCTCTCGGAGATCGTGAGCTTCAGATCGACGCCCTCTTTGCCCGGCGTCTCCAGCTCCTCGATCATGAACACCGATTGTCGCTTCTCGCCGGTGTGCACGAGGTCGAACTTGATGGCGTGGCCGTCCTGCGCGAACAGGAACAGCTCGAACGCGCCGGCGAAGATGGTGCGGTCCTGATAGACGCCGCCGCCCATGTTGGGGACGAAGCGGAAGACGTGGATCTTGTCGTCGATCTTCTCGGGCAGCCGATCGACCCAGTTGCGATCGATGAGCAGGAGCTTGGCCTGGTCGGGCGGCAGCACCTTGGCCTTGTGCGACGTGCAGGCCGCCGGCCCGAGGGCGAGCGCCAGCAGCGCCGCATACCCGAACACGCCCGCGCGCATCAGCCGCGCTCGACGGGGATGTTGTACTTCTTGACGAGCCGGTGGATGTAGTTGCGATCGATCCCCGCCTCGAGCGCCGCGCGCGAGATGTTGCCGTTGTGGCGCGCCAGGAGGTGCGTCAGGTACTCGCGCTCGAACGACTCGACGAGCAGCCCCTTGGCTTCCTTGAACGGCTTCTCCAGCACGTCCTTGGACATGCCGCCGGGGTTGTAGTTGCCGGCGTCGTTGGTCGCCGCGCCGACGTCGCCCGTGACCTCGATGGGCAGCGCGCCACCCTCGAGCGAGAGGCCGCGCTCGACGACGTTGCGCAGCTCGCGCACGTTGCCCGGCCAGTCGTGCGCCATGAGCTGCGACAACACGTCCGGTCCGATCTCGAAGTCTTCCCGCTTGAGCTCGTGCAGGAAGTTTCGCACCAGGAGCGGAATGTCTTCCTTGTGCTTGCGCAGCGCCGGCACCGCGGCGCGTACGACCGCCAGTCGGAAATAGAGATCCTCGCGGAAGAGCGACGTGCGCACCAGCTCCGGCAGGTTGCGGTTGGTGGCGGCGATGACGCGGATGTTGACCTTCTTGGCGCGCACCTCGCCGATGGGCCGCACTTCGCGCTTCTCGAGCGCACGCAGGAGCTGCGGCTGCAGGTCGAGCGGCAGCTCGCCGACCTCGTCGAGGAACAGCGTGCCGCCGTCGGCCTCTTCGATGAGACCGCGCTTGGCCGAGAGCGCGCCGGTGAAGGCGCCGCGCACGTGGCCGAACAGCTCCGAGCCGATGAGGTCCCGCGGCAGCGCGCCGCAATCGACGACGACGAAGGGACCCTGCCGCCGCGACGAGCGCAGATGGATCGCCTCGGCCAGGAGCTCCTTGCCGGTGCCGGTCTCGCCCTCGAGCAGCACCGTCGCCTCGGTGTTGGAGACGCGGTCGAGCAGCCCGAACAGATCCTTCATGTAGCGCGAGCCGCCGATGGCCTGGCCGAAGCGCTCGCCTTCGAAGCCCGACATCGCCACCGGCACGTCGGCCGGATTGATCTCGACCTCGGTGTTGGTCCCGAGCTTGAGCTTGACCGCGCCGTTGAGCGTGATCGATCCGACGCGCGTCGGACCCTGGAAGGTGCCGTTGGTCGAGTCGAGATCGGTGACCTTCAGCCCCTCGCCGCGCAGCTGCAGCTCGAGGTGATAGCGCGACACGCCCTTGTCGGTGAGCCGCAGATCGTTGTTCTGATGCGTCCCGAGGAGGAAGGTGCCGTTGTCGATCTCCGCCGAGGCGCCCATGTCGGGGCCGGCGACGACCGCGATGCGGTAGCGTCGCGCCTTGAGCGTTCCCGACGTGTGGTCGGTGTAGAGCAGTCCGGTCTTGGTCGGGTCTTCTGGGGTCACGCGCGTCGTCTCCGGAAAGTGCTCGCCGCGCCGACAAATAGCACGAGCGAAATCATAAGACCAGTTGCCACCGGTTCGTTTCGACCGGCGATGTCACACCCCCCCTTGGCCGCATTCGACCCTCCCCCATCCGCGCCGCTGCCCGGCACCGACAAATCGAGCGTCGGCATCGGGGGTCGATTCATCGCCATGTCGAGCGGAACCGTCATGTCGGGCGGCGGATCGACGCCCTTGAACAGCACCATCGACAGGTATTGGACGTTGTTGCCGTTGGGCGGCGCCACCTCGGCCTCGGTGATCTGCCGGCACTGGGTCGACGACTTGTAGCCGGGCGCCGACGCGTGCGCGCAGACGTAGTGCGGCGTGATGTTGTCGACGTGATAGAGCGTGTGCGTGTTCTGCCAGGTGGCGGTCTGCCCGTCGACGGTGACGGTGGCCGTGCTGATGAGCTTCGTCATGTCGCCGAACACCTGGTCGTAGATGAGGCCGACGAGGCTGAAGTGATAGGGCAGGACCCCGTACTTGACGCCGAGGTGGTTGGCGACGGGCCGCTGCACGCCGTCGGAGGGCGCGTTGACGACGCCGCCCTCTTTTCGAATGTACAGCGTCGACGAGCCGCCGCCGTCGAGCTCCAGCGCATCGGCGACGTCGAGGCCGGTGAGGAACCAGGCGAGCTGCTCGGCGGTCATGCCCAGCGAATCGACCTGGTCGCCGTCGACGGTCACGAGATAGAGCGTGTGCGCGCCGGCGTCGAGGCCGATGGCGGTGCGCGGCGATTGGCGGAAGGGCTGCGTCGGATCGGCGGCGTCGTACGAGCTCATCGCCATGCCCTGCTGCACGAGCAGCGCGCGGCCGCCGACGGCGCCTTCGACGGCGAGCGTCTGCGCCGGCATCTCGACCATCGACGGCGGCGAGAGCTGGACGGCGTTGATGTCGCCGGGCCGTCCGAAGGCGAACCAGCCCTCGACGGCGTTGTCGCCCGATGCATCGGGCCACGGCTTGGCGCCGCCGATGGCGAGGCCGCGCGGCGCGTAGCCCGATGGTGCGAAGACGTCGCCGTTGAGGACGACGTCCGACGGCGTGCAGCCGGCGGTGCCGCGTTTGCAGTCGGCCCAGTCGCTGACGGTCTGTCCGCGATCGCCGGTCATCGTCGAGGTGAGATGGATTTCCTGCGAGGTGACGTCGACCTCGACCACGTGCACACGCAGCGGAACGGCCGCGTCGACGTACACGGTGTGTTTCACGCCAGGATATGGCGTGGTCACCGTCGTTTTGAAACCCGCTCGAGCGGTCCCGCCAGCCCCCAACAGCAAGGCGCTAATCGAGCAGAGCGTTACCCAGCTCCGCATATGGGTAGATTCTACCACTTATCAGTAATGGTTTTGTCGCCGATTCGGCCCTGCACGACGTGGTCCTCGTTGAAGTCGAGCCGGACCTCGAGCACCTGCCCCTTGTCGACGGAGATCTTGGTCGAGAAGTCGACCGGTGGCGTTTTGCCGCGCAGCGCCAAAGTGTGCTCGCCGGCGGTGAGCCCGAGCGGGCCGATGGGCGCGGTTCCAACGGGTTTGTCGTCGACGAGCACCTTGGCTGGCACATTCGTTCGCAGCGCGAGCGTGCCGCCTTCGACGAGTGTCAACTGCAACCTCTTGTGCTCACCTCCGCCAATCGAGATCTCGGCGCGGGCGTCGACGTAGCCGGGGGCCGACGCCTTGACCTTGTGGCGCGCGCCCGGGGCGACGAACGTATCGTGCGTCGGCGACGGCGGCGCCAGCGTCAGGCCGTCGACGCTGACGGCGGCGCCCGGCGGCTCGGTGGCGATGGTGAGCAGCGCCGAGGTCGTCTCCAACTTCAGCACCGGGTGGTAGCTGGCGCGCTCGCCGGGGGCCGGCGCCGTCGTCGAGAGCTTCTCCTCGACGAAGCCGTCCTTGCGCAGCGTCACCTCGAGCGCGCTGCCCGGCTGGCGCTCGAGCGTCACCGGCGTCAGCTTGCCCGTGGCCTGGCCGTCGACGTAGACGCGGGCGCCGGGCGGCTCGGTGTCGATCTGCACGACCGCGCGCAGCTCGTCGAGGTGCAGCCGCACCGTGGAGTCGCCGGCGCCGGCGGTGACGAGCTGCTCGTCGTCGCGATGGCCGGCGCGCACGGCGCGAATGGCGTAGCTGCGGCCGGCCTCCGCCTCGAGGCGCATCGGCGCGGCGCCGCGCGCGCGTCCGTCGACGTAGACGTTGGCGCCGGGCGGCTCGGTCTCGATGGCGAGCATGGCGACGGCGGGGCGGCGCAGATAGGGCAGCGCCGCCAGCGTCACGGCAAAGAGGAGCAAGAGCACCGCGAACGTCATCATCGCCGACAGGAGCGCGCCCGATCGCGGCGGCGCCGCCGGCACCAGGTCCTCGCGACGGCGCCCGCGCCGCGACGGCACCGTCTGGAGCGGCACCGGCTGGCGCGCGGCACCTTCGATGTGGTCCTCGAAGACGCCGAGCGAGCGCAGCTGCGCGCGCGGCGCGGTCAGATCGAACGAGCAGACCACCTCGGTCGCCGAGCCGGCGAAGACGTGGAAGCTGACGTCGGTGGCGGAGTTGGCGATGAGATAGAGCCCGAGGCCCGCGCCGCCGGTCTTGCGATCGATCTGCTCCGACGCGTGCAGACACTTGTCGAGGTACTGCAGCACGGTCTCTTTGCGCAGCGAGCCGAAGGCGTCGCGCACGCTGACGGCGAAGCGCTCGCCGTCGCAGGCGTACTGCACGACCGCCTTCTCGTCGACGCGCATGAGGACGCGCTCGCGCACCGGCACCTCGGCGAAGAGCGGCTTGCCGGCGGCGTCGACGGGCGCGTCGTAGAGCGCGTTCATCAGCATCTCGTCGATGCACTGATCGATCTGCTCGCGATATTTTCGGCGCACGCCCATCGCGACGGCGAAGTCGCCGATGGCGGCGATGGCGGCCGACTTCTCGTTGTAGTCGCTGACGAGCGCGGAGTAGACGCGCACGCCCCACGGCAGCATCTTGTCGACGCCGAAGAGATCGTGCGCCAGGAGCTTGGCGACGGTGGCGGTGACGTAGCTCGCGGTCAGCCCGTCGGCGGTGAGCACGCAGGGAATGCGCGGGTTGGCCAGGAGCGCGACGATCCACTCGAGGTCGGGGCCGGGCAGGACCGGGATGAGGCGGGCGCCCTCGGGGAGCCGCGCGGCGAGCGAGGCGACGGCGGGCGGGAGCGTGGCGGCGCCGCCGTCGCGCGCGGAGAAGGCGCACAGCGCGAGATCGGTCTCGAGGCGCCCGCCGGCTTCGTCGAGCGAGGCGAAGGTCTGCACCGCGCCGCCGGCGGCCATCGCACCTGCGGCCAGACGCTTTTGCAGCGTCTTGTCGGCGGCGACGACCATCACCCGCTTCGACAGCACGTAAAGATTTTACCCGTTATAGCTCGTTTGGTGAAATTGGAAAAAACCCGTCGAAATAAAACTGCATCAAGCGCCCGAAGGTGATGGCGCCAAAGAGGTTGACCGCGCCTCCGACGAGGATGAGCGCTTTCCAGGTGCGGGTCAGTGGGCGGCCACCGATGGCGAGCAGCATGATGAGGGCGAACGAGAAATCGTTGGAGAATCGATAGCCGAATTGGACCCAGCCGTCGTTCTGGTAGAGCAACCCCGCGATCGCGATGGGGGCGACCACGACCCACAAGACGTTGTGCAGCTCCGAGCGGACCCGTGGCCATAGGAGATAGAGGTACGCGGGCGTGGTGAGAAGGAGCGACATGCCGTGGTTGCTCAGCTGGACGAAGGGCGCCTTGGCGAGAAACTTCGGCGTCAGCGTCAGCGCGCAGCTCAGGTTGCGCGAGAGGAAGGCGAAGTTGGTGAGGCCGTAGCGCTGGATGCGATCGGTCCAGCGGACGTTGAGGTAGAAGTGGCCGAACTCGCCGATGGAGCGGAAGCGCGCCCAGTTGAACGCGAAGCCGATGCCGCCGACGACGGCGATGGGGATGGCGACGGCGACGAGCTTCTTCCAGGGCAGCTGGCGGTTGTTGGCGCGCCAGGCTTCGTAGAGGAAGAAGGTGCCCCACGCGGCGATGTGCGGACGCGTCAAGAGGATGGCGCCGAGGCAGAGGCCGGCCAGGATCGGTCTTCGGCCCTCGAAGGACGCCAGGACGAAGAGGCCGGTGAGCACGGTGGCGACGACGTGCGCGGTGTACCAGACCTGGCCGATCACCGACGAGTAGAAGAAGACGGTGCCGAAGCCGAACATGGCGGTGAGCCAGAGATCGTCGCTCTCGGAACGGGTCGAGTCGCCGCGCGCGGCCAGGTGGCGCAGCGCGAAGAAGAGCAGCACCGGTGCCAGCGCGGCGAGGAAGATGGTGATGATGACGTCGTTGACGCCGAGGCCGAGCGCCGCGACGAACGGCAGGAAGATCACCGACGGGAAGGGCGGGAACGAGACGTAGAATTTCTTCCAGCGATTGGCGATGTCGTCGGGGTTGATGCGCTCGACCTTGCCGCCGAGCTCGCGAAAGTGGAAGGGGTTGGAGCGCAAGAAGGTGCCGGCGACGGTGCGGCCGTCTTTCAAGTGCAGATACTCGACCTCGGCCCAGTCGTTGGAGGGGGGCGGTGGGCGGCCGAGATCGAGGCGGCGGTGCAGCCACATGTCCGCCTGATACGAGAAGTGGATGTCGGTCGACGGATGGAGCAGCCGCGAGCCGGACGCGCCGAGATAGCCGGCGAGGAAGATGACGTAGATGGCGAAGCCGAGCTTCGCCGCGCGGGTGGGGCGCAGGTTCATTTTCGCGGCCGCTCGTAGACGGTGACGATGGGGACCCCTTCGTCGTCGAGGACCAGCGACGGGCGGGCGGTGCCGTAGAAGTCCCAGATCCAATATTCGTATTTGTTGAAGTGCTTCTCGTGGATGACCATGGCGATGTCGCTCGCTCTGACGCCCGGCTCCTCGAGCCCGGTGTTGACGATGTCGGGGCGCAGCCGGTTTTCGCGCACGTACATGTTGAGCTGCGCCTGGTTGGTGTCGTGCCAGTAGACGGGCGCGCCGGCGCGGGCGTGCGTGCCGAGCCACGGCAGGATGCCGAGCGTGGGGTAGCCCCAGAACTGGCGGTTCATGCCGAGGTCTGCGCCGCCCGCGGGGCCGCCGGCGAGGAGGTTGTAGTGGGTGAGCGCGTAGGGATGCGAGCGCCAGGTCTCGGCGGCGGCGGGCGCGCAGACGAGGACGGCGAGCGCCGGGGCCAGCCAGCGGCGGCGCGAGATCGGCGCATCACCGTCGCTGAGCGCGAGGACGAGGCGATGGACCGCGTAGCCGGCGAGGAGCGCGAGGAAGGGGATGCTGGCGTGAAAGTGCTTGGTCGCGCCGAAGATGGGCGCGCGCGTGACGGTCAAGATGGCCATCGGGAAGAGCGCGTTGATGCCGACGAGGAGGCCGGTGGCGCGCGTGCCGGTGTCGGCGGCGGCGTTGGGATTGTCGCGGCGCGCGGCGAGCCAGTCGCGCACGAGCATCACGCTGCCGAGGGCGGAGAGAACGAGCGTCGTGACCGGCAAGGTCAGCGCCGTCATCGCGTAGGGGAACGAGAGCGGGAAGGGCGGCTTGTTATAGTTCCGGCCGAAATACTCCATGTTGTAATAGACGTGGTTGACGTGGAACGACACGTACTCGCGGAAGCGATGCACGGTGTCGAACCAGAGCCAGGGCCAGCACAGGAGATAGACGGCGACGCCGAGCGTGGCCATGTAGATGAACGGCCTGAAGGGCGGTAAGCGGCGGCGCTGCCAGGCGACGAAGAGCCAGTGCGGCCCGAGCACCGCCGGCAGGAAGAAGGCGTTGTGCTTGGTGGCGAGCGCCAGGCCGAAGATGACGCCGCAGCGCCAGCCCCACTCGCGCTCGTCGAGCGCACGCCAGTAGGCGTACACGACGGCCACCCACATGGCGGCGATGGGCGCGTCGAAGGCGGCGAGCTGCGCGTCGAAGAAGAGGCGCGGCGCGGCGACCGCGAGGGTGGCGGCGACGAGCCCGGCGGCGCGCGACCAGGCGGCGGCGCCGAGGAGGTAGACGAGCATCGCCATGAGCGCGACGAGGACGTTGGTCGGCAGGCGCAGCGCCGCTTCCTCGTCGAGGAGCCCGAGCGTGGTGTGCTTCTTGGCGTAGCCGAGCGGATGGCGCCCGGGCTGCTCCGGGCAGTGGCACTTGTGGAAGACGCGCCACGAGAGGCCGAAGAGCGACTTCATGAGCGCGGGGTGCTCGTGGTTGTAGCCGAAGCCGCGCTCGATGGCGGCGCGCGTGAAGCTCTTGGTCGGCTGCAGACGCGCCGTGTTCTCGACGAGGTCGCCGTAGTAGCTCCAGTAGAGCTCGGCGGCGTCGAAGTAGTAGCCTTCGTCGCGGCTGTTGCCTTGGGTGCGGCCGCCGGCGAAGAGCGCCAATAGCGCCACGACGAAGACGGCGCCGGCCAGGCGGCGGTCGGCGCGGGTAAGGACGCGGATCACTGGCGCGCCTCCGCGTGGAAGCCGAGATTGCGCCAGGCGGGATCGGTCGCGCCCAGATCGAAGCGGACGGTGTGGCGGCCGCCGGCGAGCGCGCGCGTGTCGATCTCGTAGCGCTTCCAGCCGTCGCTGTTGGCGACGCGCGCCGCCAGGAGCTCCTTGCCGTCGACGACGAGGGCGAGGTCGACGAGGCCGCTGCCGTTCTTGCGCGCGTAGTAGTCGTGGATGCCGGCGTAGACCACGAGCCTGGCGCCGAGCGGGACCTCGGTGAAGGCGAGATGCGTGGCGCGGGCGCTCTCGGCCGGCGCCAGGATGCCGCGTCGCGGGCGGTAGTCGATCTCGAGCGTGCGGCGCTCGAGGCGCGAGCCGGGGCAGCGCCACGACGGGCCGGGGTCGGCGTAGCAGGGGGTCTCGTTGCCGCCCGTCGGTGGCGAGGTGCCGGGGGTCTGGGTGACGCGCGCTTCGTCGGCGTGCGCCGTGAAGTCCCAGACGACGTGCGCGGCCGGCTTTTCGTAGAGCGCGACGCGCACCCGGCCGTGGCGCGACTCCTTGACCAGGCGCGCGCCGGCGACCTCGGGCGCGTGGCTGCCGCGGATCGAGACCTCCCACACGCGGGCGTAGCGATCGGCATCGGAGCGGCCGGCCATCTCGACGGTGACGAGGTCGCCGAGGTGGGCGCGGCCGACCTGGTCGGCCCACGCGGGCGCAAAGGCGATCAGATCGCCGGGGCCGAAGCCGGCGCGCACCTCGGCGGCGGCGGCGTCCCAGTCGGACGCGGGCGCGACGCGGGCGCCGGCGGTGAGCGCGACCGCGGTCTCGACGAGCGCCAATAGCGCCACCAGCGCCGCGGCGGCGACGGCAAATTTCGAGGCGCGCTCCTTCACCGACGGTCGTCCATCACTGACGGCTTCACTGAAGCTCTTTGTCTATCATGTTCGGCACGAGGACGAGGCGCGGCTCGGTGATGGCGCCCGAGACCACGTGCGGGCCGGCGATGGTCTCGGCGGTGCGGTAGCTCTCGAGGAGCCCCGGCCACATGAACCAGTTGCCTTCGACCTTGTCGTCCATGACGACGAGGGCGAAGCGATGCTGCTGGAACGCCTCGGCGAGCCCCTTCGGTGCGCCCATGCCGGCGCGCCAGATGTCCATCACGCCCATGCGATGGAGGTAGCTGCGCTTGCCGGCCAGGTAGCCGTAGAACGGGTGGAACGGGATGAGCACCTCGCCGCGGGTGGCGCGCAGTCGGGCGATGAGGGCGTCGCCGGCCAGGCGATCGCGCTCGCTCGGGATGAACGGTCGCGGATCATAGCCGGTCGGCGCCTTGAGCGCCTCGATGCCCCAGGAGGCGGGGATCACCTTGGCAGCGACGGGAAGGAGGCCTCCCGGCGCAGTCAGGAGCGAGAGCGAGAGCAGGACGTAGACGACCATGGGACGCAGGCGCGGCGGCGTGTCGCGCGAGTCGTCGAGGAGGCGGCCGGCGGCGACGCCGATGGCGATGGCGGGCAGCATGATGCCGGGCATGAAGGCGTTGATGAACGCCCACTGCGTGCCGAAGCTGAGACAGGCGGCGCCGATGCCGGCCAGCGCGATGAACGTGGCGTAGACCAGCCCCGGCGTGCGGCGGCGGGCGAGCGCCCACGGGACCAGCAGCACCGACGGGCCGAGGATCAGGAGCAGCCGCCCCGGCGTGCCGAGAAAGGCGCGCGTGGGAAAGAAGTCGTGCTTGCGATGGAGGACCGAAGTGTAGGTCCAGAACCAGCCGTCGGAGCCATGGTTCGCCAGCCACAGCGACGGGAGGCCGACGACGGCGAGGGTCGCGCCGTAGACCAGGGCGACACGCGGCGAGGCAAGCAGCAGCACCAGGCCGAGCGCGGGCATGAACGGGGCCGCGGTCTGCTTGACGAAGAAGGCGATGACGAGGATGACGGCGGCGGCGGCGCCACCGCGGTACGACTTGCGACCCCACCAGCCGACGAGGAGGCCGGCGGTCACCAGCGCCATGAAGAGCGAGTCGGGACGGGCGAGATCGTAGAAGGTCCCCGTCGGCACGAAGGCGGCGAACATGAGGCCGATGGCGGCGGCGGCGGCGGCGCGCGAGCCGCCCTCGCGACGGGCGTAGACGTAGCCGAGGATGGCGACGGCGAAGAAGCTGGCGAGCGAGACGAAGCGGCCGAGCTTGTAGCCGAGCCCGAAGATCTTGGAGAGGCCGAAGAGCAGCGCCGGATAGCCCGGCGTGTAGAGGTACGGGATGAAGTCCACCGACGGTGGCGCGTAGATCGGCTGGCCCTCGACGAGGCGCAGCGCGTGGCAGAGCATGCCGCCTTCCATCCACTCGAGGTCGTAGGGATAGACGAAGCGGCGTAGGAAGACGTAGACGAGGACCGCGGCGAACCAGCCGGCCAGCGCCAGCGCCACGGCGCGCCAGATCTTGACGGCGGCGCCCGGATCGCTCGGGGTCACGGGGTCACGATCAGCGTCGCGAGGTCGACGGCGTCGTCGGGCGCCGCGTGCGCGCCGGCGGCCTTGGCGCGCTCGGGGCCGCGCCACAGGCCGAGGCGGATTTGCGTCGGGCCGGCCGGCCAGTCGCGCGGCACGGTCACGTGGATGCGATCGCGGACGAAGCTGCCGGTGCGCATCCGCTGCAGCGGCAAGGTGCCCTCGACGGGCTCGTGGTCGGCGTTGATCATGCGGCCGCCCGAGACGACGTGGGTGAAGAGGCGCCAGCCCGGCGGGATGGGCTGCGCGGCGTGGAGATAGATCGAAACGTCGAAGGCGGAGCCGCTCTTGATGGGGGCGCCGGGCGCGTCGACGCCGTCGACGATGAGCATGCCGCCCAGGGAATCGCCGAGCGCGCGACCCGGGGCGAACGGCTGCGCCTGCACGTTGCCGGTGGCGCGCCGCGCGAAGTCGGTCGGCAGCGCGATCTGATCCATCCACGCCGCCAGCGACGCGGTCAGCGCGTTCTCGTCGGCCTCGCCGGTGCCGGAGACGTCGTGCTCCTCGTCGGGATCGTCGGCGCGGCGGTAGAGCTCGCGCGTCCCGTCGGGGACGACGTTGCGGATGAGGTGCCAGTCGTGCGTGACCACGGCGCGCCGCTGGGTGCCGGTGTACGGCGACGACGGCCCTTCGTAGGTCACCTCCTGGAAGATCGCCCCCGATTTGTCGTCGGGCGTCGTGCCGGCGATGAGGCCGAGTCGGCTGGTGCCGAGCAGCGACGGCTCGTCGTCGACCTTGCCGCCGATGGCGTTGAGCACCGTCGGCAGGATGTCGATGTGCGCGGCGGGCGTGGCGACCTTGCGCGGCGCCAGGCCCGGGACGCGCACGATGAGCGGCACCTTGGTCTCGTTGGCGTAGAGGTGATAGCCGTGGCGCTTGTCGGGCGGGATGCCGTGCTCGCCGAAGCCGTCGCCGTGGTCGGACGTGATGACGAGGATCGTCTTGTCCCACAGCCCGGCGCTGCGGAGCGCGTCGATCACGCGGCCGATGTGGAAATCGCTGAAGCGGATCTCGCCGTCGTAGAGGTCGACCTCGCTGGCGCCGAAATTCGACGCGGGCATGTCGGGATGGCGCTCGAAGTCGAAGTGGGTGTCGTAGAAGTGGGTCCACAAGAAGAACTTCTCGGAGCGGTGGCGGCCGATCCAGTCGACCACCTCGTCGGCGAGCTGGCGCGCCGACGAGCCGGAGGTCTTCGACGGCGCGACGCCGGCGCCCGAGTGCAGCGTCTGCAGGTGGTAGTCGTACTCGTCGAAGCCCTGGTCGAGGCCCCAGCCGCGCTCGAAGTAGTAGTAGGACAAGAACGCGGCCGTGCGGTAGCCGCGGTCCTTCAGGATCTCGGCGAAGAGGCGGTTCTCGGGCAGGACCGCCGGCGGCCAGTGCGTGAGCGCGGTGGCGATGGTCGACGGGTAGCGGCCGCTCAAGATCGCGGGGACCGAGTAGCGCGTCGACGGGGCGTGGGCCCAGGCGTCGGTGAAGAGCGTGGCGTCGGCGGCGACGGCGTCGAGGCGCGGCGTGGTCGGCCGCTTGTAGCCGTAGGCGCCCACGTGATCGGCGCGCAGGGCGTCGACGGTGATGACGACGACGTTGAGATCGCGCGGCACCGACGGCGGGAGGGCGGCGAACGGCGGGCGCGCCGGCGGCTGCGCGGTGGCCTGGTGGCCGTTGCAGTCTTGATCGAGGCCGTCGTCGGGGTAGTCGAAGGCGCCGGGGTGGACCTCGCGGTTCCAGTCGTCGCAGTCGCCGCCGCCGAGGATCGACGAGTAGCCGTCGCGATCGAGATCGGTCGCGGTCTGCAGCGCACCGACGATGGGGCCGGTAGCGCCGGTGAAGGCGACGGCGGCCTTGCGAACGCGATCGTGGCGGCCGACGACGAGCGCCAGCGCCAGGAGCAGCGCCGGGGTGACGACGGCGATGGCGGCGCGCAGCGCGATCGGGCGGCGCCGGAGCTGGCTGCCGAGGTCGAGCCACAGGAGCGTGACGGCGGTGCCGAGGCCCAGCGCCAGCGCGCGGAAGGGGCGCAGATCGAGCTGCCGCACCAGCTGCCACTCGGCGGCCAGCACCGTCGCCAGCGGCACCGCGAAGGCGAAGCTGATGGCCACCAGCGCGCCGCGCGGGGTCGCCAGCGGCCGCTCGCGCAGCGGCAATTTGCGCCCGATGAGGTGCGAGCCGAGGACGCACGCGCCGAGGACGACCGGGCCCCAGATCGCGACGTTGAGCGCCTTCATCGCCGGCGGCATGCGCGGGCGCCCCTCGAGCTGCCACACCAGCGCGGCCAGCGCCGCGGCGCCGACGTAGAGCCCGAGGATCCAGATCGCCGCTTCGAGGCCGATCGGCGCCACGAACTTGATGCGCGCGCGCGGTCCGATGCGCACGATCGGCGAGAGCGCGGCGGCGACGACGAGCGTCAAGAGCGCCACCGGGATGACCAGCCCGGCGCCGGCTGCACCGACGAGCGCGGCGATGAGCGCGCGATGGTGGAAGAAGCGCAGCGCCCACAGGGCGATCGGCTGCAGCACCACGCCGACGCCCGCCAGCATCGCCGCCGCGGCCAGCGCGTAGGCGACCCAGCGCGCGCCGTCCGACTCTTCGTTCTTGAAGGCGGCCCGCCACACGGCGCCCCCGTCCGAGGCCCACAAGATGAGCCCGAACGCGAGACCGACGAGCGCCAGCGCCGTCGCGCCCGCGGCACCGTAGAGCGTGCACAAGAAGACGGCGAGCTTCCAGCGACCGACGGGGAGGAAGGTGCTCGCGCGCACGGAGGCGACTGCGAAATCGACGAGGCCGGCGGCCACGCCGCCTGAGGCTCCCAGCAGCGCGCCGCGTGCCGCGAGCGCACGGGGAGGACGCATGAAGTGCGCACTATAGCAGCGTGTGATAGCTTTCGCAGCGACGATGAACGCGCGTCGTATCCTCCTCGTGGCGCTGCTCACATTGGCTGCCGCGGCGCTGGTGGCGCATTCGCTCGTCTTCAACTTCGTCACCGACGACGCCTTCATCTCGTTCGTCTATTCGCGCAACCTCGCCGAGCATGGCCAGCTGGTGTTCAACCTGGGCGAGAAGGCGGTCGAGGGCTACACCAACTTCCTGTGGACCGTGCTGCTCGCCGGGCTCATGAAGGTCGGGCTGCGGCCCGAGCTGATGTCGCGGGTCCTCGGCACCGCGTTCGGGGTCGGCTCGTTCGCGACGCTGGCGTGGCTGTCGCGGCGCCTGCGCGGCGACGACTGGTCGTGGTGGGACGCGCTGCCGGCGCTCATCCTCGCCGGCGTACCGGGCTACGCCTGCTGGTCGTCGGGCGGGCTCGAGACCCAGATGTTCACCTTCTTCGTGACCCTCGGCGCCGCCTGGCACCTCGAGGAGCTCCTCGACGGTGCGCCGCCGCGAAAGCGCTCCGCCTTCGCCTTCGGCCTGGCGGCGCTCACCCGCCCCGAGGGCCTCTTGCTCTTCGCGCTCACCGCGTTCCATCGCGCGCTGGTCAAGCTCGGCCGTCGCGAGCTGCGCCCGACCGCGGCGGAGCTGCGCTGGGTCGCCTGCTTCCTCGCCGTCGTCGTGCCGCATCTCTTGTGGCGTCGCTGGTACTACGGCTGGTGGCTGCCCAACACCTTCTACATCAAGTCGTCGGGCATCGGCGGCACCTGGAATCAGGGCGGCTACTACCTCCTGCGCGTCGTCGAGAATTTCCATCTATGGATCGTCCCGCCGCTCGCCGTCGCTGCTTGGTTCGTGCAGCGCGAGCGCGGCGCCCGCGTGCTCCTCGGCTATGCGTCGCTGGTGGTCGCGGTGTTCGCGCTCTACGTCGGCTCCGTCGGCGGCGACTTCATGGGGCTGTATCGCTTCGTCATGCCGGTCATCCCGCTGGTGGCGCTCGTCGCCGCGCAGTCGCTGCGCCAGCTCCTCGGCCCGCTCGACCGCAAGTCGCCGCTCCTGGCCGCGGGCGTGGTCGCGCTGGCGCTCCTGCTCCACGGCCTGCACGCCGCCGCGGTCGACCGGCGCGCCCTCGTCATCGGCGCCGATCGCGGCATCGACACGCCCGGATACTTACGCTGGTACACCGCCGATCGCGCCGCCGCCGGCCGCTGGTTCGGTCAGTACGCCCGCCCCGACGACTACGCCGCCGTCGGTGGCGCCGGCGCGCAGGTCTACTTCAGCGGCATCCGCTCGCTCGACTGCTTCGGCCTCTCCGACGAGTACATCGCCCACCGCGTGCCGGCGCACTCGTCGCGGCCGGGCCACCAGAAGTACGCGCCCGACGACTACATCTTGTCCAAGCGCCCGACCATCATCACCTCGTACAACTACAAGTTCGTCAATGCGCCGTACGTCGGCCCCGATGCCGCGCTCTGGATGCAGCGCGGCTACCACTACGTCACCGTCCCCATCGCCGGCGCCTCGACCCCGATGTACTCGTTCCTCCTGCGCAACGATCGCAGCTTCGGCCCCCTCCCCGCACTCGTCGAGCGTGAGCCATGAAACCGTCGACTACCGTTCCGCTCCGCCTGCGCGGCATCATGCCGTCGCACGTCGTCATGTCGCTCGTCGCCGCGGTGCCGATCGCGCGCATCGCCTGGGCGACGGTGGTAGAGCACATTCCGTATCCGGCGCACCGGCCGGGCATGACCGCGATCTGCGCCGCGCTCGCGCTCTTGCCGTGGCTATGGCGCGCCTACGCCCGCGCCACCTATGTCGCAAAGTGCGACGACATCGCCATCCACGTCCGCGGTGAAGCGCTGCCCTACAAGACGATCAAGGAGATCCGCGTCGAGCGCGGACGCCGGCGCACGACGCTGCACCTCGTGCGCTCCGAGGACATTCAGCTCGCGCTGGTCCTGTGGGACGCGTACGCCGGCCGCCTCGAGCCGCTACATATTCTGCGCGAGCGCCTCGCGACGCACGGCCTGACCTGGGAGTGACGGGAATGACGGGGGAGTGACGGGGGAGTAGTCGGATACTACTGAGAGCTGGTGGGGTGCTTGCCCGGGTCCGGCGTGACCTCGGCGGGGTGCTTGCCCGGCTCGAGCGGCGTCTGCGGCTTGGCGTGCGTCTGCTGCTGCGCGACCCGCGGCTCGCGACGCTGAACCACGATGGTCGACTGCGACTGCACCTGCGTCGACTCACGCGCCACCACGGTCACCACGTTGGCGCCGGCCCACAGCGGGATGTCGGCGTCGAACGTCTGCGTCGCCTGATCCTTCGACTTCCGATTCGACCGGTAGAACACCTTGCGCCGATCGATCTTGGCCCCGCGGTTCGACACGAACACGAACACGTCGGCGACCTTGTGCTCGTCGCGCGCCGTGCCGCTGATGTGAATGGAGCTGGTGTCGACGACGCTGGAGCTCGCCTTCAAGTCGAGCCGCGGCGGGGACACCTGCATCTGCTGCGCCCAGGCCACCTTGGCCGGGACCGCCCCATCGCTCCTGGCGCCCTGCGTCTTGGCCACGTAGCCAGGCCGCCCGTCGAGCTCCACGCGCCAGTAGTCGCCCACCGCTCCGGTGAGCTTGAACGCGGCGCCCTTGTCGGCGGTGCCGAGCACCGGCGCATCCTTGTCCGCGCCGCCATGGATCGGCGTGCCGGCCGCGTTGACCGTGACCAGCCCCGTCGCTGCGTCGACCTTCTTGTCGGCCGCGATGGGGAACGACAGCTTGTCGGTGACGTACTCGTGCAGCGTCTGGTCGTAGACCGTGAGCTCCACCTTCGCCGTATCCGGCTTGTACTCCGGCCGCACGTCGAACGTGAAGTCGATCGACTTGGTCTCGCCCGCTCCGATCGCGTTCAGATCGAAGCGACCCTTGTTGATGAAGACCCCTTCGTCCGACAGGTTGCGCAGCTGCGCCAGCGTATCGAACGCCTTGCCGGTGCCCGAGTTCTTCACCGTCACGTGCAGCCGCACCGACTCGCCGCGCTGCACGAGGCCGTCGCCGTTGCCCTTGACGTCGTCGATCACCTGGTACGAGTACGAGAACAGCGGACGCTGCGGACCATCGACCTTGACCAGCATCTCGCTCGTGTCGAGCTGCGTCTTGGCACCGTGCTCCTCGGACACTTCGAGGCGCAGCGGATCGATGCGTGACAGCGCATCCTTCGGCAGCTTGACCGGAATGGTGAAGGTGCGCGTCTCGCCCGGCTTGATGCGGCCGAACACGAACTCGCGCCCCTCGAAGAACGGATCGTCACCCTTCAAGGTCGCGCGCACCTGACCGGCGATGCCCGGACCCTTGTTGGTCACCTTGGCCGTGAACTTGATCGTCTCGCCCGCCGCCACCGCGTTCATCGGCTTGTCGGTGGTGACCGAGCCCACCAGCGACGGGGCCGCGCCACCACCCACCGGCGTCCAATCGACGCCGATCTTCTTCAACGCCTCGACGATGCGCGCCTGCTCCTCGGCGAGCTTCTTGTCGAAGAACGGCTTCGACGACGCCAGCACCTCGCGCCGCTTCCAACCCTTGGCGGAAGCCAGGAGGTCGCGCGCGAAGTCGACTTCGAAGTCCTCGACGATGGCGTCGGGATCGGTCGGGTTCTCGTCCTCTTCGTCCTGATCGATCGACGGCTCCTCCTCGTCCTTGTTCTCGTCGCGGAGCACGCGCTCGGTCGACGCCTTGGCCAGCTTCTTGGGCGGCTCCTGCGCCAGGTACTTCACCGTCTCGAACGGCTTGTCGCCGCTCTTGGCGTACTTCGACTGCAGGTGCGACTCGAGATCGGCCTCGGTCATGCCCTTGTAGTCGCGGAACAGCCAGACGCCCTTGTCCTTGTCGACGACCACCTTGTCGAGGACCACGTCCGGCGTGATGCCGACCGACTGAATCGACACGTCGCCCGGCGTGAGGTACTGCGCGATGGTCAGCTTGAGCGCCGAGCCGTCGTCGTTGTCGTAGAGCACCTGCACCGAGCCCTTGCCGAACGTGCGCAGGCCGATGATGACGGCGCGATCGAGGTTCTTGAGCGCGCCGGCGACGATCTCCGACGCCGAAGCGGAGCCGTGATTGACCAGCACCGCCATCGGAATGTGCGGCTGCGTGCCCGGCGTGGCGCGCTTCTCGTCGCGCTGCTTGTTGGCGTAGCCGACCGTCGTCACGATGGTGCCGGTGTCGACGAACTCGTCGGTGACCTTGATGGCCTGATCGAGCAGGCCACCCGGGTTCTGGCGCAGATCGAACACCAGCGCCTTCATCCCCTTTTCCTTCAGATCGGTGAGCGCCTTGCGCAATTCGTCGTCGGAGTTCCCGGCGAAGTTGGTGTGCAGCTTGATGAAGCCGACGTTGCCCTTGAGCATCTTCCAGTCGACCGTGCGCGTCGAGACGACCGCGCGGGTCAGCACGATCTTCTTTGCCGCCGAGTTGGCCTCGGTGGCGTGACGCACCCAGACCTCGACCTTGGTGTCCGGCTCGCCGCGCAGGCGCGAGACGGCGTCGTTGATGAGCATGTTGACCGTCGACTCGCGGTCGATGCGCACGATGCGGTCGCCGGCCTTGATGCCGGCCTTCGACGCCGGCGTGTCGGGATAGGGCTTGATGACGGTGAGCTCGCCCTTGCGCAGCCCGATGAGGATGCCGAGGCCGCCGAACGAGCCGCGGGTGTTCAGCTTCATCTCGGTGTACGTCGTCGGATCGAGCAGCATCGAGTGCGGATCGAGCGTCGACAACATGCCGTTGGTCGCCGCGTACTCGGTGTTGCGCACCGTCTCGGTATCGGTGTTGGGCGGCAGGTTCTGCGCGATGAAGCGGAAGATCTCTTTCATCTTCATCGACAGCGCCCACGGCGAGTCGACCTCGCCGATGCCGAACTCCTGGCGGGCGGTGTCGACGCTGACGATGACCTTGTTCTCTTTTTCGCGCGGCTCGACGAGAACCTCGGCGACCGACTTCTGCACCTGGTCGAGCGCCGACAGCAGCATCTGCTTCGGATCGACGCGGGTGGGGTCGACGTAGGTGTCGTTGATGCGCATCAAGGTGTTGTTGAAGATGCGTAATGCGGCGAGATCATACGGTCGCTTGTCTTCTTTTTGCGCCGCGCGGAGCGGCTCGCCCGCACCGACGTCGACGTGGCCATGCGGCCCCGCGCGACGCACGGTGATCATGAGCGCCAGTAGGAGCGCGGTCAGGACGAGAAGCGGCTTGAAGTAGCGACGCATGAACGGCTGTTTGCCTGTTGCGTGCTCGAAGAGGTCCATTGCGGAGGGTCTCCCATCAGACATTATACGCAATGACCGAGCATCAGCCACCGCCCATTAGAATGAACACCGAAGGCCGGGAAATTGTTCGCGCTACCGGGAAACCAAGAGCGCCGCGGCCACGACCGCGACGATCAAGGCATCGTATAAGAGGGACTCCGCAGCGCGAATACCGATCATACGATCGTCGACGCGCGGCGGTTTCATCGCCGACTCGCGATAGGGATTGGCCGATGGCGTGTCCGTGGGTGGCGGCGGAGTTTGCTGCGTCATCGTGACCCAGATCGACGCATCTGCAATCGCCATCAGCATCGTGGCGAGCGCGCACAGCTGCGCCATCGGGGCCTCCGAAGGCCGCGACCACGGATTGGCCAGCGCCGGCACCGCCAGCGACGCCAACGCGCTCGTCGACAGCGCCAGAAGCCAGACGCGCCGACGCTGCGCCTGGCCGAGGAGCGAGCGCTCGGGCAGGCGCGCCGCCCGCCGCGCTCCGTCGGTGATGAGGATCAAGGGCGGCAGCGCCAGGAGGCCGAAGCCGAGCCCGGCGATGAGGCCGATGGCGCCGCCGTCGAAGCCGTCGAGGCCCCAGCCGATCGTCGCCCCCGTCGCGGCACCGACGAACGGCGACATCAGCGCGACCTGCCAGTCGCGCACGCGATCGAGCGCGCTCGAGATCAGCGCGCCGAAGACCCCGAGCACCAGCGCCATCAGGATCGCCGACGCGGGAGCGGAGGGAAGCTGGGCGCCGACCGCACCACCGATGAGCGCGAATGGCCAGGCGAGCTGCACCTGATTCGGGGTCATATGAATGAGATGCGCGCGCCGCGCAGAAAGTCTAGATCGGGCGAAGCAGGATTCGTCAGTCGCGCTCGACTGCAAACTTGAATTTGCGATCGAAGACCTCTTCGGCGAGGTCGCGCTTTCGGCGCGCGCCCCAGACCTCGAGCTCCGCGTCGTTCGCCGATGACAGCGTCACGTCGACCGACTTGTCGCCGACGCGACAACGGACGCTGCGCACGAGCTGCGCGTAGCCGCGGTCGAGGCCATCGGCGAGACGCAGCAGCGCCGCCATCATGCGCACCTTCTGCTTATTGGCGGCGGGTAGCGCCGCGAAGGGAGCGTGCCCTTCCTTGGGCGTCGCCTTGCGGTGGTAGCGCACGGTCTGCGCGAGGATCGCGATCTCCTCGGCGCTGAAGCCCTGCAGGTCGGCGTTCTCGATGAGGTAGGCGCTGTGTTTGTGGTGCTTCGATGCCGCCACGTGGAACCCGATGTCATGCAGGTGCGCCGCGAACTCGAGCAGCTCCCCGTCGGCGTTGGAGAGGCCGTGCAGCGGTCGCAGCCCGCGAAACAGATCGAGCGCCAGACGCGCGATGTGCTCGGCGTGCGCCTGGTTGGCGTTGCAGCGGCGCTGCAGCCGGATGACGCTGCGCCGCCGCAGATCCGGGTATTCGTCGATCAGCTGGATACCGGGTCCGTTGCGCAGGGCATAGTCGACGACGAGCCCTTCGCGCAGCGCCGCTTCGCACAAGACGTAGGAGTCGGCGTGCACCACCTCGAGCAGCGAGCGCACGAGGATGACGCCGGGGATGATCGAGTCGACGCGCTTGGGATCGAGGTTGGGGACCTTGGCGCGCTCGACGGCGCTCAGCGCGCACAATTTTTCCTCGAGCGCGAACACGTCCTTGAAGGCGACCGTGCGCGGCTTGTCGCTGTTGGTGATGGGGATGAGCTCGGCGACGGCGCGCGCGGTGCCGGAGGTCATGGCGACGAGATCGAAGCCGATCTTGCGGATGGCGACGGTGGGCGCCTCGAGCGTGCGATGGAGCTGCTCGGCCAGGCGCGTACGCTGATCGGCGGTGATGGGATCGCTGATGGGAAAGAGGTCGAGCAGGCGCAGGACGCCGAGCTTGAGCGAGGTGGCGTAGTGCGCCTCGCGCGCATCACCGACGATGAGCTCGACCGAGCCGCCGCCGATGTCGACGATGAGCGCCTTCTTGCCGGCCAGGTTGAGCGCGGCGCGGGCGCCCAGATAGATGAGGCGCGCCTCCTGATCGCCGCGGATGACGGTGAGCTCGATGCCGGTCTCGTCGCGCACGACGCGCACGAAGTCGCCGCCGTTTTCGGCTTCGCGCACGGCCGAGGTGGCGACGGCGATGATGGCGTCGACGCCGGTGCGCTCGGCCTGGGCGCGAAATTTGCGGATGCACTCGGTGGCACGCGCGAAGGCGTCGGGGGCGATCACGCCTTTGAACGCCGAGTCGCCGAGGCGCACCATCTCCTTGGCGCGATCGAGCGGTTCGACCTGGCCGTCCGCGGCGACGCGCGCGATGAGCAGGTGGATGCTGTTGGTCCCGACGTCGAGGGCTGCGATCTTCACGGTCGTCCGACGCTATACTAGCACCCGTGATGCATTGGTGGCAGCGCGTTCGCAGTCCGTTCAATCCCGATCGCGCCGACGAGAATGGTCTGGTAGCACTCGGTGGATCGCTCGATCCGGAGCTGGTGGTCGTGGCTTATCGCTCGGGCGTTTTCCCGTGGTCGTCCGATCCGGTGATCTCGTGGTGGTCTCCCGATCCGCGCGCGGTCTTCGAGCTGCCGACCTGGAAGGCGCATCGCTCGGTGCGGCAGAACGTGCGGCGCGGCAACTGGCACTTCTCCGTCGACAAAGCGTTCGAGCGGGTGATGCGCGCCTGCGCCGAGCCGCAGCCGGGACGCGAGTCAACCTGGATCTCGGAAGACTTCGTGCGCACCTATACGACGCTGCATGCCAAAGGCTTCGCGCACTCGATCGAGGTGTGGGAGGGCGAGGAGCTGGTCGGCGGGCTGTACGGTGTGACGCTCGGTGGATTCTTCGGCGGTGAGTCGATGTTCAATCGGCGGACCGACGCCTCGAAGGCGGCGGTGATGCATCTCATCGAGCGGCTGCGCGCTTGCGGCTTCGTGCTGTGCGACGGTCAGGTGCCGACGCCGCACCTCGAGCGCCTCGGCGCGGTCGAGATTTCGCGCAAGGAGTACCTCTTGCGGCTGGCGGCGGCGCTCGAGGTCGAAGCTACGTTGACGTGAACCAGTCGGGATAGCGCGCGCGGATCTCGAGCGCGAAGCCGTCGAGCGCCGCGGTCAGGCGGGCCCGGCGCCGCTCGAAGTCGGGCTCTTCCTGTTGCACCTGCGCGCGCAGCTCGGCGAGGGCGGCGACGAAGCGGGCGAACTCGTCGCCGAGCTGCTCCTCGACGGCGGCGCGCAGCCGCGAGGCCAGCGCCGGCGCTCCGCCGCCGGTGGCGATGGCGAAGCGCGCCTGCCCGAGCCGCGCCACGGCGGGCATGGCGAAGTCCGACTGCTCGGGGGCGTCGGCGCACCAGCAGAGGGCCGACTGGGCGCGCGCGGCGGCGAAGATGCGCGCGGCGAGGGCGGCGTCGTGTCCGGTGTAGAGGACGAGCCGAGCCGATGCGGCGGCGGCGTCGCTGAAGTCGGCCGGGGCGACCTGGCTCACCGCGGCGCCGGCCTCTTCGAGGAGCGCGCGTTTGCGAGCGGCGTCGTCGTCGGTGCCGACGAGGAGCACCCGCGCCCCGGCCACGTCGAAGCTGATGGGGAAGCCGCGGTCGTCGGCGCGCATGCGTCGATTCTAGCAGGCGTGGAGGGACGCCGTGCGCGGGCTGCTAGGGCGTCGTGAGCTTGGCGATCACCGCGTCGACGAGACCGAAGTAGTCCTTGATGTCGCTCGTGGCGCCCACGTCGCTCGGCATGACCAGCGTCTTGGCCCCCGCCTTCTGCGCGACCAGGTCCACGGTGTTGCGCGGATAGAACGACTCCATCAGGATCAGCTTCGCCCCCTCGCGGCGCATGAAGCCGATGAGCGACGCGATGTGCGACGGCGGCGCCGGGATGCCGGGTTTCGGCTCGACGTAGCCGATCTCGACCAGGCCGAGCCACTTCGACACGTAGCTCCAGCTCTTGTGATAGGTGACGACCTTGACGCCCTTGACCGAGGCGGCGCGCTTCTCCCACTCGCCGCGGCGGTGCGCCAGCTCGTCCTCGAAGCGCTTCAGGTTCGCCGTGTAGACTTCGGTGCCGGCGCCGTCGATGGCCTTCAATCGATCGGCGATCTCGCGCGCGATCACGAGCGCGTTCTCCGGAGGAATCCAATAGTGCGGGTTGCCGGCGGCGTGGATGTCGCCCATCGAGCGATCGACCTTGGTCGTCGGTACGTCGAGCACCGGAATGCGCGCCGAGGCGTCGAGGTTGCCGGGCTGGCCCGGCTGGATGCGCTCGTTGCGCGAGGCGAGGATCAAGGGCGGCAGCCAGCCGATCTCCAACTCGAGGCCGACGTGCACGAGCAGATCGGCGCGATTGAGATCGAGCACCAGGCTGGGCTTGGGCTCGACGAAGTGCGGATCCATGTAGCCATGCGAGAGCGGCTTGACGTCGACGCGATCGCCGCCGACGCGGCGGGCTAGATCGGCGAACGTCTCGATCGACGTCACCACGTGGACCTTGGCGTCGGCCCGCCCGACACCGACGAGGAGCAGCAGCGCTGCGGCGAGGGCGCGCATTAGAACGGATGCGCCCCGTGCGCGCCGATGGCCGCCTCGAGCTGCAAGAAGGCGGCTGCCGCCAGGCGCGCCGGATGCGGCGTCGCATCGAGCGGCAAAAAGCGCGGGCCGTAGCGCAGCTCGCCGTAGAGCCTGACGCGCGAGAACTCGCTCAGCGCCCACGTGATGCTGCCCGCGCCCGCGTACTCGCGCTTGATGTTGTCGCCCGAGGGAATCCCCATCAGCTCCCCGCGCAGACCGAAGTACCAGCGACGGTGCGCCTGAACCACCACCTGCGAATAGAGCCCGCCCTCGAGCTGCCGGTGCTTCGAGCCGCCGACGACCACGTCGGGGATGTCGCGCAAGAAGTACTCGGTCTGCCACGCCACCGACGCATAGGTCCGACTCTGATTGGCGGGTTTCCATTTGAGGTAGAGGTCGGCTCCGTAGAGGTTGTCGTAATAGTTGTCGTAGAGCGTAAGGCCATCGACCGTCGACGGAAGGGCATCGTTGGCCGACACCCGCTGAGACGTCTTGCCGTGCGCGTAATTCAAGCCGGCATAAAGAGACGTGGTCTCGCTGAGCGGAAAGAAGGCGCGCGCGGTGCCGACGTAGGCGAAATCCCAGCGCGCGCCGCCGCCGAAGGTCTGCAGCGGCACGTCGGCGTTGGCGGGCCCGACGGAAAAGGCCGAGCCCGAGAGCACGAGATAGAACGGGAGGCGCGGGACCAGCCAGTTGACCTCGAGGCCGGGCGCGCGCAGGCCGTCGACGCCGAGCAGCTGTGCGTTCAGCGTCGGGCGGCGCGTGAAGTCCTGCAGGTGCAGGTGCTGCGCGTTCTGCCGCCCGAGGCCGGCGCGAAAGATGCCGGCCTTGATCTGCAGATTGGCCGGCAGGTTCGTTGTCGTCAGGAACGCCTCTTCGACCTCGATGCCTTGAAGGTCGGGGATGGTCAGGAAGATGTCGGCGCGGAAGTAGGGATCGACCACGGCCTGCAGCGCCAGCTCGATCTCCTGCGCCTTGAAGCCGGTCGACTGCGGATCGTCACCGCTCTTGATGGTGCCGTCGTCGTCTTGAAACCAGCCGGCGGCGAAGTCGACGATGGCGCTGATGTCGGGGTTGAGTGACGTGAAGATGCGCCCCATCGCGGCGCCGAAGCCGCTGCCGCTCGTCGGCTGGCCCGAGGCCATGCCGGGCGCTGCCGTCGCTGCGTCGGGCGCGGCCGGGGCGGTTTGGCCCGGTTGCGCCTTGGCCTTTTGCGCGGCCACGTCGTTCTTGAGCGCTTTGTCGATCTCTTCGGTGGAAACGTCGGCAGGGCCGCCACCGTCGGGAGGAGCGCCGCCGTCCACCTGGGCGCGCGCGGACGTCGCGGCCGAGACCACGACTACCAGGAGCGAGAGTCGAAGCATCATTGTCCCTTCATTGTCCCGTCACTGTCCCTTGAGGCGCAGCCGAATCAGACCGGGCACCAGGAAGAGCGCCGACGACATCACCATCGACGCGCCGGTCGGGAGCGACCAGCGAAACGAGATCCAGTAGCCGACGAAGGCGGAGATCACCGCCACCACGACCGAGATGGTGAACACCGACCACATGCGCGACCCGAGCAGCAGGCCTACGGCGGGCGGGATCACCATGAACGCGAACACCGGCAGGGCGCCGATGGCGCGCGTGGAGACCGAGATGGCGACGGCGAAGGTGAGGAAGAGCAGCAGCGACCAACCGCGCGTGCGGAGGCCGAGCGTGCGCGCCATCTCGGAGTCGAAGACGGTGAAGATGAACTCTTTGCCGAAGAGCCCGTGCACGAGGCCGACGGCGATGGCGGCGCCGGCCATGATGGCGAGCTGCTCGGGCGGCACGGCCACTGCGTTGCCGTAGAGGAGATCGTTGACCTCGTGCGCCTCCTGCGTCACGCGCGGCGAGTTCAAGATCAAGATGACGCCGGCGGCGGCGACGAGATAGCCGAGGCCGACCACGGTCTCGCCGGCGAGGCGGCGATGGCCGAGGTTGAACGAGAAGAGCGCCGCCACGAGCGCGGCGAAGGCGGTCGCGTACCACAACGGATGCAGCCACAAGGGCGCGTGGTGCGGATCGATGCCCATGACCGAGCAGAGCAAGAAGGCGAGCGCCACGCCGACGCCCGAGGCCTGCGACATGGCCGCCGACACGAAGACGATGCGCTTCAAGACGATGTAGACGCCGACGAACGCACAGAGCGCGGCGGCGATGACGGCGACGAGAAGCGGGTCGCGCCAGAGAAAGTAGGATTCCCAGAAGCCGACGTCGGTCACGATTTCTCCGGCTCGGCGAAGATGACGCTGTGGCCGTCGACGATGCGAACGGCGATCGGTCGACCGTAGATTTGCGACAGCCGCGCCGAGGTCAGGAGCTCGACGCGCGGTCCCACGGCGACCGGCTGATCGCGGCCGGCCATGAGCACCAGCGTCTCGACGTGATCGGCGACCGCGCCGAGCTGATGCGAAATGAGGATGACGGCGATGCCGCGCTTGGTGAACGAGCGGATGAGGTCGAGCATGGCGCGCTCGGACGGTAGATCCATGCCGGTCGTGGGCTCGTCGAGCGCCAGGATCTCCGGCTCGGCGGCGAGCGCGCGCGCCACCAGCACGCGCTGGCGCTGGCCGCCCGAGAGCGCGTGGAAGGGGCGTGAGGACCACTCGAGCGCTCCCACGTCGGCGAGGGCGGCGCGCGTGCGCTGAACGTCGGCGTCGCCGGGCCGCTTGCCGGCGCCGATGAGCCCGTAGCGCCCCATGAGCGCAACCTCGAACGCGGTCAGCGGAAAGCTGACGTCGACGCCGGCGCGCTGCGGGACGTAGCCGAAGCGCGGGCGCTGCTTGGGGAACACGATCGATCCGGCGATGGGCGGCAGGAGGCCGAGCAGGGTCCTGACCAGCGTCGTCTTGCCGCTGCCGTTGGGCCCGACGATGCCGAGCGCGTCGCCGGCCTGGATGCCGAGAGAGATCGGCGGCAGCACGGCGGTGCCGTGATAGCCGACCTCGACCGCCTGCAGATCGACCAGGCTCACGCGCCCTTCGCTTCGACCAGCGCCTTGAAGCGCTCCATCGAGCGATGAACTTCGCCGTCGAGCTTGGCGAAAACCGGTCCGGCGATGAGGCGCGCTCCGAGGCCTGAAAAACATTCGCGCGACGTGACGCGGGTCAACCCCGGATTATTCACGGAAAAGAGATACGAGTGGTCGCCGCGCACGCCGAGCGCGCCGCCGAGCCAGCGAATGCGCTCCCCTGGCGAATATTCTTCGATGGTTACCTTGACCGGCAGGGTCGCCGGTCCGGCGGCGAACGAGAGCTTGAGCTGGCCACGATGGCGCAGCTCGCCGCTGACGGCGCGCAACATGGGAAACCAATCGGTCCAGGTCCCCAGATCGGAGAAGATTCGCCAACACTCGTCGGGCGTGGCCGCGACGTCTATGGCGTGCTGCACGGTCGGCACGGGCCGGCACTCTACCGCAACGGTGGTTTGGTGACTATACTGGCCCGTTCGAATGGCGAAGAAGCCCAAACGTGTGGCGTCGAATCGCGACGCGGAAGTCGTCGATGGCGAGCTGGTCGAAGCCGATGACGCGGTGGATGTAGAACCCGGCGAGCCCGACGCGGCCGAGCTCAGCGACGAGGATGTGCCGGCCGAGGTCGAGGCTCCGGCGCCGGTCGACGACGACGAGCCGGCGGCAGATCCGGACGCGCCGCACGCGCTGGTGCCGGCGACGCCGCGCAGCCGCTCGCTGGCGCGGCTCGATCCGATGCAGCTCTACATCCAGGACATCCGGCGATATCCGCTCTTGTCCCGCGAAGACGAGCACGCGTTGGCGGTGAAGTACGCCGAGACCGGGGATGTCGAGGCCGCGCGTCGGCTGGTGACGTCGAACCTCCGGCTCGTGGTCAAGATCGCGCACGAGTACCGGCGCGCGCATCGCAACCTCCTCGACCTCATCCAGGAGGGCAATGTCGGCCTCGTGCAGGCGGTCAAGAAGTACGATCCCTATCGCGGCGTCAAGCTGTCGTCGTACGCGGCGTGGTGGATCCGCGCGTACATGCTCAAGTTCATCCTCAACAACTGGCGGCTCGTGAAGATCGGGACGACCCAGGCGCAGCGCAAGCTGTTCTTCAACCTGAAGAAGGAGAAGGACAAGCTCGAGGCGCTGGGCGTCGACAGCTCGTCGGCGGCGCTGGCCGAGACGCTGCAGGTGCCCGAGCGCGAGGTCATCGACATGGAGCGGCGGCTCGGGCAGGGCGAGATGTCGCTCGACGCGCCGCTCGGTAAGGACGACGACTCCGGACGCTCGCACCTCGACATGCTCGAGTCGGGGGGCGACATGCGGCCCGACGTGCGCGCCGAGGGTGACGAGTTCCGCGGCATGCTGCGCGCCAAGCTGGAGACCTTCGCCGGGACGCTGCGCGGGCGCGAGCTGACCATCTTTCAAGAGCGCCTCCTGACCGACTCGCCCAAGACGCTGCAGGAGATCGGCGAGACCTACGGCATCAGCCGCGAGCGCGCCCGCCAGCTCGAGAAGCGGCTGACCGACAAGCTGAAGAAGTACCTGCAGGCGGAGCTGGGCGACGCGGTGCAGATCGCGATGGGAATCGAGGATTGAGCGACGACGGGGCGACGGGATCGAACGTGCCGCACAAGGGCACGCTCTACGTGGTGGCGACGCCGATCGGCAACCTCGAGGACATGACCTTGCGCGCCATTCGCGTGCTCAAGGAAGTGCCGGTCATCGCCGCCGAGGACACGCGGGCGGCGCAGAACCTGCTCCGGCACTTCGAGATCTCGCGGCCGACGATGGTCAGCTTCTTCGAGGGCAACGAAGCGGGGCGCACCGAGCATCTGCTGGCGCGGCTCGGCGGTGGCGAGGATGTGGCGCTCATCTCGGAGGCGGGCACGCCGGGCGTTTCGGATCCGGGGGCGCGGCTGGTGGCGGCGGCGGTCGAGGCGGGCGTGCGCGTCATCCCCATCCCCGGGGCGTCGGCGGCGATCGCGGCGCTGGTGGCCTCCGGTCTGCCGACCGACGAGTTCTACTTCGTCGGCTTTCCGCAGCGGGACGGCGGGCCGCGGCTGCAGTCGTTCGCGCGGCTGCGGCCGATCGAGGCGACGCTGATCTTGTACGAGGCGCCGGGGCGTACGGCGTCGACGCTGCATGACCTGGCGGCCGTGTTCGGGCGCGAGCGGCGCGCCTGCGTGGCGCGCGAGCTGACCAAGATCCACGAGGAGCTGGTGCGCGGCACGCTCGGCGAGCTCATCGCGCACTTCACCGAGACGCCGCCGCGTGGCGAGGTGACCATCGTGGTGCAGGGCTCGGCGCCGGCGGAGGCCGTCGAGGCGGCGACCATCGACGTCGAGGCCGAGGTGAAGCGCCGGCTGTCGGGGGGCGAGTCGCCGAAGGAGATCGCCGCCGCACTGGCGCTCAAGACCGGCAAGCAGCGCCGGCAGATCTACCAGCTCGCCATCGCGCTCAAGCGCGACTAGTACCGAGGACGGCTGGGTTCGCGGACGCAGTGAGGCGACCTCCCGGCGTCGTAATCCGTCGGAGTCGCGGCTGGGCGGCGTGCTCCCCCCTCGGGGCCGCCCAGGTCGCGCTTGGCGCGACGGGGCCCCTCTACGCCGCCGGGGGTCGCCTCACTGCGTCCGCTCTTGCGCCTGGTACCCGGGCGCTCCCTCGCTCATTGCCACGTGCCCAAGGCGCAGAGCGGAGGTAGCAAGGCGCGCTGCCGGCGGCGTAAAGGACCCGCGTCGCGCGCAGCGCGACATCAGCGGGTCCGCTGGAGGAGCACGCCGCGCAGCGGCGACTGCGACGGCTTCCGACGCCGGCAGCGCGCCTTGCTACCTCCGCG
>JAQBQH010000220.1 GCA_028287105.1 Myxococcales bacterium
GCCTGCGGCAGGCGCCGCCGGAGCTGACACGCCTGCTCGACGACCGCGACCCCGCCGTGCGCGGCAATGCCGCCCTGGCGCTGGCCCGCACCCCCTCGGCGCGCGCCGCCATCGCCCGCCTCGCCGAGCGGGATGACGAACGTCACGCGCGCGCCGCCGCGCAAAAGGCGCTGGCCGCGACGAGCGCGGCACCCTCCTCCGCCACCGACTGGATCGCCCTCGATGTCGTGGACTTCGACGGCGCCCCCCTCGGCGACGCCGGTTACCGTCTCGTCCTGCCCGACGGTCTGCAGAAGGCGGGTGTCACCGATGAGCGCGGCGTCATCCGCGAGGAGTCGGTCCCCGCCGGGGGCTGTGCGCTCGTCCTCGACGAAGGCGCCACGCCACGTTAGATTAAGCGGAATGGGTCACGCCGCACTCATCGTGCCGATGATTCCCGGCGTCATCTGGCTCTGGATCATCTACCGCACCGACTGGTACGAGCCGGAGCCGAAGCGGCTGGTGTTGGCCACCTTCGGCCTCGGCGTGCTCGCCATCCTGCCCGCGTTCGCCGGCGAGCGGCTGGCGGGGCACGTCTATCCGTTTCTCGAGCAGATGGAGCTCGCCGCGGTCAGCCACTCGACGTCGCCGTGGCCGATGCTCATCGGCTGCTTCCTCGTCATCGGCCCGTGCGAGGAGCTTGCGAAGTTCCTGGCGGTCCGACTCTTCGTCTTCCGCCACAAAGAATTCAACGAGCCGCTCGACGGGATCATCTACGCCGCGGCGGCCGCGCTCGGCTTCGCCAGCCTCGAGAACGTGCTCTACGTGATCGATTGGCACACGTTCCACGTGCACTGGGGAACGCTCGGCGTGCGCTCGCTCTTGGCGCTGCCGGGACACGTCATCTTCGCGACCACGTGGGGCTACGCGCTCGGGCGCCAGAAGTTCGATCCGCGCTATCGCGTGTGGCCGATGGTGATGCTGGCGGCGCTCTTGCACGGCCTCTACGATTTCCTCCTCATGTACGGCCCGACGCGGCCGCTCATCCTGCTCTACATGTCGCTGATGGTGCCGATCATCGTGCGCCAGATCAGGCTGCTACGCGCCGATTCGCCGTTCGCGCCGGGTGCGCAGGCGCTGGCTGCCGAGCTGGCACCGCGTGCTGCCGCAGGCGGCGGCGGGCGCGATGGAGGCGCGACATGACGGTGCCGATCGGGCAGTCGAGCGCGCGCGCGATCTCGCGGTAGCTGAGGTCGTCGACGTCGGCCAGCTCGAGGATGCGTCGCTCGGCCGGATCGAGCTGCGCCAGCGCCGCGCGCAATGCCGGCTCGTCGATGCGCGGCGGCGGCTCGGGCGTCTCCGGCTCGGGCGTCGTGGCGAGCACGCGCGCGCGCATGCGCTCGTCGCGGGCGCGGCGGCGGCGATCGCTGATGGCCAGGTTGCATAGAATGCGACAGAGCCAGGCGCGCCCGTTCGACCCGGTCTGGTAGCGATGTCGGGCGACCAGCGCGCGCAAGAAGGTCTCCTGCACGAGATCGTCGGCGTCACAGGCGCCTACGCGGCGCGCCAGGCGCAGTAAGAGTGGCGTGTGCGGCAACAGCTCGGAAGCAAAGTCGTTGAGCTCCATGCCTGCTGCTTGAGCAACCGCCGTGCCGCGCGTGGTTCCCGACAGTTAGCCTGCCGACGCTGCCAGATTGTCAGCGCGGCGCGAGCAGATGTGGCAAGGCGTCGATGACGTCGCTGGCGAGCAGGCCGGTTTGCGAGCGCCCCGCGGCCGCGCGATCGCCGGCGGCGCCGTGTAGGTAGACCGCCGCGCAGGCCGCGACGTAGGCGTCGAGGGGCGAGAGGCGCGCCAGCGCCGCGGCGATGCAGCCGGTCAAGACGTCGCCGGTGCCGCCGGTGCCGAGCCCGGGGTTGCCGGTCGGGTTCACCGCCAGCCGCCCGTCGGGCGCCGCGATGATGGTGCGCGCACCCTTGAGCACCACCACGGCGCCGAAGCGATCGGCGAGCGCGCGCGCCGAGCCGACGCGGTCTTGCTGAATGGCCTCGGTCGAGAGGCCGAGCAGTCGCGCCGCTTCGCCCGGATGTGGCGTCAGCACCGTCGGTGAAGAGCGGCGCGGCAGGAGCGCAGCATCGGCGGCGACGGCGTTGAGCGCATCGGCGTCGACGACGAGCGGCAGCTCCGAGTGGGCGAGCGTGCGGATGCGATCGCGCGAGGCGTCGTCGCGACTGATGCCGGGGCCGATGGCGGCGGCGCGCTTGCCGGCGAGGAGCGCCTGGACCGCGCCGGACGGGCCGAGCGACTCGATCATGAGCTCGGGCACGCGCCCCTCGACGACGGCGGCGGCCTCGGGCGGCATGGCGACGGTGCAGAGGCCGGCACCCGAGCGCAGGACCGCGGTACCGCACAGGAGCGCCGCGCCGGTCTTGCCGCGCGAGCCGGCGACGACGAGGACGTGGCCGTGCGTGCCTTTGTGACCGGCGGGATCGCGCAGCCGCAGCGATGACAGGATCGATTCCTCGAGGAGCTCGCTCTTGACGCCACGCTCGCGCGCCAGCTTCTCGCCGATGCCGATGTCGGCGACGTGCAGCGTGCCAACCATCGGCAGCGCGTCGGCGCCGACGAGACCCAGCTTGGCGAACGCGAAGGTGACGGTGTGGTCGGCGCGCACGCACGGTCCGATGACGCCGCGATCGGCGTCCATCCCCGACGGCACGTCGACGGCGATGACCGGGCCGCGATGGGCGCGCAGGCGGGCGAGGATGTCGCGCGCCGGGCCGGCACCGACGGGGCGCGTCAGCCCGGTGCCGAAGACGGCGTCGATGGCGAGGTCGTTGCGATGCAGCGGCGCCGACGGTGCGTCGAGGACCCGCACGCCCGAACGCGCGCAGGCGTCGAGGTGGATCTTGGCGTCGCCTTTGATCTGGTCGCGCTCGCCGAGGAGCCCGACGGTGACGTCGGCGCCGCGCGCCGCCAGGTGGCGCGCGACCACGTAGCCGTCGCCGCCGTTGTTGCCGGGGCCGCAGAAGACGACGACGCGCGCGCGCGCCAGCTCGTAGTGGCGCGCCATGACGTCGACGACGCCGCGGCCGGCCGACTCCATCAGCACCACGCCGGGCACGCCGATGGTCTCGATGGTCTCGCGATCGAGCGCCCGCATCTGCGCGGCCGTGACGAGGAGCGACATCAGCGCTCGGCGACCACGAAGGCCATCGCCGAATCGTCGGCGTGGGTGATCGACAGGTGCAGGCGCGTGACGCCCTGCGCGGCGGCGGCGGCGGCGGCGTTGCCGCTGAGGCGGAAGGTGGGCGCGCCGTCGCTGTCGTTGACCACTTCGAGCTCATGCCAGCGCAGCCCCTCGGGCACGTGCAGCGCCTTGAGCAGCGCCTCCTTGGCGGCGAAGCGCGCGGCGAAGTGCTGACCGGCGTTGGCGCGCGCGCGGCAATAGCTGCGCTCACCGTCGGTGAAGAGGCGCTTCTCGAGCCGCTCGGGATGCGCGGCGAAGGCGCGCTCGAGACGGCTGATCGGCGTGAGATCGACGCCGATGCCGAGGATCATGGCGTCACCACGGTCATTCGTCGCGCCCCGAGCGGCCGCGGTCGATCGCCTCGCGCATCTCGCGCACCGCGCGCTCCATGCCGACGAGGACGGCGCGCGCGACGATGGCGTGACCGATGTTGAGCTCGGTGATCTCGCGGATCGCCGAGACCGCGCCTACGTTGTCGTAGTCGAGCCCATGGCCGGCGGCGACGTGCAGCCCCAGCTCGCGGCCGCGCGTGGCGGCGCGGTGCAGCCGCGCCAGCTCCTCGTCGCCGGGGCCGTGCTGCACGGCGTGCAGCTTCTCGCAGTAGTCGCCGGTGTGCAGCTCGACGCGCGGCGCACCCAGCTCCTTGGAGGCCTGGATCGCCTCCTCGCTCGGATCGATGAACAGGCTGACCGGAATGCCGTCGCCGACGAGCGCCTCGATCGCTTTGCCGATGGCGGCGCGCGCACCGACGACGTCGAGCCCGCCCTCGGTGGTACGCTCTTCGCGCTTCTCCGGCACCAGCGTCACGACGTCGGCCCGCACCTCGCGCGCGATCTTCACCATCTCGTCGGTGGCGGCCATCTCGAGGTTGAGGACCCCGCGCACCGACTGGCGCAGCACGCGCACGTCGCGATCCTGAATGTGGCGTCGATCCTCGCGCAGATGGACGGTGATGCCGTCGGCGCCGGCCAGCTCCACCAGCGACGCCGCCCACACCGGATCGGGATAGCGCGTGCCGCGCGCCTGGCGCAGCGTCGCGACGTGATCGACATTGACGTGTAGCTTCATCGGCGCGGGCTCATTTGTAGGTCCAGGCGCCGCAGCTCGTCGCCGGCACGCACCTGCCGGCGAGGTAGTCGGCGTAGCAGCAGTTGGGCCCGACGCAGGAGCGCGTGGGGTCGGCGGCGCACGAGTCGGAGCAGCTGCAGAACCCCGGCGGCGGAGAGGTCGACTGCGAGGGATCGATCACCGGTGCGCAGGGCGCGCCGTTGCACGTGCACTGCCCGTTCATGCACAGGCCGCCGTCGGGGCAGCGGGTGCCGCAGTGGCCGCAGTTGCGGATGTCGCTGCCGAGGCTGACGCAGCCGACCGCGCCGCAGCACGACTGGCCGAGACTGCACTTGTCGCCGTGCGGCGGGCAGCCGCAGCTCGCGCCGAGGCAGATGGTGCCGTCGGGGCAGACGGCGCCGCAGTCGCCGCAGTTCTGCGGGTCGCGCGAGACGTCCTGGCACAAGGTACCGCAGCATTTGCCGCCGCATTGATCGGGATGGTCGGGGCAGATGCCCTGCCCACCGCCGCCCGAGCCGGCGCGCGGCGTGACGCCGCAAGCGGCGAACAAGAGCGACAACACGAGCGCGACGCGCACCACGTCGTCGACGCTAACCGCCCGCCCCATCGCTGTCAACGCGCGGTGTGGCCGCGCGCGCGCCTACGCGACGCCGCAGGCCTGGCCGAGCGCGTGGGCGATCTCGTCGGCGTAGCCCTGGATGACGACCTCGTCGGTGCCCTCGACCATCACACGCACCTTGGCCTCGGTGCCGGAGTAGCGCACCAGCACGCGGCCGTCGGCGCCAAGCACGCCCTCGACCTTGGCGATGAGCGCGTTCACCAACGACAGATCGGCGAGCGGCTTCTTCTCTTTGACCTTGAGGTTGACCAGCACCTGCGGGTAGCGCGTCATCACCTGGCGCAGCTCCGAGAGCGGCCGGCTCGACTCGAGCATCACGGCCAGGACCTGCAAGGCGCCGAGGACGCCGTCGCCGGTGGTCATGTGGTCGAGGAAGACGAGGTGGCCCGACTGCTCGCCGCCGAAGTTGTAGCCGTGCGTGCGCATCGCCTCGACGACGTAACGGTCGCCGACCTGCACGCGCTCGATGCGGCCGCCCACCTTTTGCAGCGACCGCTCGAGGCCGATGTTCGACATCACCGTCGTCACCAGCGTCTTCTGCTTGAGCTCGCCGCGCTCGATCATGCGGTGCGCGCACATCGCCATGATGGTGTCGCCGTCGACCTCTTCGCCCTTCTCGTCGCAGATGATGACGCGGTCGGCGTCGCCGTCGACGGCGATGCCGATGTGAGCGCCGTACTTTTTCACGGCCGCCTGCATCTTGGCCGGATGGAGCGCGCCGCAGTCGTCGTTGATGTTGGTGCCGTCGGGGCGTGCCGAGAGCGTGATGACGTCGGCGCCCAGCTCGGCGAACACCGCCGGCGCGACCTTGTAGGCGGCCCCGTTGGCGCAGTCGACGACGATCTTCAGCCCCTCGAGCGTGAGGTGGCGCGGAAATGCGCTTTTCAAGAAGACGACGTAGCGGCCGCGCGAGTCTTCGATCTTGGTGGCCTTGCCGATGTGCTGGCCATGCGGGCGATTCTGATCGAGCTCCGCGCCGGTCTCGGGATCCATGAGCTGCTCGAGGCGTGACTCGACCTCGTCGGGCAGCTTGAAGCCGTCGGCGGCGAAGATCTTGATGCCGTTGTCCTCGTAGGCGTTGTGCGACGCCGAGATGACCACGCCGGCGTCGGCGCGCATCGACGAGGTGATGAAGGCAATGCCCGGCGTCGGCAAGGGGCCGCACAGCATGACGTCGGCGCCCATCGAGCAGATGCCGGACGCCAGCGCGGTCTCGAACAGGTAGCCGGACAGGCGCGTGTCCTTGCCGATGACGATGCGGCCGCGCCCGCTCTTGTGCTTGGCGCGGAAGTGATAGGCGACGGCGCGGCCGAGCCGCAGCGCCATCTCGGGGGTCATGGGATCGAAGTTCGCGCGGCCACGTACGCCGTCGGTACCGAACAGCTTGCGAATCGGAGCAGTCACGTTTTTCACCTGTTCGCGCTATTCGCGCTTACGCTTCGTTGTAAGCATGATGGTGTCGGGCTGCACCTCCGCCGCGACACCGGCCGGCAGGCCGCTGACGACGAGGGAGCGGATGTACTTGGCCGGCGGCCGCCCGTCGATGAGCGAGCCTTCGACCTTGAGGCTGATGGTCTTGTCGCTAACGTCGCCGAGCAGCACCGAGGGCCCGCGCAAGGTCAGCTTGGCCGTCGGAGGATCGACGGTGCCGTCCATGCGGGTCAGGCCGACCACCTTGATGGGCATGTCGTCGAGCACCTTCTCGACCATGGCCGGCTGGATGTCGGCGCGCACCATCACGGTCGTCGCTTCGAGGAAGCGGGTGTGCACCGGCGGCGGCTCGAGCGCCACATCACCTTTGACCGGGCCGCGCGCGTCGGCGATGCGCAGCGGCCGCGTCGGCACACGCTCGATGGCGTCGACCGCGCTCTTGGCACCATCGACGCGCACCTTGCTCGGCTCGGCGACGACCTTGAGCACGCGATAGCCCTCGGCCGGCTGCCCCTCGAGGATCGGCTGCACCGGCACCTCGCGCACGATGCGCTGCTCGAACTCGACGTGAACCTCCGACGGCGTGATCGACGCGACCCGCACGCCGGCGGGCAGCTTCACGAGATCGTCGTCGATGCGCACGTCGGGCGTATGCACGCGCGTCAGATCGATGCGGATGGGATCGATTGATCGATCGAGATGCTGCAGCTTCGTCCACGGACCGCGTACCGACACCTTGACCTCGGGCACCGGGTCCGAGACCAGCACGCGATCCTCGGGCAGCGTGTAGATGACCTTGACGTAGGCGCCCGACGTCGCGTCCTTGTCGTTGCGCACCAGCACGAACAGCGTGATCGCCAGGACCAGCGACAGGAGCTTGATGGGGAGCTCGTCGGTGAACGCGCGAACGATGAGTGGGCGCGCCATCAGCCCTCCACCGGCTTGGCCTCGGAAGCCGTAGCTGCCGTCGCTGCGCTTGCCGACTCGGCGGGCTTCTCGTCGGCAACGTCGCCACCGTTGGCACGGTCGACCGCGTCGGCGCGCTCGCCCTCCGTCGCCGGAATCTCGGGCTCCTCGGCCGGCTGCGGCCGCTCGAACGGCAGCGCCTCGAGCGCCGCCGGCACCTCGCGCTCCTTCGGCTTCTGCGCCGCGGCCCGCCGCTTCTGCTTCTGGAACAGCCCGAGCAGCGCCTTGCGCAGCGTCGGCGAATCGAGGTCGCGCGCGATGTTGCCGCCGAAGCAGAGCGAGATCGACCCGCGCTCCTCCGAGACGACCACCACGACCGCGTCGGTCTCCTCGGTCACACCGATGGCGGCGCGATGCCGCGTGCCGAGCGCCTTGTCGAGCCGCGCGTTCGCCGACAGCGGCAACACCGCCCCCGCCTGCGCGATGCGCAGGTTCTTGATGATGACCGCGCCGTCGTGGAGCTTGTTCTCCGAGTCGGGCAGGAAGAGCGACACCAGCAGCTCTTCCGAAACCTTGGCGTCCATCTCGACGCCCGACTCGTTCAAGTAGTCGACGAGGTCGGCGTCACGCTCGAGGACGATGAGCGCACCGACGCGCGAGGTCGCCAGCCGCTCGGTCGCCTTGATGACCTCCTCGAACACGAAGGTCTGCTCGTAGGGCCGCGCGTAGATGAACAGGTTCTGCCCGACGCGCATGAGGCCGCGCCGGATGTCGTGCTGAAAGATGACGATGAAGAAGATGATCGAGTAATTGATGAGGTTGTCGAGCAGCCACGAGAGCGTGGTGAGCTCGAACATCTTGGCCGCGAAGAAGCCGGCACCGACGAGGACGATGCCGATGAGCATCTGCGCCGCGCGCGTACCCTTGATGAGCAGCAGCGTTCGGTAGATGACGTAGTAGACGATGAGGATGTCGCCGGCGGCGATGACCCACTCGCGCACGGTGAGGCTGTGAAACAGCGCGGCTAGGGCGTGCATGCTGCCCTCCCGATCGCGTCCGCGACGGCGATCGCGTCACGCTGCGCTAGGACGTCGTGCACGCGCAGCACGTTGGCGCCATGCAGCACCGCCGCTGCGTTGGCCCCTGCGGTCCCCCACTCGCGCGCCGCCGTCTCGCGTCCCGTCAGCTTGCCGACAAACGCCTTCCGCGACGCACCGACGACGATGGGAAAGCCGAGCGCGCCGAGCTCGCCGAGCCGCGCCAGGAGCTCGAGGTTGTGCTCGGCCGTCTTGGCGAACCCCAGCCCCGGGTCGACGAGGATGCGGCCGCGCGCGACCCCCGCCGCCAGCGCCGCCGCGACGCGGAGGCGCAGCTCGGCGACGACCTCGCGCACGACGTCGTCGTAGCGCGCGTGCGCCTGCATGTCCTTCGGCGTGCCGCGCAGGTGGCCGATGATGACCGCCGCGCCATGCTGCGCCACCACCCCGAACAGGGCCGGGTCGAGCGTGCCGCCGGAGATGTCGTTGACGACCTCGGCGCCCGCCGCCAGCGCCAACGCCGCGACCTCCGCCTTGTAGGTATCGATGGAGACGGCCCCCAGCTCCGCGAGCGCCCGCACGACCGGCACGACGCGCGCCGCCTCTTCCGAAGCCGACACGGGCTCCGCGCCGGGCCGCGTCGACTCGCCGCCGACGTCGACCAGATCGGCGCCCTCGGCAAACAGCCGACGCCCCCGAGCGACCGCGGAAACCTCGTCGAAACACGCGCCACCGTCGGAGAACGAGTCCGGCGTAACATTCACCACGCCCATCACGTACGTTCGACTCCAGTCGAACGTCGCCCTCCGCAAGGCAAGGGTCTCCGCCGCGAGCGCCATCCGCACGTGAGGATAGCGCGCGCAACCGCGCGGCGACTAGGCTTTTTCGGGTTTAAGTCCTACGCTTTTTCGGGCTCGTCCTTGAGGACGGGCGGGCGGGCAAAAATCGACGGCCGCTTTTCCTTGGCCGCTTCGACGATGGGCGTGCGCGGGGCGGGCGGCGGCTTGCGCTCGATCCTACCGCCGTTGAGCACCGTGTCGATGTCGGCGCCGTCGATGGTCTCGAACTCGAGGAGAGCCTCGGCGACGCGCTTCAGGTTCTCGACGTTGTCACGCAGCGCCTTGTTGGCGCGCTCGTAGCCTTCCATGACGATGCGCTTGACCTCGGCGTCGATGCAGCGCGCCGTGTCTTCCGAGTAGGCGGCCTGGTGGCCCATGTCGCGCCCCAGGAACGGCTGCTCTTCCTTGTGGCCGAAGGTGATCGGACCCATGCGCTCCGACATACCCCACTCGCACACCATCTTGCGCGCCAGGTCGGTCGCCTTGTCGATGTCGTTGCCGGCGCCGGTGGTCATCTGGCCGAACACGATCTCCTCGGCGATGCGGCCGCCGAGGCAGATGGCGATGCGGTTCTCCGCCCAATCCTTCGAGTAGCTGAGGCGGTCCTCGGCCGGGAGCTGCTGCGTGACGCCGAGGGCGGGGCCGCGCGGGATGATGGTGACCTTGTGCACCGGATCGGAGCCCGGCAGGATCTTGGCGACGAGCGCGTGGCCGGCCTCGTGATAGGCCGTGGTGCGCTTCTCGCGCTCCGAGATGACCATCGACTTGCGCTCGGGACCCATGAGGACCTTGTCCTTGGCCTCCTCGAAGTCGCGCATGTCGACCTTCTCTTTGTCCTTGCGGGCGGCCAGCAGCGCGGCCTCGTTGACGAGCGACTCGAGGTCGGCGCCCGAGAATCCAGGCGTGCCCTTGGCGATCGTCACGAGGTCCACTTCCGCTGACACCGGCACGCGCTTGGCGTGCACGCGCAGGATGCCTTCGCGACCCTTGACGTCGGGCCGCGGCACGACGATACGTCGATCGAAGCGGCCCGGACGCAAGAGCGCCGGGTCGAGGACGTCGGGACGGTTGGTCGCGGCGATCAAGATGACGCCTTCGTTGGACTCGAAGCCGTCCATCTCGACGAGCAGCTGATTGAGCGTCTGCTCGCGCTCGTCGTGACCGCCGCCGAGGCCGGCGCCGCGATGGCGGCCAACCGCGTCAATCTCGTCGATGAAGATGATGCAGGGCGCGTTCTTCTTGCCCTGCTCGAAGAGGTCGCGGACACGCGAAGCGCCGACGCCGACGAACATCTCGACGAAGTCGGAGCCGGAGATCGAGAAGAACGGCACGCCCGCCTCGCCGGCGATGGCGCGCGCCAGCAGCGTCTTGCCGGTGCCGGGAGGGCCCATCATCAGGACGCCCTTGGGGATGCGCCCGCCGAGCTTGGTAAATTTCTTCGGATCCTTGAGGAAGGCGATGATCTCTTCGACCTCGTCCTTGGCCTCTTCGACGCCCGCCACGTCCGCGAAGGTCACCTTGTTCTGGTGCTCGCCGAGCAGCTTCGCCTTGGACTTGCCGAACGACATCGCCTTGCCGCCGCCCGACTGCAGCTGGCGCATGAACAAGAAGAAGATGAAGACCAGCGCCAGCATCGGCAGCCACGAGCCGAGCAGCAGCGTCCACAACGAGTTCTCGTCCTTTTCCTCGAGCTCGTAGGGCACCGACTGCTTACCCTCCTTGCCCGCGTGGTCGAGCTTGTTGAGGACGTCCGCGGTCACTGCGCCGGGGCCGACGGTGCGAAACTTGTGACCGTCGTTGTATTCGCCCTGCCAGTGCTCGCCCTTGATCGTGACCTTCTTGATGTGGGCGGGGTTGTTCTGGACCTCTTGCATGAAAGAGCCGAACGCGACCTTTTCGTCGGCTGCTTTCGAGGGTCCCGTGAACAGTTGATAGATGCTCACGAACATCAAAATGAGCAGTAACCAGAGCAGGATGGTCTTATGTGACTGACGCAAAGTGGCCTCTCTTGTCAGCTTGCATGATTGGAGTCAATTTTGCCAGTCAATCGCACGCCCTCGATCCAGACGACCTGCTTGCCGCGCGCCAACACGGGCAGGCGCGCGCGCTCTGGACGAGGGACCTTACGATTCACCAATAGGTCTTGAACCTTGCCGGCGCTAGTGCGATCGCCTGCACGTGCGAAACGCAAGACCAGCGGTGCGGCGCCGAGCGATTCGTAGAGCTGTGAGCTGATGGCGATCGACATCCGGTCCAAAAGGTAAATCCCCGAAGACGAAACTGCCACCTCCGCGGTGACGGGAGGCGCCTCTTTTGTCGCGCGCGCGCCGAAGGAAAGCCGATCGTAGCGCCGCTCGGCCACGATCTGCGACGGGAGGTCCAGCGAACGCGTGCCGCGGCGATCGCCGCACAGCCGCTTGAGCGCCGCGACGTGGACGCTGCCGAGCGTCAGGCCCGAAGCGCGCGCGACCACGCGGGCAAAGATCGCCTCGGGCAAGGCGTCGAGACCGCCGGCGTCGAGGCTCCCATCGGCGGCGATGAGACGCGCGGCCGATTCGGCGGCGACGGCGTCGAGCGCATCGGCGTCGCCGCGCAGACGCGCCGCGGTCTCGGCGAGCGCGCGGTCGAGGTCGGGACGCTCGCGGCGCAAGAGCGGCAGCACCTCGTGGCGCAGTCGGCTCCGCCGGTAGTGGACATCGCCGTTCGTGGGATCGCGCACGACCGCGAGGCCGCGCGCGGCGACGTAGGCCTCGACCTCCGTGTGCGCGACCGAGAGCAGGGGCCGCGCCAACCACAGCGCCGCGTCCATGCGGCGCAGCGGCGCCATGGCGCCGAGCCCGCGCGAGCCGGCGCCGCGCACGAGGCGGTCGAGCAGCGTCTCGGCCTGATCGGTCGCGGTGCGGCCGGTCGCGAGAACCCCGGCACCGATGCGATGCGCCTCCGCGGCCAGGGCGTCGTAGCGAGCGCGCCGGGCCGCCGCCATCGAGCGTCCGTCGACGGTGACGCGGAGGAGCGTGGCGGTGAGACCGCGCCCCTCGGCCGCCGCGACCACCGCCGCAGCCTCGGCCGCGGCCTCGGGTCGGAGCCCATGGTCGACGGCCGCGACGTGCAGGGTCAGATGGCCGAGCGCCTCCAGCGCATCGAGCAGCGCCGTGGAATCCGGACCGCCCGAGCAGGCGACCAGCCAGGAGCCGCCTTTACCCCGGACGAGCGGCTCCTCGAGAGCGCGGGCAACCGCCGCGCGGAGCGTGCGGATCGGATCGATCAAGATCCCAAAGATACGTCAGCGGCCCTGCAGCTGCACGGCGCCAAACGAATCGGTACGACAATAGAGCGCGCTGCACGGTGGGCTCCCCGCGCCCACGGCGGTGTAATACATGACGAGGCCGCGGTCGCGCGTGGTGTTGCCGCTGTCGTTGTCGTCGAGCTTGATGTCGAACCCGAGGACGCGGCCGATGGTGCCGCTGCCGCCGACCGACGCCCACGGGATGGCGACCTCGACGTTCCAGCTCGGGCTGGCGCCGCCGAGCGCGAACATGATGCCGCTCGGAAACGTCTTGGCGACGGCGTTCTGGAACGCCGCCTTCTTGTTGTCGGCCGAGATGATCAGCTGCCAGTCGGTGCTGTCGTAGGCCTGCGTGCGGTTGTGCGCGCCGTCGAGGAAGATCTCGAGCGCGTCGTTGTCGGTCAGACCGGGCCCGGTGTTGTTGGGCGTTTCGCGGATGTCGTCGCTGATGGCGGCCGCGATGTAGAGATAGTTGAGGTCCCACTTCACGAAGAAGCGGGCCGAGGAGTCGCCGTCGTTGGTCGCTTCGACGGGATCCCAGGCGCCGGTCGACTGCGCGGCGCTCACGTGCGTGAAGCCGGCGAGGGACGCGGCCGTCCAGTCGGAGAGATCGCCATCGATGGTCGGCGGGCTGCCGATGACACACTGGGCGGCGATGTTGCCGGCGCCGAGCGCGGGCGGCGTCCCGCAGGGATCGGCGATGTCGGGGCCGGGCGCGAGATCATTGGCGGCGAGGTCGGTGTCGACGGTCGCGAGATCCCCTCCGACACCCAGGTCTGATTGGCCGAGGCCGTTCGGAGCGAGGGCGTTGACCGAGAACTGGCAACCGCCGCAAACGAGCATCATCGCGACGGTGAGGCAGCGCACGAGCGGAAGGTATCACAGCCGCGCGCGGCGCACATACACAGACGCACATAGGCTCGCCATTGCAGCGCAAGTGGCCGCCATCCCGTATAAAAGCGGTCCTCCGCCGGCCTCGAGCAGGCGTCCGCTGACGTTCATGCCGATGAGCGAGCCGGTGCCGAGGGCCGCCGCGAACAGCCCCTGCGAGGCGGTCGGGGCGACGTGTCCGCGGTCGCGCACGAGCGTCACGGCCGACACCCAGAAGAGGCCGAAGGTGACGCCGTGAAGCGGCTGCAGGCACAAGATCAGCGTCGCCGAGGTCACGCGCGAGAGCAGCGCCCAGCGCACCGTCGCGGTCAAAAGCGACAGCGTGAACAGCCGCGCCGCGCCGACGCGCGCCAGGATCGTCGACGA